>CAMFJT010000100.1 GCA_945957125.1 uncultured Rhodospirillales bacterium | reverse complement strand
TGACTCGTTTCGCCCGCCACTCGCGCACCGCTTCGCGGATGACCTCGCTGACGGTGGCGTAGTCGCCGCTGTCGACAACGGCCTGGACCATGGACGCCATCTCGCTCGGCATCGTGATCGTCATCCGCTCCAAGGGCATGGAAACCTCTACATGCACGAGTAAGTCGTATGATTATATCATACTTTCTGACGACGGCTAGAACATCAGCCCGTACGCCGCTTCCTCGCGGTAGACCGATCCGCTGCCGGTGAGCCGGCTGGAATAGAGGGCGAAATGGTCGGCGATCCATGGGCCGGCGCGGAAGGTCGAATGGCTGGCCATGAACTGGGCGATGTGATGGCCTGTCTCCGCGCCTCCTCCGAAGCGCGCCAAGGTGACGTGCGGGCGGAACTTGCGGCGGTCGATCGAGAGGCCGCAGTTGCGCGCCACGGTCGAGACCTTCTGCTGCAGCCAGTCGAGCCGGTCGCTCCTCTCCACCAGGGCGACCAGCGCCTTGGGTTGCTTGCCGGTCGAGAACTGCTCGACGCCGGCCAGCGCGACGGAGAAGGGCGGGCCGGCGATGTCGGACAGCTCCTCCTCGAGATCCTTCATGACGGCGCCCTGCACCTCGCCCGCGAAGCACAGCGTGACGTGGAAGTTCTCCGCCGGGACCCAGTGGGCATCGGGGACGCCCGACTGCAGGGGGATCAGCGCGTCGGCGATCTCGTCAGGGACGGGCAGGGCGATGAACAGTCGCGGCATGGTCGTCGAGGTTTTTGGTCACGAAGGGCAGCAGCCGGTCGGCCACGACCTGCGCGCCCCTGGGGTTGGGATGGATGCCGTCCGCCTGGATGAAAGCCGGGTCCTGCGCCACGCCATCGAGGATGAACGGATAGAGCGGCACCTGATACTTTTCGGCGATCCGCTTGTACAGCCCGTCGAACGCCGTGACGTAGTCCGAGCCGAGATTGCGCGGCGCCAGCATGCCGGCCAGCCACACCGTGACGCCGGCCGCCTTCAGCCTCTCGACGATCGCGGTGAGGTTCTTGTCGGTGACCGCCGGATCGGTGCCGCGCAGGGCGTCGTTGCCCCCCAGCTCCACCAGGACGATGTCGGGCTTGTCCGCCAGCATCCAGTCGATGCGGTCGAGCCCCCCGGCCGTGGTGTCGCCGGAGACGCCGTGATTCATGACGATGACGTTACGGCCCTGCGCCTTGAGCGCCGCTTCGAGCCGCGCGGGGAAGGATTCCGCTGGCTTCACCCCGTATCCCGCCGCCAGGCTGTCGCCGAGGACGGCGATCCTGACGGGCGCGCTTTGTGCATGCGCCTGGAAAGCAGGCAGCAGGCCGAGCAAAAGAAGCGCGAGCAACGAATTGACCGCGGCCGCAAAACGACCATATCCAGTGGCAAGACTCATGGCCGTGACGATCCCGCCTTCCACAATCAAGCATCCCATCGTCCGTTTCGCGGACGTTCATCTCGACATGGCAAGCGATGCCGGCATGGTCAATATCCTGCGCGGCATTACGCTCGATATCGCGGCCGGCGAGATCGCCGCCGTGGTAGGTCCCTCGGGCGCCGGCAAGTCGAGCTTCATGATGGTCGCGGGCGGGCTGGAGCGCGCCACGTCCGGCAGGGTCGAGGTCACCGGCCATGATCTCGGGCCGCTCGACGACGATGCCCGCGCCCGCCTGCGGCGCGATCATCTCGGCATCGTGTTCCAGGGCTTCCATCTCATTCCGACCATGACGGCGCACGAGAACGTCGCCCTGCCCCTGGAATTCGCCGGCCGCGCCGACGCCTTCGACGCGGCGCGCGGTGCGCTGGAGAGGGTCGGGCTCGGCCATCGTCTCGCCCATTATCCGGCGCAGCTTTCCGGCGGCGAGCAGCAGCGGGTGGCCGTCGCGCGCGCCTTCGTCGGCCGTCCCCGGCTGCTGCTGGCCGACGAGCCGACCGGCAATCTCGACGGCGCCACCGGCAAGCAGGTGATGGACCTCCTGTTCGAGCTGGCCCGCGCCGAGGGCGCGACGCTGATCCTCATCACCCACGACATGGCGCTGGCAGAGCGCTGCGACCGCATCCTGCGCATCGCCGACGGCCTCGTCGTCGACGACCGCCGCACTCCGCACGCCCTGGCGGCACAATGAGGGGGGGCCATAGCTCGGATAGGGTTGCTGGGAGCGGGGCTCTCCAGAGCCGCTCATGGGATGTGGGACTGCGAAGAAGAGCGGCTCTGGAGAGCCGCGCTCCCAGCGCAGAGCCTTGTTTTTCGCCGCGCCTCGCCCCGCAATGACCAACCTGCGGCTCGCCTTCACCCTGGCGCGGCGGGAGATGCGTAGTGGGCTGGGCGGCTTCCGGCTGTTCATCGCCTGCCTGGCGCTGGGAGTTGGCGCGATCGCCGCCATCCTGTCGTTCAGCCGGGCGGTCGAGGAGGGGCTGCGCGCCGACGCCCGCGAGATCCTGGGCGGCGACGTGGCGGTCTCGCTGCTCTATCGCGAGGCGACGCCCGAGCAGATCGCCTGGCTCGGCAAGCAGGGCGAGATGACGCGCTGGATCGACAGCCGCTCGATGGCGCGTCCGGTCAAGCCCGAGGGCCGTCCCGCGCTGGTCCAGCTCAAGGCGCTCGAGCCGTCCTATCCGCTTTACGGCACGGTCGAGCTGCAGGGCGGCGGCGCGCTCGCCGACGCGCTCGCCAAGCGCGACGGCGTGTGGGGCGCCGCTGTCGAGGAGACCGGCCTGAAGCGCATGGACGTGGCGCTGGGCGATCGCCTCAAGATCGGCGACGCGATCGTCGAGCTGCGCGCCGTGATCGCCCGCGAGCCCGATCGCGGCGTGAACGCCTTCGCCAGCCTCGGTCCGCGGCTGATGATCCCGCTGGCGGCAATCGCGGACTCCGGGCTGGCGCAGCAGGGCAGCCTGCTGACCTGGGAATACCGCCTTCGCCTGCCGGCCGGTGTCACGGACCTGCAGATGATCGACCGTATCAAGGCCGAGTTCCCGCAGGCCGGCTGGCGGGTGCGCGGGCTGGCCGATGCCGGCGGCAGCATCCAGTTCTGGCTCAACCGGCTGACCCAGTTCCTCAGCCTGGTCGGGCTGTCGGCGCTGCTGGTCGGCGGCGTTGGCGTGGGCAACGCGATCTCGAGCTTCCTGACGGCGCGGCTGCGCACCATCGCGACGCTGAAATGCCTCGGCGCGCCGGAGCGGTTGGTCTTCCTCGTCTATTTCCTGCAGATCGCCGCGCTGTCCCTGCTCGGTGTCGTGATCGGCGTGGTCGCGGGCGCGGCGCTGCCCTTCGTGGCGCAGTCGGCGATCGCCGACCTGCTGCCGCTGCGCGCGCGCATCGACGTCTATCCCGGTCCGCTGCTCACGGCGGGAATGTTCGGCCTGCTGGTCTCGCTGCTCTTCGCGCTGCTGCCGCTGTTGCGCGCAAGGGCGGTGTCGGCGGCGACGCTGATGCGTGGCGCGGTCGTCGGCAGCCGAAGGGTCGCGCTGGCCGAGCTGGCGCTGATCGCCGGCGCGGCCGTCGTGCTGGCGGGCTTCACCGTCTATGTCGCGCCGGAGCGGCGCACGGCGGGCTGGTTCGTGCTCGGCGCGATCGGTGCCTTCGTCGCCTTCCCGCTTCTGGCGCGCGGGTTGATGTGGACGGCCGCGCGCGCGGGCAAGCCCCGTTTTGCCGCGCTGCGGCTGGCGCTCGCCAACCTCCACCGGCCCGGTTCGCCGACGCCGATCGTCATGCTCTCGCTCGGGCTCGGCCTCACCGTGCTGGTCGCCACGGCGCTGATCGAGGGCAATCTGCGCGAGCAGATCACCCAGCGCATCCCGAAGGACGCGCCGGCCTTCTTCTTCGTCGACATCCAGAGCTCGCAGATCGCTGAGTTCGAGAAGACGATCGCGTCCGTGCCGGGCGCGGGCAGGCTGGAGGAGGTGCCGTCGCTGCGCGGCCGCATCGTGCGGATCGCCGGCGAACCGGTCGACCAGGCGCGGGTGCCGTCCAACGCCCGCTGGGCGGTCGACAGCGATCGCGGCGTGACCTACTCGGCGACGCCGCCGGAAGGCTCGCGGCTCGTCGCCGGGGAATGGTGGCCGGCGGACTATCGCGGGCCGCAGCTCGTCTCGTTCGATGCCGAGCTTGCCCGGGCCTTCGGGATCGGCGTCGGCGACACGATCACCGTGAACGTGCTCGGGCGCGACATCGAGGCGAAGATCGCCTCCCTGCGGCGGATCGAATGGCAGACGCTGTCGATCAACTTCGTCTTCGTCTTCTCGCCCGGCCTGCTCGACAAGGCGCCGCACACCTACCTGGCGACGGTCAAGGCCGCGCCCGAGGCGGAGGAGAAGATCTTCCAGGCAGTGACCGACCGTTTCCCGAACGTCACGGTGGTGCGCATCCGCGACGCGATCCAGACTGCCTCGGAAGTGCTGGGCAATATCGGGCTGGCGGTCCGGCTGATCGGGTTGCTCAGCATCCTCGCCGGCATCCTGGTGCTGGCCGGCGCCATGCTGGCGACCCAGCGGCGGCGCATCCACGAGGCCGTCGTCATGAAGGTGCTGGGCGCCACCCGGGCGCGGATCGCCGGCACCTTCGCCTGGGAATTCGCCACCCTCGGCCTCGCCACGGCGCTCGCCTCGCTGGCGGTGGGGACGGCGGCGGCCTACCTGGTCGTGCGCAATCTGATGAACCTGAGCTGGACGTTCCTGCCGATGGTCGCGGTGGCCGTGGCGCTCGGGGCGACCGCTCTGACCCTGGCCTTCGGGCTGGCCGGCACGCTTGCCGCGCTGCGGCAGCGCCCTCTGGCACTTTTACGCAACGAATGAATGCATTTTGCGCCCACGAATGCTTGAATAGAGCACGTTTACGTCCTTGATTCAGTCGGGCTGCGTGCCCACATTACGCGGCGAAGAGGCTCGATCAACGAGGTCTCTCGGAGGCTAGGGAATATGGCAAACCAGAACTTCAACACTTTCGGTCGTGGTGGCGTGATCGCCGACCAGGCATCGTTCGATGTCGGTCTGCGCGCCCACATGATCCGCGTCTACAACTACATGGCGTCGGGCCTGGCCCTGTCGGGCATCGTGGCCTTCGCCCTGTTCAGCTCGCCGCAGCTCGCCGGGCTCTTCTTCGAGGTTTCGCCGCGGGGTGCCGTCGTCGGGTTGAATGCGCTCGGCTGGATCGCGGTGCTCGCGCCGCTCGGCCTGCTGCTGCTGACCTCTTTCCGTGGCGCCGCGATGAGCGTGGGCGCGGTGCAGGCAGTCTACTGGGCGGTTACGGCGCTGATGGGCGTGAGCCTGTCGCTGGTGCTGTTCCGCTACACCGGCGCCTCGGTTGCCCGTACCTTCTTCGTGACGGCCGCCTCGTTCGGCGCGCTCAGCCTCTACGGCTACACCACGAAGCGCGACCTCACGGCGATGGGCAAGTTCCTGTTCATGGGCCTGATCGGCCTGATCCTGGCCAGCCTGGTGAACGTGTTCTTCCCGTCCGGCACGATGAGCTTCATCATCTCCGCCGCCGGCGTGCTGATCTTCTCGGGCCTGATTGCCTACGACACCCAGAAGATCAAGGAGCAGTACTCGGAGGCCTACGGCACCGAGGTGGCCGAGAAGATGGCGATCTTCGGCGCGCTCAGCCTCTATCTCGACTTCGTCAACCTGTTCCAGTTCCTCATGAGCTTCATGGGCCAGAGCAGGGACTGACCGACAGATCCGAAGCGAACCGTTCCAGCGCCCGGACCGAAAGGTCCGGGCGTTTTGCTGTGCTGTCGCCGGTCTTCCGATATGCCATGCTGCGCGCAAATCGGAGGGAACGATGAGCTTGACGCACCTCGTCATGCTGTGCGCGGTGCTCGCGCCGCTGGCTCTTGCGCGGACCGCGCTGGCCGACACGCCGCCACGCGTCGAGGTCGAAGGTGGCGCGGTGGTCGGTGTCCGGTCCGGCGAACTGGCGAGCTACAAGGGCATCCCCTTCGCTGCGCCGCCGGTACGCGCGCTGCGCTGGAAAGCGCCGCAGCCGGTCGTGCCATGGCAGGGCGATCTCGCCGCCGACCGCTTCTCGCCGATGTGCCTGCAGGCGTTGCGCGCCAAGAACTCCGTCTTCTATCTCGGCGAGGAGCCGTCGAGCGAGGATTGCCTCTACCTCAATGTCTGGTCGACGGCGTCGGCCGGCGAGAAGCGGCCCGTGATGGTGTTTATCTACGGCGGTGGCTGGACAATCGGCTCGGCCTCGCTGCCGCTCTACAGCGGCGAGCCGCTGGCGAAGAAGGGTGCCGTCGTCGTCTCGTTCAACTACCGGGTCGGCGCGCTGGGCTTCCTCGCCCATCCCGAACTGACCGCCGAAGGCGGCGGCGCCTCGGGCAACTACGGCCTGATGGACATGGTCGCGGCGCTCAAGTGGGTGAAGGCCAACATCGCCCGCTTCGGCGGCGATCCGGCCAACGTCACGCTCTACGGCCAGTCGGCCGGCTCGGTGGCGATCGCGCTGCTCGCCGCCTCGCCGCAGAGCGAGGGGCTGTTCCATCGCGCCATCGGCGAGAGCGGCGGCTATGCGCTGGGCGGCCGGCTGCAGACCCTGGCCGAAGGCGAGAAGGCGGGCGTCGCGGCGGCTGAGAAACTCAAGGCGCCGTCCCTCAAGGCACTGCGCAACCTGGGTGGCGACGCGATCGTGAACGGCGACAACAACATGCGCCCGGTGGTCGACGGCACGCTGCTGCCGCAGCAGCCGATCGAGACCTACGCCGCTGGCAAGCAGATGAAGGTGCCGGTGCTGATCGGCTCCAACGCCGACGAGGGCACGGCCTATCCCGTGGTTTTGACGCCGGCCGCCTTCGAGGCCGATGCACGCAAGCGCTATGGCGCAGAGACCGAGGCCTTGCTGGCGCTCTACCCTGCGAAGACCGAGGACGAGGCGCGCGCCTCGAGCTATGCGCTGATGCGCGATCGGACCTTCGCCGGCCCGATGCGGCGCTGGGGCATCGAGCAGTCGAGGGTCGCGCCGGTGTTCATGTATCACTTCAGCCGCGTCCACCCGTTCGTCGACGGCGTCGGCTTCCAGCAACAGACTCCCGGCAGCAGGATGGGCGCGTACCATGGTGCGGAGATGGCCTATGCCTACGGCACCTACGATGTGCTGAACCGCTTCGGCGCGACGCGCGCCTGGACGGACGCCGACCGCAAGTACTCCGACGCGATGATGGGCTACTGGCTGGCCTTCGCGCGCAGCGGCGACCCGAATGCCGAGGGGCTGCCGGCATGGCCGGCCTACAGACCGGACAGCGAGCAGGTCATGCTGTTCGGCCAGGACATCAAGGCGGGGGCGTTGCCGCACAAGGCCCAGCTGGATTTCTTCCTTCATCGGGACTGATACGCCCCGATTGCACGGCGTCGGCACCAGCCTATACTTTCGCCATGCGGCGGACATCGTACGAGCAGATGAATTGTTCGATCGCCTCGGCGCTCGACGTCGTCGGCGAGCCGTGGACGCTGCTGATCGTTCGCGACGCCTTTTACGGCGTGCGCCGCTTCGACGACTTCCAGGAGAATCTCGGCATCGCGCGCAACGTCCTGACGGCGCGGCTGAAGAAGCTGGTCGAGGCCGGCGTGTTCCGCAAGACCGCCTACCGCCAGCGGCCGCTGCGCCATGAATATCGCCTGACCGACAAGGGCGCGGCCCTGTTCACCGTGATCGTCGGCCTCAAGCAGTGGGGCGACCGCTTCGGCCCTGCCGCGAAGAACGGCAAGCCGATGGAACTGGTCGATCGCGCCGACGGTCATACCCTCGAACCGGCGTTGATCGACGTGCCGACCGGCCGGCGGCTCGAGCTGACCAACGTGCGTGCCGTCGCCGGCCCGGGTGCTGTGCAGGCGACGCGCGATTTCTTCGACCGGCTGACGCTCACCCGGCCGAACCAGCGGTAGCTCCTATATCGGAGGGCGTTCCGCTGGGAGCGCGGCTCTCCACAGCCGCTCATGGCATGTAACAACCCGAAGAAAGAGCGGCTCTGGAGAGCCGCGCTCCCAGCGCAGCGAGTGCTGGCGAGGGCTGCGCCGTGGCTCTACAACGGCGCCGGGCCAGCGCCCGGTAATTTGAGGTACGTACGATGTCGGCGAATATCGACTCCACGCTCGCACGCGCAAGCGCCGGCTCCGCACCCTCCCTGGACGAGGCGCGCGTGGCGGTCGTCGTCAAATGCTGGCCGCGCCTGTCCGAGACCTTCATTGCCCAGGAGATGGCCGGGCTCGAGGCGCGCGGCCTCAAGCTGGCGATCTACTCGCTGCGCTACCGGACCGATCCGGCGATCCATCCCACGCATGCGCGTGTGCGCGCACCGATCACCTATCTTCCGCAGTATCTGAAGGACGACCCGATGCGGGTGCTGCGCGCCTGGTGGAAGGTGCGGCGGCTGCCGGGTTACGGCAAGGCGCGCGCTCGCTTCCTGAGCGACCTGGTCCGCGATCGAACCTCCCACCGGATGCGCCGGTGGGGACAGGCGCTGGTGCTTGCGGCGGAACTGCCGGCCTCCGTCGAGCGGCTCTACGCGCATTTCCTGCATACGCCGGCGTCGGTGACCCGTTACGCCGCGATCATGCGCGGCCTGCCCTGGAGCGGCTCCGGCCATGCGAAGGACATCTGGACCAGCCAGGAATGGGAACTGCGCCGCAAGCTCGCCGACGCGGATTGGCTGATCACCTGCACGAATTTCGCGCTCGGGCGCCTCAAGCAACTGGTCAGCGATCAGTCGCGGGTACAGCTCGTCTATCATGGGATGGACCTCGCCCATCTTCCCGCGCCGCCGGCCAGCCGTTCGCGCCGCGACGGATCGGACCCGGCTGACCCGGTGGTCATCCTGTCGGTCGGTCGCCTCGTCGAAAAGAAGGGCTACGACGATCTGCTCGACGCGCTGGCGAAGTTTCCCAAGGACCTTCACTGGCGCTTCGAGCATATCGGCGGCGGTCCCCTGTCAGAAACGGTCGTAAAGCGCGCCGAGCGCCTGGGCATCGCGGATCGTTGTACATGGCTCGGCCCACAGCCGCAGGCCGGCGTGTTCGCGGCCTACGCGCGGGGGGACATCTTCGTGCTGGCCAGCAAGGCCGCGGCCGACGGCGACCAGGAAGGCATGCCCAACGTCCTGCAGGAAGCCGGGCATCAAGGCATGGCGATCGTCTCGACACGTTCCGCCGGCATCGCTGAATTCGTCGAGGACGGCGTCAACGGCCTGATGGTACCGCCGGCCGCACCCGATGCCCTGTCCGCCGCGCTGCTGAAGGTGGTGTGCTCGCCTGAGCTGCGCGCCCAGTTGGGTGCGCGCGCGATGGAAGTGGTGCGTACCCGGTTCTCGTACGAGCACGGCGTCGACAAGATCGCCGCCGCGCTCGTCGGCTCAGCCTAGCTGGGCGCGCGCATACGAATGCCCGTCGTCCCGACCGGAGCCGAGCGTAGCGAGGCGTAGCGGAGGGACCTTGTCACGCAGCTTCTGCCGGAAAGAGCGGGTCCCACGACGACGCTTCGCTCCGTTCGGGACGACGAAGCTGGCAGGCCGACCAAGTCGGCGCGTTTGAGCGCTCTCTCACGCAGGCTCATCCGTGAGCTTCTTGTCCTCGAGGGCGCGCCGCTCGCGGTCCTTCGCATCCGCGTCGGCCGCCTTTTGCGCCTTGGTGCGGCCGAAGCGCAGGCGGTTGGCTTCGGCGGCGCGGTCGTGCTCGCGGCGGGCCTTGTCCTTGCGGGCGCGCTTGAGGTTTACGATCTCGGCCATGGCTGACTCCGATTTCTCTATGCCGCGCACGCGGGCGATACGCTAGTGTCTTCGCGAGCCACGAAGGAGAGCTGATGACCCCTTCCCTGCGCAAGAAGGTGCTGATCGGCGCGGGCGGTGTGCTGGGCGTGCTGATCGTGGCGCTGCTTCTCTTGCCGCTCCTGCTCGACCTGAACGGCTACAAGCCGCGGATCGCCGCGGAGGTGAAGAAGGCGACCGGACGGGACCTGGCGATCGAAGGGCCGGTGACGCTCTCGCTGCTGCCGGTGCCGCGCCTGACCGTCGGCGACATCCGTTTCTCCAACGTGCCCGGCTCCAAGAATGCCGCCATGGTCGCGGTGAAGTCGGTCACCGTGCGACCCTCCGTGCTTGCGCTGCTGCGCGGCGCGCTCGAGCTCAGCGAGCTCACGCTTGTCGAGCCGCGGATCGCCCTGGAGATCGATGCTGCGGGCAAGCCGAACTGGGAATTCCCGTCGACGGTGGCGCAAGCGGGCACTGCCGCATCGAATCCCGGCGCGCCGATGCCGCTCTCGCTCGGCAGGCTCACGGTCGAGAACGGCACGGTGCTCTTCAACGATGCGAGGGCGGGCGGTCTTTCCGTTAGCGCGGAGAATGTCGCGGTGACGGCGTCGGTCGGCTCGATGGATGGCCCTTACGTGCTGGTCGGCGGCGCGACCGTGAACGGCACGCCGCTGCGGATCGATCTCGGGGTCGGCGCCAGGGCGCGCGAGGGGCTTCCCACGAAACTTGCGCTCGAAGCGGGCGGCGGCAAGCTGACCTTCGACGGTACGATCAGCGAACTGGGTCCCGATGCCAAGGTTTCGGGCGTCGCCAGTGCCTCCGCCGAGTCGCTCAGCGCGTTCGTGGCGACGTTGGCATCCCTGGCGGGCCAGCCCGCGCCCGCGATGCCACCGCTGTTGGCCAGCAAGTTCAGCTTCGACGGCGGCATCGAGGCTTCGCAGACGCGGTTCGCGGCGCGCGATTTCAAGATCGCGCTTGCCGGCGACGGCGGCTCCGGCTCCGTCGCCGTGACCTTGAAGCCCACGCTGGCGGTGGAAGCCCGGCTGGTCGTGCCCAGGATCGACCTCGACCGCACGTTGGCCGAGCTGGCCGCGCCGTCCGTGCCACCCGCCGCGGGCAAGCCGGCAGCTCCCGCCGCGCCGACCAGCACGGGTGGCGCCAGCCTGCTCGACGTGCTGACCGCCAAGCTTTCGCTCGAGGCGGCGGAGGTCGTCTACCATAAGAAGCCGGTCCGCAATGTCGCGATCGAGCTCGATGCCCGGGGCGGGACGATCGCCGTGCCGCGGCTCGCCGCGACCCTGCCCGGCGACATGGTGCTGCAGGCACGCTCGACCCTGTCGGGCGATGTGGCCAGGCCGACGGTCGCCGGCGAGTTCAACCTGGTCGGCCCCAAGTTGCGCGAGACGCTCGACTGGCTGGCAGTCGATGTCTCGTCGGTGCCCGCCGGCAAGCTCAGCCGGTTCAGCCTGAAGGGGCGGCTCGGCTCGAACGGCGGCAGCGTGCAGGTCAACGACGCCGTCTTCGAGCTCGACGATGTGCGCGGTACCGGCGGCCTCGTCGTCACCTTCTCGGTGCCGCTGTCGATCGTGACCCGGCTCGATATCGATACGATCGACCTCGACTCCTACCTCCCGGCATCGGCCGATCGTCCCGGGAAGCCGGCGCCTGCTTCATCGGTCGCCGCAAGAGGCGGATCGGTAACGCCCGGCCCGTCGCTCGGGCTCAAGCTCAAGGTCAATCGGGCAACCTACAATCGTGAGACGATCGGCGGCATCGAGGTCGATATCGCCACAAAGGGCCGCACGCTCGCGCTGAACGACATCAAGGTCTCGAACCTGGCCGGCGCGCGGCTGGCGATGCGCGGCAGCGTCGCCGATTTCGACTCGGCACTGCCACGGGCTGATATCGCCTTCAACTTCGACGCGCCCGATATGACCCGCGTGCTGGCGGTGGCTGGTGCCACCGCGCCGGGCGAGCTCGGCCAGGTGACGGCCAGCGGCGGGATCGCCGGCACGGTCGAGGCGCTGACCTTTCGCGAGCTGCGCGTCGCTGCCCAGGGGCAGAGCGCGCAGATCGACGGGACGCTGACGATGCCTGGCGCCGCGAAAGGGCCGCCGTCGACGATCGGCTACAAAGGCAAGGTCGCGGCCAACGGCCAGACGATCGAGGGAACGGTCGAGGCCAAGGTCGCGGCACGACCCAGCATCACGGCCGATCTGCGCACGACTCTGCTCGACCTCGACAAGCTTGGCGAGCCTGCCGCGTCCCAGGCGCCTGCGCGGCGCGCGCGGCCCCCAGCTGCAGCGCCGGCTTCCTCGGCGATCGACACCTCGGCGATGCGCGCGTTCGACGCCTCGCTCAGGCTCGCGGCGGGGACGCTGGTCAGCGCACCGTTGCGGCTGTCCAACGCCGACATGGCCGTGACGCTGAAGGACGGCGTGCTCACCTTGCAGCACTTCAAGGCAGGCCTGTTCGGCGGCACGCTCGACCTGTCGGGTACCGTCAACGGCAGCAAGCCCGCACTGGCCTTCGACTTCAAGGGCGACGCCAGCGGTATCTCCGTCGGCGAGATGCTGCGGGGCCTGTCGGGCAGCAACCAGTTCGGCGGCACGGTCAAGGTCACCGTCGACGGCCGGTTGAGCGCTACCGGCATCGCGCTGCGCGGCGGCGGCTCGACGCGCGAGCAGATCAAGTCCTCGATGACCGGCGGTGCCCAGCTCGGCGGACACGTTTCCGTCGGCGCCGACCGTGCGCTGACCGCTCTAGGCACGGCCGCGGCCGGCGCGGTCGGCGGCGTGATCGACAACACGCTCGGCAGCGCGCTGGGCATCGCGGGCCTGAGAGGCGGGGCGGGGATCAGCAATCTCCTGACTGCCGCTTCGGTGATCCTCAACCGCTTCGTCAATCGCGACAATCCGATCTCCGGCCATGTCGATATCGCGGGCGGCATGTTGAGCGACAAGAACCTGGTCGTGTCGGGTAACCGTGCCACCGCCAACATCGCCTCGCGCACCAACCTCGTGACCTCGACCACCGATACGACCGTCAACTTCATGATCGCCGAGGACGGCTCGGCGCCGTACATCGTCGCCACCGCGCGCGGGCCGTTCTCCAACCTGAGCTACAATGTCGTTCGCGGCAGCGCGAAGGATCCGCCCGGCGTGGTCAACACGCTGACGACGACGGTGCCGGGTGTCGTTCCCAATGTCCTTCCGCGGATCATCCCCGGTATCGGTGGCGCCCCGGGTGGCGGCCCCGGCAACGGCCCTGGCAGCGGCGGGAGCGGACAGCGGCCGCCGATCAACCTTCCCATCCCCAACATCTTCGGACGATGATGCTCGACAGGCTGAAAACGATTCTCAGGTCCCGGTTCGGCAGTGCGCCGGCCCTTGCCGACGCGGCGCTCCCCAACGGCGTGAAAGGCGTCGAGGTGCTGGCCGACATGGCCAACCGCCGGGTGATGCGGCGCTACACCGACCGGCCGGTCGACGATGCGCTGGTCGAGACGCTCTGCGCGGTTGCCCTGTCGGCGCCGTCAAAGTCCGACCTGCAGCAGGCCGACATCGTGATCGTCTCCGACAGGGGCCAGCGCGAGAAGCTCGAGGCCCTGTTGCCGGACAATCCCTGGGTCAAGTCCGCCCCGGTCTTCCTGGTTTTTTGCGCCAACAACCGCCGCCATCGGCTGCTCTTCGAATGGCGCGGCCGGCCGTTCGTGAACGACTATCTCGACCCGTTCTTCAATGCCTCGGTCGATGCCGGCATCGTGCTGGCGACCTTCGTGGCGGCGGCCGACCGGGTCGGGCTGGGGAGCTGCCCGATCAGCGCCATCCGCAATCACGCCCAGGCGGTGTCGGACATCCTGTCGCTGCCCGACCATGTCTTTCCTGTCGCAGCCCTGGGCGTCGGCTGGCCGTCGTTCGAGGGTGTCATGAGCCCGCGACTCGGTCTCGACGTCACGATTCACCGCGACCGCTACGACGAGAGCGGGCTGCGCGAGAAGATCGACTCCTACGACAGGCGGCGTGAAACGGTGCAGCCATACAAAGCCCAGCGCTATACCGATAAATTCGGACAGAGCGCAGACTACGGCTGGTCGGAGGACAAGGCCCGGCAATATTCGGTGCCCGAGCGCGCCGATTTCGGTGCTTTCGTGCGCCGCAAGGGTTTCAAGCTGGACTGATCTTCCGCTTCACTTCTTCCAGCACGTAGACACGCAGCGTGCTCGAAAGGTTGCCGCCGTCGCCCTGGGGTGCCGTACGGGCCCTGTCGATCTCCGTCACCAGCGCGTTGAGCGACAGGCCGCGCGCCTCGGCGAGCGCCGTCAGCTCCTGCCAGAAGGCGTCCTCCAGCGAGATGCTGGTCTGGTGCCCGTGGATCGTGATCGAGCGTTTGCGCATGGGTGGAGTGTTGCAGCGGCAAGACGCGCACTCAACCTGCCTTGCCGATGTCATGAGCCATGCGTATATACCGCGCCCGACAACCCCCCTTTTCCGGACGATAAATGGACATCCGCAACGTCGCGATCATCGCGCACGTCGACCATGGCAAGACGACGCTGGTTGACTGCCTGCTCAAGCAGAGCGGTACCTTCCGCGACAACCAGCAGGTTGCCGAGCGCGCCATGGACTCGAACGACCTGGAGCGTGAGCGTGGCATCACCATCCTTGCCAAGGCGACCTCGGTCGTCTGGAAGGGCACCCGCCTCAACATCGTCGACACGCCCGGTCACGCCGACTTCGGCGGCGAGGTCGAGCGCATCCTGTCGATGGTCGACGGCGTGGTGCTGTTGGTCGACGCTGCCGAAGGCCCGCTGCCGCAGACCAAGTTCGTGCTCGGCAAGGCGCTGCGCCTTGGCTTGAAGCCGATCGTGCTGATCAACAAGGTCGATCGCTCCGACGCCCGTCCGCACGAGGTGCACGACGAGGTGTTCGACCTGTTCTCGGCGCTGGAAGCCAGCGACGAGCAGCTCGACTTCCCGACGCTGTTCGCCTCGGCCCGCCAGGGCTGGGCCGCGACCTCGCTCGAGGCCGAGCACAAGGACATGGAGCCTCTGTTCGACCTCGTGCTGAAGCACGTGCCACCGCCCAAGGTCGAGCCCGACGCGCCGTTCCGCATGCTGGTGACGACACTGGAGGCCGACAGCTTCCTCGGCCGCATCCTGACCGGCCGCATCCTGTCGGGCTCGATCAAGCCCAACACGACGATCAAGGCGTTGGGCCGCGACGGCCAGGAGCTGGAGCAGACCCGCATCACCCGCGTGCTGGCCTTCCGCGGCCTGGAGCGCGTGGCGCTCGAATCGGCCGAGGCGGGCGACATCGTTGCCGTCGCCGGCCTCAAGGTCGCGACCGTCGCCGACACGATCGGCGATCTCGCGATCAGCGAGCCGATCGCCTCGCAGCCGGTCGATCCGCCGACGCTCGCCATGACCTTCATGGTCAACGACTCGCCACTGGCCGGCCGGGAAGGCGACAAGGTCACCACGCGCATGATCCGGGCCCGGCTGATGCGCGAGGCGGAGGGCAACGTCGCCATCCGCGTCACCGATACCGAGAACGCCGATTCCTACGAGGTCGCAGGCCGCGGCGAATTGCAGCTCGGCGTGCTGATCGAGACCATGCGCCGCGAGGGATTCGAGCTCGCCGTCGGCCGTCCTCGCGTGCTGTTCCAGACCGATCCGAAGACCGGCCAGCGGCTGGAGCCGATCGAGGAGGTCGTGATCGACGTCGACGACGCCTATACCGGGCCTGTCGTCGAGCAGATTTCGCTGCGCAAGGGCGAGCTGCAGGACATGCGTCCGTCGGGCGCCGGCAAGACCCGCCTGGTGTTCTATGCTCCTTCGCGCGGCCTGATCGGCTATCACGGCGAGTTCCTGACCGACACGCGCGGCACCGGCGTCATGAACCGCCTGTTCCATGAATACGGTCCCTATCGCGGTCCGGTGGCCGGGCGGCGCAACGGCGCGCTGATCGCCAACGAAGAGGGCACCTCGGTCGCCTACGCGATGTGGAAGCTGGAGGATCGCGGCCCGATGTTCATCGATCCCGGCGTGCCGGTCTACCAGGGCATGATCGTGGGCGAGCACAGCCGCGGCAACGACCTCGAGATCAACGTGCTGAAGGGCAAGCAGCTCACCAACATCCGCGCCGCCGGCAAGGACGAGGCCGTCCGCCTCACGCCGCCGCGCAAGATGTCGCTCGAGCAGGCGATCGCGTATATCGAAGAAGACGAACTGGTCGAGATCACCCCGAAATCGATCCGGCTGCGCAAGCGCTTCCTCAATCTCGAGGATCGCAAGCGGGCCAAGAAGCAGGCCGCTGCGGCGGCGGAGTAAAGAAAAGGACCATGAGCGGCAGGAACGTGGATTTCGGCGATCGCCTGGCGACCGCCGCGGCGGCCAAGCAGGCCTTGCTCGAGAAGGCCAAGGCCAAGGCCAACGATCCGGAACTCCTCAAGAAGCAGGCCGAGCGCGCCGCCATCGCGGCCGCCCGCGAGGCGCGCGAGAACGAGCGCCGGGAAGCCAAGAGGGCGGAAGAGGCACGGATTGCGGCCGAGCGCGAAGCCGCACGGATCGCCGCGGAAGAGGCGGCAGCGGCCGCCGCCGCGGAGGCTGCAGCTGCGGCTGCCGCTGCGGAAGCCGAGCGTGCCGCCAGGCGCAAGGCCAAGCCGGTGCTGACCGAGGCCGAGCAGAAGGCCGCCCGCGACGCCCGCTACGCCGCCCGCAAGGCCCGCAAGGGCAAGCGCTAACCTGGCTGGGGCGCTTTAGAGCGCCCCGCCCGTCAGCGAAGCGCGCTGGCTGATCTCGATGTGGTTGCCGTCGGGATCGCAGACGAACGCATAGCGCACGGTGTCGCCGAGCACTCGCGGCTCGCCGCCCGAAGTGCCGCCGCGCTCCAGGATGCCGGCATACTCGGCCAGGCAATCCCAGACCTGCACCGTCATGTAGCGATAGCCAGGGCCGCGCCACTGGCCGACCGCGCTCTCGACCTTGCCGCGTTCGCTCACCACGACCAGCGAGTCGCCGCAGCGATAGCGGCCCTCGCCCAGGCGCTCGAACTGCATGGCGTGCGTCCAGAAGCGGTCGTGCGCGGCGGGATCGTTGACCCGCAGCAGGATCGCGATGCCCTCGACGCCGTCCTGGCCCTTGGGCACCAGCGTCACGCTGTTGCCGTCCGGATCGCGCAGCGCCTGCGCCGCCGACAGCCCTTCCTGCGCGATCTGCAGCCCGACGATTCCCGACGGTGCCATCGCCGGCAGCGCATCGCGCGCATGGTTCATCTTCAGGATCGAGCCGTTCATGTGGTGGCGATGCTGCTGCACGCCGCCGCCGACCTTGCCCATATGGTCGTACGGCAGGCCGACCGTCTGCTGCCAGAAGGCAAGCTGCTCGTCGCGCTTGTTAGAGAAGAGACCGACATCGAGATGCTGCTTGGCGAGGTGCATGGGAGAGGATTCCACGAATGGACGACACACGCCATACGTCGTCCATCGCTACGCTCAGAGCTTGTGAGTTTCTTCGGATCGCTGGGAGCGCGGCTCTCCAGAGCCGCTCATTGGGTATCGTAAGCCGAAGAAAGAGCGGCTCTGGAGAGCCGCGCTCCCAGCGCAATGATATCCATCAGAACTGGTCGATGGCGGGCTACGGTCAGCCGATGTTGTCGAGCGCCGCTCTCACGTCGGCGGGAAGGTCGAGATCGCTGGCGGCGGCGTTGGCTTCCAGCTCGCCGATGGCTTCGGCGCCGATGATCGCGCTGGCGACCGTCGGTTGGGCGATCAGCCAGGCGAGGGCGAGCATCGCCGGCGAATGACCGTGGCGCGCCGCGAGGTGCTCGAGTTCCTCGGCAAGGGCGATCTCGCGCGGCGTGAAGGCCGTGCCGCCCCAGCGCTGCCGGCCGACGAACGTCTCGCTCCGCTTTGACGGACCGGCGAGAAGGCCGCCGGCCAACGGGCTGAACACCGTCAGGGAAAGGGCGTTCGCGAGGCACACCGGCACGATGTCGAGCTCCGGCTCCCGCCGTGCGAGATTGTATTGCACCTGCAGGCATACGGGCGCGCTCGCTCCGATCCGCTCGGCCTTCCAGAGAGCATCGACCACCTGCCACGCCGGATAGGTCGACAGCGCGTAGTAGCGGAGCTTGCCCTGCCGGACGAGGTCGTCGAACGTCCGGACGGTCTCCTCGATCGGCACCGACGGGTCGGGATGGTGGGCGTAGTAGACGTCGAGATGGTCCGTGCCGAGGCGGCGCAGGCTCTGCTCGAGCTGCTCGACGATGTGGCGGCGCGACAGGCCGCGATCGTTCACGCCCTCGCCGACGGGCTCCATCACCTTCGAGCACAGCACGAGCCCGTTGCGGCGGCCCCCGATGGCGCGTCCGACGATCTCCTCCGCCGAGCGCCTGTCCATCCAGGCCGGCACGCCGGGCCGGTCGAAGCGAGCCTGGTTGCCGTAGGAGTTGGCCACGTCGATCATGTTGATGCCGAGATCGATGGCGCGGCCGACCAGCCGGTCGCAGTCGGCTTCCAGAGGCGCGACGCCGAACGTGGCGGTGCCGAGCGACAGCGCGGAGACCTTCACTCCGGTTCGACCAAGCTGCTTGTAGCGCACCGCTGTTCCTCCGTTGCCGTGGCGAGGTCACCACTAACGGCGGCGCGAGGCAACTGGCGGGCGGACCGGCCTCGTGCCAGTGTTCGGATGAACCGCAGGAGGCGGACCATGCCCGATCATGTTCAGCTCGACCCGGCCGCCGAGGGCGCGGCGGATGTTCGGATTCCCGACGTCTCCAGCGGCCTGATCGACCGGTCGATCTACGCCGACCCGGCGCTGTACCGCCTCGAGCTTCAGCGGATCTTCGCGCGGGCGTGGAACTTCATGTGCCACGAGACGCAGATCCCGAAGGCCGGCGACTATTTCACCACCTCGATCGGCGAGGACCAGGTCATCGTCGTGCGCGGGGACGACGGCGAGGTCCGCGTCCTTTTGAACACCTGCCGTCACCGCGGCAATGCGCTCTGTCGGGCCGAGCTGGGAAACACCCGGACCTTCGTCTGCAGCTATCACGGCTGGACCTACGGCCTCGACGGAAGGCTGATCGGTATCCCGGGCAAGGCCGACTTCTACCGTAACGAGATCGATCAGGGCGCATGGGGCCTGGCACCGGCCGCCAAGGTCGACCACTACAAGGGCTTCTATTTCGCGACCCTCGATCCCCAGGCGCCCAGCCTGTTCGACTATCTCGGCGATGTCGGCCGTGTCGGCATCGAGAGCATGCTGAACTACGGCGACGTGGTGGCGCTGGACGGGGTGCAGAAGAACGTCATCGACTGCAACTGGAAGATCGCCGTCGACAACCTGTTCGACTGGTACCACGTCAAGGTCAGCCACAACTCGGCCTCGCGCGTCGGCTTCCTCAACCAGGCCGCGATGATGCCCATGACCCAGATGGTCATGCTGGGCGAGCTGGGACACGCCATCGGCGGGCCGATGGTCACGCGGGAGGAGCAGGACAAGATCGACGCGCTGAGCGACGGGGAGCGTATCGCCATCGACCGGCTGCCCGATGCCGAGCGCGCGAAGGTGACGCCGACCCTGCGCCGCCCGCTGCGGTCGACCGGGACCAAGGCGGCCATGGGATCGCTGGGCGTGCGCGCGACGGGGCATCCGAACATCTTCCCCAATCTCTGGATCTCCTCGCGCGGCATGCAGATGAGCCTGCGCCTGCCGCGCGGTCCCGGCCGCACGGAGATCTGGTGGTTCACGGTGATGCCCAAGGCTTTCACGGCCGAGCAACGGCGCGCAGCGAAGAAGTTCCTCACTCATTCGTTCGGGCCGGCCGGGCTGCTGGAGCAGGATGACGGCGAGAACTGGAGCCAGAGCACCCTGGCCAGCCACGGCGTCGCCAGCCGGCGCTACCCGCACAACATGCAGATGGCGCTGGGGCAGGACGAGGTCGCCGTCGATCCCGCCGGCCAGAAGGCGATCGAGACCCGCATCAACGAGCACGCCCAGCGCTGGACCTACCGATGCTGGTCGGAATGGCTGCGGGCGCGAGACTGGCCCGAGCTGATGGCGACGCGTTCGCCGTCGCCGACCGGGCGGGTATGACGATGGCTTGCGTGATCGGTCCGGCGCTGCAGTACGAAGTGGAGCAATTCCTTTATCGCGAGGCCGCGCTGCTCGACGACCGGCGGTTCGGCGAATGGCTGGCGCTGATGGCCGACGACATCCACTACTGGATGCCGATCCGCCGGACCGTGACGGTCGAGAACCTCCGGCTCGAATATGCCGACGCCGACGGCATGGCCTATTTCGACGACGACCGGAACGACCTGCGCATGCGCGTCGAGAAGCTGCAGTCGAATTCCGCGTGGTCGGAGAATCCGCCGTCACGCACCCGGCATTTCGTGTCCAACGTGCGGATCCTGGAGGCGAAAGGCGACGAGATCGCGCTCGAGGCGGCGATCCATCTCTACCGCTCGCGCCTCAACGACAAGATCGACAACTGGGTCGGCAAGCGGCGCGATCGCCTGCGCCGCGTAGAGGACGGCTTCCGCATCTTCGAGCGCCACATCTTCCTCGACCAGACTGTGGTGCTGTCGACCAACTTCAGCAGCATCTTCTGACGAAGCGCGGCCCTGCTCATTGGACCGCGCGCATCCTGCGCGCTCGTGATTCCGAGCGCGCAGGATTTGCGCGGTCCAATGACGTCAGATCTTCAGGTCGCTGAAGAAATCGTTGCCCTTGTCGTCGGTGATGATGAAGGCGGGGAAGTTCTCGACCTGGATGCGCCAGATCGCCTCCATGCCGAGTTCGGGATATTCCAGCACCTCGACCTTCTTGATGACGTTCTGCGCCAGGATCGCGGCCGGCCCGCCGATCGAGCCGAGATAGAAGCCACGGTGCTTCTTGCAGGCATCGACGACCTGCTTGCTGCGGTTGCCCTTGGCCAGCATGACCATCGAGCCGCCGTTGGCCTGGAACAGGTCGACATACGAATCCATGCGCCCGGCCGTGGTCGGGCCGAACGAGCCCGACGCCATGCCGCTCGGCGTCTTGGCCGGGCCCGCGTAGTAGACCGGGAACTGCTTGAAATAATCGGGCAGGCCCTCGCCGCGATCGAGCCGCTCCTTGAGCTTCGCGTGCGCCGAATCGCGCGCCACGATCAGCGTGCCGGTCAGGTTCACGCGCGTCTTCACCGGGTATTTCGTGAGCACCGACAGCGTGTGCGCCATGCCCTTGTCGAGGTCCACCGAGACCACGTCGCCCGAGAGCTGCTGCGGCTCGACGTCCGGCAGGTAGTGCGCCGGGTTGGTCTCGAGCGCCTCGAGGAAGATGCCGTCCTTCGTGATCTTGCCGACGGCCTGGCGGTCGGCGGAGCAGGAGACGCCCAGCCCGATCGGCAC
>CAMFJT010000099.1 GCA_945957125.1 uncultured Rhodospirillales bacterium | reverse complement strand
CCGTTGCGGCTGCGGCTGAAGCCGTGATGGCAGCGGATGAAGGCGGCCTTCGCCTGGCCGTACATCCGCGCGAAGCCGACGATCTCCTCCACGGACAGGCCGGTGATCCGCGACGCCCATTCCGGCGTGCGCGTGGCGACGTGGGCCGCCAGCTCGTCCGGCGCGTCGGTGTACTTGCGCAGATAATCCCAGTCGGCATAGCCCTCCTTGAAGAGGACATGCATGACGCTGGCCGCGAGCGCGCCGTCGGTGCCGGGGCGGACGGCGAGATGGACGTCGGCCTGCTCCGCCGTGCCCGTGCGATAGGGATCGACGACGACGATCTTCGCGCCGCGCTTCCGCGCCTTCATGGCGTGGGTCATGACGTTGACCTGGGTGTTCACCGGGTTGCCGCCCCAGATCACGACCAGGTCCGAATGCTGGTCGACCTCGCGCACGTCCGCGCCGCGCTTGGCGCCCACGCCCGCGATCCAGCCGGTGTCGGCCAGGGTCACGCAGATCGTCGAGAACCAGCGCGAATACTTCATCTCGTGGCGCAGGCGGTTGATGCCGTCGCGCTGCACCAGCCCCATCGTGCCGGCGTAGTAATAGGGCCAGATCGTCTCGCTGCCGTGCTGGCGTGCCTTGGCGATGAACTGCTCGGCGACGATGTCGAGCGCATCGCTCCACGAGATCTCGGCGAACTGGCGCGAGCCCTTGGGGCCGGTGCGGCGCAGCGGCTTCATCAGCCGGTCGGGATGGTGGATGCGCTCGGCGTAGCGCGCGACCTTCTCGCAGATCACGCCGGCGGTGTAGTCGTTGCGCATCGAGCCGCGGATCCGGCCGATGCGGGTGGGGCTCAGCCGCTCGACGTCCAGCGCGCAGGTGCTCGTGCAATCGTGCGGGCAGACCGACGGCACGGTGGCGACGCCGGCCTCGTGGCCCCTGGCCCGTCCGTCGGGCACGTAGGCATGATCGTCGGGTGACATATGGACGCTCCGCGAGAAGTGCCGCAGCATAGCGGCGAGCCGTCCATGGGAATACCCCACATCCGCCGCGCCTCTGAGGATGATTCAGGCGCCCTCGCCGCCCTCGTGCCGGGCCTCGTCCCGTCCGCGACGGACGATCATCACGCGACGTTCGTGATCGACGGTGCGGGCGGACCGGTGGGCCTTCTCGATCTCCTGCAGGGCGAGCGGCACATCGAGCTTGCGCATCTGGTGGCTCCGGACCTGGCGCACGCGCAGGCGCTGCAGGCTTTCGCCGAGGATGCCGCGCGGGCACTCCAGGCCCGACAGATCCGCCTTCGACCGGGCGCCATCAGCGACGAGCAGGCGCGGGCGCTGGGCTACCGCGACGGCATCAGGCGCGTGGCGCCCCACGGCGTGCCGCTGTGGCGCGACGGCGCGGCCCCCTTCTCGCAATCGCTCTACACCCGCGGCACCTGGGCGGCGCTGGCGCTGCTCACCGGGCTGGGCAGCGTCTCGCTGGCGGTATTCGGCGGCAAGGTCACGCTGGCCCACGTCGTGGTCCCCGCCCTGCTGTGCATTGTCGGCACTTCGTTCGCGTTCTGGCAGATCCTGCTCGTGGTCATGGCCGCCCGCCGCAGCTCCCGATCGCTGTTCGCCCTGTCGGCCACCGTCGCCGCCGTGACCGCGCTGCTGACCGCGACCCTGCTTCACGAGCGCGCCTTGCCGGCGCTGACGGAGCTGTGGAACATCCGCAGCGGCGATGCCGAGCTGGGCGACCTCACGGTGAGCGCGAGCGACGACGGACGCTTGCTGAAGATCAAGGGCGCTTATGGCGTGGGCAGCGAAGAAGCGGTGCGCCAGGCGCTGGAGCAGCACAAATCGGTTCGCGAGGTCGTGCTCGAAGGACCGGGCGGACGGATCTCGGCGGGCCTCGCGATCTTCCGCATGATCCAGCGCGCCAGGCTCGCGACCCGGGTCGACACCGTCTGCGCCTCGGCCTGCACCCTGGCCTTCCTGGGCGGCGTCGAGCGGACCGTCTCGCCCAGCGGACGGTTGGGCTTCCATCGTGCGAGCTTTCCCGGCATGGACGACGAAGACATGTATGAAAGCAATCGCGGCATGAGGAACTTCCTGGTCGATCGTGCGGGCCTGACGCGGGATTTCGCGCGCAAGGTGATCGACACGCCGGCCGATTCGATCTGGGTCCCGACGCGCGCGGAGCTGCTGGCCGGCAAGGTGATCACCCGATGATCCCGCGCGGCCTGCCCTACGAGGAGGCGATGCGCACGTTCCGCTGGAACGTGCCCGAGCGCTTCAACATCGGCCGCGCGGTGTGCGAGCGTCACGAGCCCCACGCGCTGGCGATGATCGAGGAGAGCGCCGACGGCAGCGTGCGTCACTGGACGTTCGGCCAGCTCCTCGCCGCCAGTTCCCGCCTCGCCAATGCCCTCGCCGCGCGCGGCCTCGCGAAGGGCGAGCGGCTCGCGGTGTTCCTGAGCCAGAGCGCGGACCTCACCATCTGCCATCTCGCCGGCTACCGCATGGGCGCGGTCGTGCTGCCGCTGTTCACGCTGTTCGGCGAGGAGGCCGTCGAATACCGCCTGGGCAATGCCGAGGCCTCGGCGATCGTCACCGACATCACGCAACTGCCGAAGGTGCTGGCGGTGCGCGAGCGGTTGCCGCATCTGAAGACGATCGTGGTGATCGGCGCCGGCAAGGACGGCGCGCACTTCCTCGACTGGGACACGCTGCTGGGCGCGGCGTCGGACCGCTTCCGCACCGTCGACACGCACGCCGAGGATCCGGCGCTGCTGATCTACACCTCCGGCACGACCGGCCAGCCCAAGGGCGCGCTGCACGCCCATCGCATGATGCTGGGCTCGGTGCCGCCGGTCGAGCAGTGGCTGAGCCACTGGCCGCGCGGCAACGAGATCATGTGGACGCCGGCCGAATGGGCCTGGATCGCCGGCCTCTACGATGCGCTGTTCCCGGCGTGGTTCTACGGCACGCCGGTGCTGGCCCACCGCTTCGCCAAGTTCGATCCCGAGCGCGCCTTCGCGATGCTGGCCAAGCACCGCGTCGGCGTCAGCTTCATCCCCCCGACCGCGCTCAAGATGATGCGGCAGGTCCACAGGCCGCGCGAGCGCTGGGACTACGACATCCGCGCCATCTCGACCGGCGGCGAGGCGATGGGCGAGGAGCTGCTCGCCTGGGGCCGCGATACGTTCGGCACGACGATCTCGGAGGGCTACGGCCAGACGGAGATGAACCTGATGCTGCTCAACTCGCCCGAATGGTTCGCCGTCCGGCCGGGCTCGTGCGGCCGCGCCTGCCCCGGCCGCAAGGTCGCCATCGTCGACAGCCAGGGCCAGCTCCTGCCGCCCGGCGAGGAAGGCCAGATCGCCGGCTGGCGGCACGACCCGATCGTGATGCTGGAATACTGGCGCAATCCCGAAGCCACGGCGCGGAAGTTCTCCGGCGACTGGCTGCTGACCGGCGATCTCGGCCGCATCGACGAGGACGGCTACGTCTTCTTCAAGAGCCGTGACGACGACGTGATCACCTCCGGCGGCTACCGCATCGGCCCGGGCGAGATCGAGGAATGCCTGATGAAGCATCCCGCCGTCGCCATGGTCGGGGTCGTCGGCATCCCCGACAAGGTGCGCACCGAGATCGTGAAGGCATTCGTACAGTTGCGGCCCGAGTTCGCGCCGGGCGACGGGCTGAAGGCCGAGCTGGCGGCCTACGTGAAGACCCGCCTCGCCGCCCACGAATATCCGCGCGAGGTCGAGTTCGTCGCCGAGCTGCCGCTCACGACGACGGGCAAGATCCTGCGCCGCGAGCTGCGCCGGCTGGATGCCGAGCGCAAGGCCTAGAAAAGGCCCGACAGCGTCGTGGCGCTGCTATCCGGCGCCGCACCGAGCAGCGCCAGAAGCCCGACGAACGCCGCCGGCCACCAGTCGGCCAGCCGCACGACGCGCAGATGAGGGCGACCTGCCTCGAGAGGAAATCGAGCGAACATCGAGCAGCTCCGAACGACCGGGTTCATTCAGGAGCTTACATCGAAACTTGAACAAAATCCTCCAGAAAATTGAATTACAACGATTTTTCCGGATATATTGATGCGGATCAGAAGTGATAGGCAACGCGCGCGGCGGCGGTCTGGCTGAAATACGCATTGGCGCCCTTGAGGCTGTACTCCGCGCGGGCCTCGATGCTTCCGGCGCGGTAGAGCTGCAAGCCCAGGTCGATGCTCGCCAGCGTCGCCGGCAGCTCGGTGTAGGTCCGGAACGTGCCCGTGCCGGATAGCGCGCCGAACAGGCTCGCATCCACCCACCGCTTGTTGTCGGGCAGGAAGCGGGCGCCGACTGCCACGTAGGGACGCAGGATCATGTCGCCCAGCGCGATCTTTCCGCCCAGCTCGACCATCGGCGCGAACGCCACGGCGGTGTGGCTGTTGCCCCGCACGATCAGCGCGAAGTCGGGCCGGCCGGTTTCCTGGAAGCCCGCCGTGTCGGTATGGATCACGTCGAAATCGCCGTACGGCCGCAGGTACCAGTCGCCGAAGGCGAATTCGTAGGCTGCGCGCAGCCGGCCGCCGGCGAGGAAGAACGGCTGGTCGCTCTGCAGGGTGGCGTTGACCGGCGGAAGGCCTCCGCTGCCCGGCAAGCCGACCACGCGGTTGGTGTGGAAAGAGCCGCCCGCGACCGCCAGCGAGCCGGCGAACAACCAGGGTCCGATCGTATGCTTCAGGGCCACGCTGCCGTCGTAGATCTGTCCCGCGCTGGTCGAGCCGCCGTCGATCGTGGCCCAGGTCTGGCTCACGCCGAAGGTCGCGCCGAGATACCAGTCCGGCGCGACCGAGTGCTGGGCGCCCAGCCGATAGGTCATGCCCGAGATCTGGTAGCCCTGGACGTCACCGCTGGCGGTCTGGCTGGCCCATTGACCGGTAACCTTCGCCCAGGCGCAATCGTCCTCGCCCAGCAACATCGACTGCTCGACGAACACCGGGCAGCTCATCGCCGCCCCGAGCATGGTGCCCGCCTGCGTGACGACCGCAGAGAGCTGCGCCTGGGTCGCCTTGGGCGACAGCGCGTTCAGCACGGCGGCATAGGCGCTCGGACTGTTGATCTGGGAGAGGTAGGCGAACTTCGTGGCGTACGACGGATCGGCGTTGGCCCACGCGCTGGCCAGGTTGCCGGCAAGCGACTGCTGGCTGGCCGTCAGCGACACGCCGCCCGGGCTGAAATTCGCGGATGCCGAGACCGAGTAGCCGGTGTTGACGCCGCCGGAGCCGGTAAAGGCCCCGCTCCATTGGAAAAGCAGTGACGACGGCAAGGTCACGTTGCCGGTGATGCCGCCCGCCGCGCTGAGCACCTGGACGCTGCCCGGCAGCATCGTGACCGGCAGCGGCGTCAACGCGCCGGCCAGCACGGCACTGCCGGCGACATTCAGAAGGTCGGCCTTGCCAGACTGCGGGTCGACGTCCACGACCAGGTTGCCTGCGGATGTCTGCGTGAAGTTTCCGCTCAGCGCGGTCGTGCCGATATGCGCCTTCCCCGCGATGCTCAGGGTACCGGCATTGGTCAGAGCGCTGGCAACGATGGTGGCGCCGCTGTTGAAGCTGCCGCTGTTGCCGATCGTGCCCGGGGTCGAGCCGAGATCGACGCTGCCGGTCAGGGTGCCGGAGTTGACCACGTTGGTGAGGCCGTAGCCGGTCATGATCGCGGTTCCGGACGTGCCGTCCATCGTCGTCACCGAGCCGGTGATGGATATGCTGTTCGAAAAGCCGGTCCCGCTTCCTCCGCCCGAAACGAGGATGCCCACCGCGCCGAGCCCCGTGCTGCCGGCATTCGTGCCGCCGATGACGGCACCGCCGATCGCGATGGTGATGGGCGAGGTGTAGGTGGAGTTGCCCGAGCTCTGTGCGAGGATGCCGATCGAGCCGGGTCCCGCGGCCATCACGGTGCCACCGCTCTGCGTGATCGTGACGCTACCGCCGGTTCCGGAGTGTGCCCCGGGCTCCGTGCCGTAGATCTGCGCGGAATTGCCCATGACCAAAATCGCGGTGGAGGAATGGCAGCAGCCGCCCGCGATGCCGCCGCCCCCGCCGATGGCCTGTGCCACGATGCCGTGGGCATTGGCGCCGGTCGTGGTGATGTTGCCGGCGACAGTCACCGAGACGGAACCCGAGCTTCCGGTGTTGCTTGACGTGATCGCCAGCGTATTGGACGCCGGCATGCTCGCGATCGAAAGGGAGAGATCGCCGTCCACGCCGCCGCCGCCGCCGATCGATTGCGCGAGAATTCCCCAGGCGCCCGCTCCGAGCGTGACGATGCGCCCCGTGCTCGCGAGGGTAACGTCGACGCTGTTGGCGCTACCACCGCTCTGGCCGGGATAGCTTTGCAGGGGTGTGCCGGTGAGATTGATCGTCGAGGCAACCGCCAGGCCACCTCCGCCGCCGATCGACTGGGCGACGATGCCGGCGCTTCGGGCTCCCACGGTGACGATGGAGCCGTTCTCGGTGATCGACACAAAGCCGCCGTTGCCCAACGAACCCGGGCCGCCGCCGACCTGGAAGGAGAGATCCGACGAATCGTTCCACGGCGCGGCGTTGCCCGTCGCTCCGACCTTGCCGTTGCCGAAGCATCGCGTCGCTCCGATCCCCTGCAGGCTCGCGGCGCTGGAGTTCGTGCAGCCGGCGCTGGCGAGCCCGCCGCCGCCGCCGATCGACTGCGCGAGAATACCGAAAGCATCGTCGCCACGGGTCGCGAGCAACGGGCTGCTGTCGCTGATCGTGACGACATATCCCTCCCCCGATGCCCCGTTCAGGCCGTTGAGGCCGGCGCCCAAACCGATGGTGGTGGTGTTGTTGACCGTGCCCTCGGCACCGATGCCGCCGCCGCCGCCGATCGACTGTGCCAGGATGGCGTGGGCGCCGTAGCCCGCGGTGCTGATGGTGCCACTGTTGATGACGGTCACTCCGCCGCCCAGGCCGCTGGCGCCCCCCATCCCGCCGACGCTCAGGGCCGCCGAATAGGTGTTTCCGATCGGTGAGACGTTTCCCGCCTCGTTCTGGGTCGTCGACCCGCCGCCCAGCACCGAGTTGGCGGCCGCTGTCGCCGAGCCTGCGTTGCCGCCGCCGCCGCCGATCGATTGAGCCGCGATGCCGTAGGCCCGGATCCCCAGCGTCGAGATGGCACCGGAGTTCGTCACCTGTACGTTGCCGGCCGAGTTGCCAGAGCCGCCGGAGCCGCCGGCAACGAGGTTCACGCTGTAGCTGTCGGCCGGCGTATTGAACGCATCCTCGAGCTGGGCCGCCGTGTTGATCGACGCCGATGCATCGGACGATCCCGCCGAACCGCCGCCGCCGCCGATGCTCTGGGCAAGAATGCCGGTGGCATCGCCGCCCGACGCGAACGTGAGCCCGTTGAGCCGGTAGCTGCGGCCCGTCGTTATGTTCCCGGCATTGGTGACGGTCACCGCGCCGCCCGCGCTGCCAGCGCCCCCGGAACCGCCGACCGTCATGTTGACGTCGACATTGTCCCCGCTGCCGGACGACGAGCCGCCACCGGCGTTGCCGCCGCCGCCGCCGATCGACTGCGCCAGGATGCCCTGGGAGCCCGACCCCATCGTCACGATCGAGCTGCCGAGGCCGTTGCTGACGGTCACGACGCCGCCGCCGCCGCCCGAGCCGCCCTTGGCGCCGAGCGAGAAGGCGATGCCGACCGCCGTTCCGGTATCCCCACCCAGGTTGGGACTGCTGGTGCTGGCCGAGCCGGTGGTGCTGCTGCCCCCGCCGCCACCGATGCTCTGGGCTGCGATGCCGGGCGCGCTGCGGCCGCCCGTCGAAATGGCACTGACACATCCGGGGCAGGAGCTGGAAGCGCCCGTGCTCACCGCGACGGAGTTGCCGGAGCCGCCCGCTCCGCCACTCGCTCCCAGCGCGAGCGAAAGCTTGACGGTCGTGGAGGCGGCCTCGATGGCATAGGACCCTGCCGTCGAGTCGCCGCCGTTGCCGCCGCCGCCGCCGATCGATTGCGCCACGATGCCATAGGCGCCGTCGCCGACGGTGATCAGGCTGCCGGCGCTGCCGACGGTGACGGCACCGGCGCCGCCGCCGCCGCCGCCCTTGCTCCCCAGCGCGGCCGTGAAGGACACGGCGGGGATGTCGGGAAGACCCACGGCAAAGGATTTCGCCGTCGCCGCGCCGCCGGCGCCGCCGCCGCCGCCGACCGATTGGGCGACGATGCCGATGGAGTCCGGCCCCTGGGTCGTGAGCGTCGCGTTGTTGGTGACGGTGACGGCCTGGCCGCTGCCGCCGTCGCCTGCCGTGCCGCCGACCGCGATCGCGACGGACAGCCCCACGCCGACGGAATACGCGTTCGCGGCGCCGCCATTGCCGCCGCCCCCGCCGATGCTCTGCGCGAGGATGCCCAACGCCTGCTCGCCCGTCGTGGCGATCGTCTGGTTGCCGGTCACGGTGACGATGCCGCCGTTGCCGCCACTGCCGCCCGCGCCGCCGACGGCCGCCGAGACGAAGGGGCCCACGGATTTGCCGTAGCCGCCATTGCCGCCGCCGCCGCCGACCGACTGGGCGATGACGCCTGCCGCGAAATCGCCGCCGGTGGTGAGGGATCCGCCCGCTCCGAGGGTTACGGTGACGGCGTTGCCGTACCCGCCGTTGCCGCCGCTGCCGCCGGTCGCAACGAAGATGCCTGCCGCGTTTCCGCCGTTGCCGCCGCCGCCGCCGATCGATTGCGCCAGGATGCCGAGCGCACCGTCGTCGCGCGTGGTGACGCCCCCGGTGCTGGAGACCTGCACCGTGCCGCCGTTGCCGCCGCTGCCGCCGTCGTCGCCGATACGATAGGCGATACCGCTTCCGCCCGAGCTGCCGCCGCCGCCGCCGATCGATTGCGCCACGATGCCGATGGCGAGCTTGCCGCCGCCATTGCCGTCGCCGGTGACGACGGTGCCGGAGTTGGCGACGGTCACGTTGCCGCCATTGCCGTTGTTGGTGGAGGGTGCTGCGCCGATGACGTTGAGGCTGGATATCGACACGCTGCCGTCGCTTGCGGTTTGCGTGTTCGGCGCTAGGTTGAGCAGGCCGCCGGCGCCGTTGCTCGCCGCCAGGATGCCGAACGCCGACCCGCCGGTGCTGGTGATGGCGCCGCCGTTCGTGACGCTCACCGAATTGCCGCCGTTGTTGTTGGCGCCCGTGTTGCCGAGCGAGCTGCTGCCCGTGCCGCTCGCGCCGGAGAGGACCCCGGAACCGCCGATCGAGAGGGCGGCGACGCCGATGCCGAGCTGCCCGTTCGTGGTGATGTTGCCGTTGTTGATCACCGTGACCGTGCCGCTGTAGCCGCTGCCTGCCGCACTGACGTTGCTCGTCGCGAAGGGCTGCAGGATGTCGGGGCTGCCGGTGCTGATGGCGGCCACGCCGATGTTGAACGTGCCGCCGCCCGTGACCGTGATGGCGGAAAACTGGTTGAGCGTGACGACGACGGGACCGCCGCTGTTCGTGGTGTTGGATTGGGCGGAAGGACCCACCGAGCTCGCGGCGAGCACCCCGATGCTGCTGGCACCGGTCAGGTTGATCGAGGCGCTGCCGCCCAGCGTGACGTTGACTTGCCCGCCGGGGCCCGACGTGCCGGGGTCCGAGCCGATGCCGTGTCCGGTGTTCAGGCCGCCGTCGCCCCCCATGGAAACCGCCGAGATGCCGATGCTGTAGGCCGCGGTGCTGGCGATACCGCCGTAGAAGTGATTGACGGTGATCGTGCCCCCCGCCCCCGAGGCTCCGTGGAGATTGCCGGTGTCGCCGCTGCAGTCGCAGCCCGAGCCGCCGCCCTGGGAAAAGGCCGTGATGCCGTTGAGGGTCGCCCCCGGGCTGCCCGCCCCCTGGATGTTGATCTGCGAGCCCGGATTGGTGGTGACGAGGATGACGCCGCCGTCGCCGCCGTTGCCGCCGATGTCGTTGTCGTTGGTCTTTCCGCCCGCGCCGACACCGCCCGCGGTCATGGCCGCGATGGCGCTCGCATAGGGCTGCCATGGGCTCCCGGAGTTGCCGATCGCCGTGTTCGGGACGGTGGAAACGGCAAGCGTGCCGCTGTTGCCGATCGTGATCGGCCCGCCGCTGGCGCCGTTGTATACGGTGCTGTTGGGCGGGGTCTTGTTCTGTCCCTGAAGGTAGCCGTCGGCGCCGATCGACTCGGCCAGCAGGGTGGCCGCCGTCGCGAAGGACAGCGGCGACGCCAATGGAAACGGCGTCGGCGAGTTGAGCGAGAAGCTCGCGGTGTTCGTGATGTTGAGCGTCGGCCCGATCGCCCAGGAGGACTGATTGGCGCCGGCCCCGCCATTGTATTGGTCTTGCGGCGCGCTGCCGAACACCCCGAAGGCATATTGCTGCGAGGCGACCGAATACGAGCTGGCGCTGATCGCGAGATTGAGCGTGGAATTCCCGTTGTTCGGAAGCGGCGCGGGATCCTTCCCCGAGCTTACCGATATGTTGCCGATCTCCACCGTCGTCTGCGTGCCTTGTGTCGCGGTCACGGAAACGGTCGGCGGACCGGCCGACGGGATGTAGACGCTGAAGCCGCAGCAAGTCGACGGGATCAGGCTGAGGGGAGGCGTATCCGTCACGAGCTGCGCACGCGCCGGACCGGTGGCGGCGGCCAGGACAAACGCAGCCGCCAGCAACGCGACCAGTCGCGGGCGAGGCGCCATCGATCGCTGCACCGGCAACCCACGCGTCGTAGTACGCGACATCCCCGTTCCCCCCGCCGTCTCTCTCGCAGCCGTCGACTTCGTCGTTGAGCGTGCACCGATTCTACAGCAATGCCAGTGTCATTTCTGTCGGCTCATCGACTCGACGCGCCGACGTCTCGAGTTTTTCTCCGCCGGTTTCAGCCGGCAGCGGCTGCGATGTTGAACTGCAGCTCGGCGAGCCGGGCGTAGAGGCCGCCATGGCGGACCAGCTCGGCATGGGTGCCGGCATCGACCACCCTGCCATCGTCGATCACCACGATCCGGTCGGCCTTCTGCACGGTGGCCAGCCGATGGGCGATCACCAGCGTCGTGCGCCGGTGCTTCCCCCGGTCGAGCGCGCGCTGGATGGCCAGCTCGCTCTCCGCGTCGAGCGCGCTGGTCGCCTCGTCGAGCAGGAGCAGCAGCGGATCGCAGAGCAGCGCGCGCGCCACGGCGATGCGTTGCCGCTGGCCACCGGAAAGCCGTACGCCGCGCGTGCCGAGATGGGTCGCGAAGCCTTGCGGCAAGGCCTCGATGAAATCGAGCGCCGACGCCGCCGCAGCCGCGTCCCGCACCTCGGCGTCGCTCGCCTCGGGCCGGCCGTAGCGGATGTTCTCGGCGACGCTGGCGGTGAACAGCACCGGCTCTTGCGGCACGATCGCCATGGCGCGCCGCAGGTCGGCCAGCGACAAGTCCCTTATATTGACATCGTCAAGACGAACCGCGCCGGCCTCGGGATCGTAGAACCGCAACAGAAGGTTGAAGATCGTCGTCTTTCCCGCTCCCGACGGACCCACGATCGCCACGGTCTCGCCCGGTGCGACCTTGAGGTCGAACCCTTCGAGCGCCAGCACTTCGGGCCGCGTGGGATAGCGGAACGACACGTTCTCGAAGGCCACCGCTCCCCGCCCCGGCTGCGGCAGCGCCCTGGGCTGCACCGCCTCGAGGATGGCCGGCTGCTCGGCGCGCAGCTCGGCCAGCCGCTCGGCCGCGCCCGACGCGCGCTGCAGGTCGCCGATCGTCTCGCTGATCGCTCCGCCCGAACTTGCCACCAGCACGGCGTAGAAAACGAAGGCGGAAAGATCGCCGGCGGTGATCTCGCCCGCGATCACGTCCTGGCCGCCCATCCACAGCAGGAAGCCGACCGCGGCGAAGACGATGAAGATCACCAGCGTGGTCATGAGGCCCCGCTGGCTGGTGCGCGCGATGGCCGCGCCGAAGGCCTGTTCCGTGGCCTCGGCGAAACGTTGCCCGGCCCGCTCCTCCTGGGCGAACGCCTGCACGGTGCGCACCGCGTCGAGCGTCTCGCTGCCTTCGGAAACCATGTCGGCGACCCGCGCCTGGGCCTCGCGCGAGAGCCGGCGCACCTTGCGGCCGAAGACGATGATCGGCGCCACCACGATCGGCACCAGCGCGAGCACCCACAGGGCCAGCTTGGGATTGGTCACCACCAGCATGACGATGCCGCCGATGCACATCAGCGTGTTGCGCAGCGCCACCGAGGCGGACGAGCCGATCACCTGCTCGATGAGCTGGGCGTCGGAGGAGATGCGGCTCATGACGTCGCCCGAGCGCTTGATCTCGAACCAGGCCGGCCCGAGCCGCACGACATGGGCGAACAGATCGCGCCGCAGGTCGCCGACGACGCGCTCGCCCAGCCACGACACGAGATAGAAGCGCGCGCCCGAGGCGATCGCCAGCACCAGCGCCACGACCAGCAGCGAGGCCAGCGCGTAGTTCAGGACATCCGGCCGGCCCTGCGCGAAGCCACGGTCGATCAGCGCGCGCAGGCAGGCGCCGAACGCCAGCACCGTGCCGGCTGCCACCAGCAGCGACAGCAGGGCCAGGATCACCCGGCCGCGATGGGGCCGCAGATACGGCCCCAGCAGCGCCAGGCCGGCGAAGCGGTTCATGCCGGCCGCCACTCCAGGGCGACGCCCAGCTCGTCGGACAGCGTCGAGAGCAGATCTTCCGCCCCGCGCGTGTCCCGCCACAGGCCCGACGCCGGGTCGAACGCATAGTGCCGGGCGCCGACCTTCGGCGAGCTCAGCCATATTTGCCGGGTAGGCGCATGTTTATTGACCAGCACGGTGCCCGCTTCGCCCTGGATGTTCAGCACGCCACCCTGCAGCTCGGCGTCGGTCACCTCGCCGAGCGTGTCCTCGAGATAATGCAGCAGGCTGTCGGCCATGCTTGCGAAGGCTTGCTCGGTCACGGGATCGGTCATGGCGCAGCCGGTCTACCGCCCCGGCCGGGGGCGGACAACCGGCTTGTGGACGCAGCGCGGCACCTGTATACCCGCCGCCTTATCGCCGGGCCGGTCGGAATCGGCCCTCAAAAGGCGCAGGAGCTTGTGATGAAAGAGAAGATCCACCCGGACTATCACACGATCACCGTTGTGATGACGGACGGCTCGTCGTTCGAGACGCGCTCGACCTGGGGCAAGGAAGGCGCGCAGATGCGCCTCGACATCGACCCCAAGACCCATCCGGCCTGGACCGGCGTGCGCCAGAGCATCGATCGCGGCGGCCGCGTGCAGCGCTTCAAGGACCGCTTCGGCGCCGGTGCCGGCACCAAGTCGAGCGGCAAGGCCGCCGCCGCCCCGGCCGCTCCCGCCAAGAAGTAGCAAGACGATCGCCTGGAGCGCGGCTCTCCAGAGCCGCTCTTCCTTCGGCCTCTCGCCATCCCGTGAGCGGCTCTGGAGAGCCGCGCTCCCAGCCGCTCGAGAAATTCATACGCTCCAGGGATGACAAGGGGCGATGGGCGAAGGCCCTGCTTCTGCTAAGGTACCGTTTCCTGAATTCGGGGAGACGGTCTGGTGAAAGCGGTTCGAGTCGTTTGTGCGCATGATTGTCCCGACATGTGCTCGCTGATCGCGAGCGTCGAGGACGGCAAGGTCGTGCGCGTGCAGGGCGATCCCGACCATCCCTACACGGCGGGCTTCGCGTGCGGGAAGGTCAACCGCGACGCCGACCTGGTGAACTCGCCCGAGCGCATCGCCACGCCGCTGAAGCGCACCGGCCCGAAGGGCAGCGGCCAGTTCACGGCAATCGGCTGGGACGAGGCGCTCGACGAGATCGCCGCGCGGTGGAAGGCGATCATCGCCGAGAGCGGCCCGCAGGCGATCCTGGGCTACGCCTACTCCGCCCATCAGGGGCTGATGAATCGCGGGCTCGTGAACGGGCTGTTCCACGCGCTCGGCACCTCGCGGCTGCAGGCCGGCACGGTGTGCGATACGTGCTGCGAGGAGGCCTGGAACTTCACCGTCGGCCCGGTCGGCGGCGCCGATCCCGAGGACGTCGTCCATTCCGACCTTGTGATCTCGTGGGGCGCCGACCTTGCCGCCACCAACGTCCATTTCTGGTCGCTGGTCGAGCACGGCAAGAAGACCCGCCCCCTGCCCGTCGTCGTGATCGATCCGCGCCGCACGCGCAGTGCCCGCGCCGCCGACCTCTACCTGCCGATCCGCATCGGCACCGACGCCGCCCTCGCGCTGGGCGTGATGCACATCCTGGTGCGCGACGGGCTGGCCGACCGCGACTATCTCTCCAACCACACGATCGGCTTCGACCGCGTCGAGCGCGACATCCTGCCGAAGTTCACACCGGCGCGGACGGCGGAGATCACCGGCCTGCCGGTCGCGGACATCGAGAAGTTCGCCGCGATGTACGGCAAGGCGAAGGCCGCGCTGATCCGGCTCGGCGAAGGCATGACGCGGCTGGCCAACGGCGGCCAGGCGCTGCGCAGCGTCGCGCTGCTGCCCGGCGTCACGGGCCACTATGGCGTGAAGGGCGGCGGCGCCCTCCTCCTCACCGCCGCCTCGTGCGACCTCAACTACGGCGCGGTGCGCCGGCCGTCGGGGCCGGCGAGCTCGCGGATGGTCAACCATCTGCGGCTGGGCGAGGAGCTGCTCAACATGAAGGACCCGCCGATCCGCGCGCTGTTCGTGGCGGCGAACAATCCGGCGGTCACCTGCCCCGAGGTCCACAAGGTGCAGAAGGGACTCGCCCGCGAGGACCTGTTCACGGTGGTGCACGACCCGTTCATGACGGACACCGCGAAGTACGCCGACATCGTGCTGCCGGCGGCGAGCTATCTCGAGACCGACGATCTCTACCGCGCCTATGGCGCCTACTGGATGCAATGGGGCCGCAAGGCCGCCGAGCCGCGCGGCGAGGCGCGCTCCAACTTCCACGTGGCGCAGGCGCTTGCGCAGCGCATGGGCCTGGCCGACACGATCTTCACAATGTCGCCGCAGGATGCGGCGCTGGAGCTGTTCAAGGGCGCGACCGGACCGGCCTCGACGGCCGATCGCGCGAAGCTGTTCGCCGGCGAGCCGATCCACATCAAGCACGACTGGAAGGGCCAACCGTTCGCCACGCCGTCGGGCAAGCTCGAGTTCTTCTCCGAGCCGCTCGCGCGCATGGGCCTCTCGCCCGTGCCCGACTGGAACCCCGATCCGATCGAGGCGGCCGACGCGGCGAAATGGCCGCTGCGGCTGCTGACCGCGCCCGGCTACTTCCAGGCGCACACCGCTTTCTCCGGCGTGGGCTTCCTGCGCCAGCGCGAAGGCAAGCCGTTCTGCGTCCTCCATCCCCAGGATGCCGCCGCGCGCGGCCTCGCCGACGGCGCCGCCGTCCGGCTGTTCAACGACCGCGGCGAGATCGGCCTCGCGCTTCGCGTCAGCGACGAGGTCCAGCCCGGCGTCGTGCTCGTGCCCGGCCAGCGTCCGACCGGCGAGGCGGTCAGCGGCACGATCAACATGCTGTGCTCCGACCGCTACACCGACATCGGCGAAGGCGCGACCTACCAGAGCACCTACCTCGACGTCGGGCCGTGGAGGGGCGCGCAATAGCGCCTCCTCTTGCCGGACCGCGGGCGTCCCGCCCGCTCGAGTTCATGAGCGGGCGGGGACGCCCGCGGTCCGGCAAGAGCACGACCTACCGCCCCGCCAGCGCATTCAGCCGCAGCGCCATCGCGCAGCCGATCGCGGCGGAGATCGCGAAGCTCGCCGGCACGACGAGCGCCACGCGGGCCATCGCCTCGTGCGGCAGGCCGATGGCGAAGCCGGCGGTGTTGGCGACCAGCCCCGAGAGCGCGGCGCCCAGCGCGAAACCCATCTGCTGCATCGTCGGGACGGACGAGGCGGCCACCGTCTCCTCGCCCTTGCGCGCACCGCTCATGATGCGCTGCGCGACGAAGGCCCAGCAGACGCCGATGCCCACCCCGATCCCGAAAATCGCCAGGTACAGCAGAGGCACCGCCGAATCGGCGAACAGGCCCGCCGCGACGAGCGACACCGCCATGGTCAGCGGCCCGAGCAGGATCAGCCGCCCGTGCCACGCCTCGCCCGCACCTGCGACCGCGATCGATGCAGCCGTCCAGCCGAGCGAAGCGCAGGCCACGCCATAGCCGGCCGACAGCGGATCGAGGCCATGCAGGCTCTGCAGGAAGATCGGGATGAAGATCTGCAACGGGCTGTAGGCGACGGCGACCAGCAGGACCAGCCACATGCCCACGCCGGTCGGTGTCGAAAGCGAGAACGCGTCGCCGGGCAGCAGCCGCGCCGGCGCCTTTCGGTCGAGCCGGACCATCGCCGCGAGCAGCACGACGGCCAGCGCGATCAGCCCGGCCTTGGCGAGCGGCAGCGACGTCACCGCCGCCGAGGAGGCGCTGGCGATCGCCGCGCAGATGAAGGCGAGCCGCGCTCCGGGAAAGCGTGCCCTGCCGTGCGTCGTCGGGCGCGTGCCGGGCAGCCAGCGGAACGCGCCCAGCGTCAGCACCGCGGCGATGATCGCCACCGCGACGAAGGCGCCCCGCCAGTGGCCGTAGCGGGCGAACACGCCGCCGACCAGCGGTCCGACCAGGATCGCGACGCTCCACATGCCCGAGAGCAGCGAGATGACGCGCGCCCACGCCGCCTCGGGAAAGGTCGAGCGGACCAGCACGTAGGCCACGCCCGCGATCAGCCCGCCGCCGAAACCCTGCACGAAGCGGCCGGCGATGACCCAACCCATCGCCGGGGCGAACGAGATCAGCACGGCGCCGACGCTGAAGATGGCCGCGCCGGCGCAATAGGTGCTGCGTGCGCCGAAGGTCGCCGTGATCAGCCCGGCGCAGGTGGCCGCGACGATCGACGAGGCGAGGAAGGCGGTGCTCGGCAAGCTCATCAGCGCGGCGCCATCGAGCTCGCCGACGATGGTCGGCAGCACGGTGGCCAGCATCAGCACATTCATCGAATGCAGCAGGATGCCGCCCAGCAGCACGGCCAGCGGCGCCAGCCATTCGCGCCGCAGCAGCACGCTCCAGCCCTGCCGGTCCTCCGCATCGCTCTTCATTGCCGCCGACTATGCCCGATGTCGGAAGTGCCATCACCGGAGAGGAAGTAGGGGCTTCGCCTTTCGCCGGGGGCGCGCCACTCACAGGCGCCAAGTTTGGTCAAAAAGGGCTCGTCGTCCCGACCGGAGCCGAGCGGAGCGAGGCGTAGCGGAGGGACCTCAACGCCGGCCGAAAAGAACAGGTCCCTCGACTACGCTTCGCTTCCGCTCGGGACGACGAACCATGTTGACCAACGTTGGCGCCTATGAGTAGCGCGCCCTCGGCGGAAGATCAGACGAAGCGGTGCTGCGTGCGCTCGCGCTTGGCGAGTTTCGGGACGGCCTGATCGAGGATCAGGGACTTGAAGTGTGCGGACTGGCCGTGCTCGGCGAAGGCGGCCTCGTCCTTGAAGACCTCGTAGAAGAAGAACTTCGTCGGCTCGGCGAGCGACTGGTGGATCTGGAAGGCGAGCACGCCGGGCTCGGCCTGGGCCTGCGGCAGGAACTTGCCGATGATGCCGCGCAGGGCATCGACCTCGCCGGGCTTCGCCTCCCAGAATGCGGTGACGATCAGTCCGTTCTTCAGCGTGTTGATGTCGGCCATGGGGCCCTCCTGTTGGTGACAGGAAGGATGTAGGTCCGGCGCGTCCGCCATCGTTTCGGCGGACGCCGAAGCGCCCAGAGCCGCGCTCCCAGCGCTCAGTTCGTCTTCTTCACGTTCCAGAACACCGTGGCCGGCGCTTCCATGTTGCCCGACACGTTCGTGCGCAGCGCGACGGGCATGTTGAACTGGCCGAGCGGCGCGTAGGTCGGATATTCGGACAGGCGGACCTGCAATGCCTCGGCGATCTCCTTGCGCTTTGCCGGGTCGGTGGTGCGCGCGAAGTCGTCGCGCAGCTTCTCGATCTTCTCGTCGCACGGCCAGCCGATCGACGCCTTCTCGCACGCCGCGCCGGTGAAGAAGGAGACCACCGGATCGAGGATGTCGGTGGTGGCCAGCGTCGTGGTGAAGGCCGACCAGCCGCCGGCCGACGGCGCCTCCTTGCGCGAACGCCGGGCCAGCACGGTCTGCCAGTCGGTGGAGACCATGTCGACCTTGAACCCGCCGCGCTCGAGCAGCGCCTTGGCGACCGGCGCGACCACGCCGGCGGACGTGTCCGTCGCATGCAACAGCACGACCGGCGTGCCGTCGTAGCCCGCCGCCTTGAGCAATTCTTTCGACTTCGCCGAGTTGCCCTCGAGCTTGTCCTCCCAGCCCTTCAGCGTGGCCAGCGGCGTGCCGCAGCCGAACAGCGCCTTGCACTCCTTCTCGAACTTCGGATTGCCGACGCCCACCCCGAGAGCATCCTTCTGGCTGAGCGCATAGAGCGCGGCCTGCCGGATGCGCGGATCGTCGAACGGCTTGTGCAGCGTGTTGAAGCGGAAGGCGAAGTGCGTACCGAGCGGATTGAGGTCGACGATCTTCACGCCCTTGCTCGCTTCGAGCAGCGGCAGCATGTCGAACGGCGGCTGCTGGATCATGTCGATCTCGCCGGCGATCAGCGCGTTCACCGCGGTCTGGTAGTCGGGCAGCACGACCCATTCGACGCGATCGAGATAGGCGGTCTTGCCGCCGGCCAGGCCGGACGGGGACTCGGGGCGCGGCTTGTAGCCGGGAAACTTCTCGTAGACCACCTTTTCGCCCGGCCGCCACAGCTCCTTCCTGAAGACGAACGGCCCCGATCCGACGAACTCGGAGATCTGCTTGTCCGGCGGCGTCTCGGCGATGCGTTTGGGCATGATGAACGGCACGGAGGAGCTCGGCTTGCCGAGCGACTCGAGCACCATGCCGTAGGGTTCCTTCAGCGTCAGCGTGAAGGTCTTCGCATCGACGACCGCCAGCTCCTTCGTGAACTGCATGAGCTTCTGGCCCATCGCGTCGCGAGCACCCCAGCGCTTGAGCGAAGCGACGCAATCCTCCGCCGTCACCGGCTGGCCATCGTGGAACGTGAGACCGTCGCGGAGCACGAAGGTATAGGTGAGCTTGTCGTCGCTCACCGTCCACGAGTCGGCCATCTGCGGCTTGACGGCGAGCTGGGCGTCCATCGCCAGCAGCGTGTCGTAGACCATGTAGCCGTGGTCGCGCACGATGTAGGCGGTGGTCCAGATTGGATCGAGGATCTTGAGATCCGACAGCATCACCACACGCAACGTCGACTGCGCCGACGCCGCACCCGCCGCCAGCAGCACGGCCGCCGCGGCCAGAATCCTCATCAGGGCACGCATTGCCTTGTCCTCCCGTCACCCCTCGGCGACTATGCAATAGATATGCCTTCGAAGGGGAGTGGAATGACCTCGCAGCCGCAGTCGATCCGGAACCTGCCCTGGGCGGTCGTGCGAGACGGCGCGGCGCGCCGCCACGTCTATCGCCGCGACGTCGACATCCACCTGAAGGACGGACGCATCGCGGAGATCACGCCGGCCGGCGCGCGGCCCTCCGGCCCGGGCGAGCAGGCGGTCGACGGCAGCGGCCTGCTCGCCCTGCCCGGCCTGATCAACATCCATTCGCATCCCTCGACCGAGCCCGGCTATCGCGGCGTCCGCGAGGACCATGGCGTGCCCGAGCAGCAGATGACCGGCCTTATGGAACGGCTGCAGGCCTTCCGTCTCGGCAACGACGGACGCCAGGCGGCCGCCACCCTCGCCTATGCCGAGATGATGCGCGCCGGCACGACGATGGTGTGCGACGTGACGGTGCCGTTCGACGGCTGGCTGGAGACCATGGCGCAGAGCGGCCTGCGCTTCTATGCGGCGCCGACCTTCGCCTCGGCACGCTGGGGCATGAGCGCGCCGCAGACCGTCACCTGGAAGTGGGACGAGGCGCGCGGCGTGGCCGAGCTCGAGACGGCGAAGAAGGTGATGGACGATGCCGAGGCGCACAATTCCGGCCGTCTCGGCGCGATGGTCTTCCCGGCCCAGATCGACACGGTGACGCCCGGGCTGTTCGCCGCCGGCCGCAAGCTCGCCGACGACTCCGGCCGCGGCTTCTCGACCCACATCTGCCAGTCGGTGGTCGAGGTGCGCGAGATGATCCGCCGCCACAACATGACGCCGATCCAGTGGGCCGCCGCCAACGGCCTGATGAAGAGCGACACGGTGCTGGCCCACTGCATCCTGCTCGACGACCATCCGCAGATCCGCTGGCACACCGCCAAGGACCTCGACCTGATCGCCGAGGCCGGTGCCTCGGTGGCGCACTGCCCGCAGCCCTTCGCGCGCTACGGACTGGCGATGGACCATATCGGCCGCTACCGCGCGCGCGGGGTGAATGTCGGGCTCGGCACCGACTGCGCGCCGCACAACCTGATCGAGGAGATGCGGCTGGCCATCGTCGCCGGGCGATTGATGAGCGAGGATATCCGCAGCCTCGACACCGCCGGCGCCTTCGAGGCCGCGACCTTCGCCGGCGCCGCCGCGCTCGGCCGCGACGATATCGGCGCGCTGGCGCCCGGCATGGCCGCCGACATCGTGCTGGTCGACATCAACCATCCGCTGATGCAGCCGGCGCGCGACCCGCTGCGCTCCTTCGTCTTCCACGCCGCCGACCGCGCGGTGCGCACCGTGCTGGTCGACGGCGAGGTCGTGCTGGCCGACGGCGCGCCCGTCCATCTCGACCCGACGGCCGCGATGGAGACCCTCGCCGAGGCCCAGGCGCGCATGATCCGCGACGCGCCGAAGATCGACTACGCGCACCGCCCCGGCGACCAGATCTCGCCGCTCTCCCTGCCGATCCACTGACGCCGCCCAGCGTCTCCTGCCCGGGAGCGCGCCTCTCATAGGCGCTCCCTTCGACATCCTTCGTGCTCCTCCCCCGTATGACGCAGGGCTGTCCGGAGAAAAAGCTGGGGCGAGGCGTCGATCCGCAATCCCGTGGAATTCTATTCTCTCGCTGCCGTCGCAGGATTCAGAGGTCTGACCAGGGTCGCCGCGCTTCATGCTCCTCTCCCCCGATAGGGGGAGAGGTTGGGAGAGGGGGCGGCACGAGATGGTTGAAATCGTCAACGATGCGGAAAACAGCCGCGATGACGGGCTCCAAGGCAGCATCGCGCGCTACCCCCTCTCCCAACCTCTCCCCCTATCGGGGGAGAGGAGCATGAACTCAATGGCTCCCTCCAATTTTCCCCGGACAGCCCTGCGTATGACGGGGGAGGAGGGTGAGAGAATCAAAGTTAGTTAGTGGCTATGATTGGCGCGCCCCCGGCGGAACTCAGCTCAGGCGCGGCGGAACATCCGGAAGCCCAGGTAGGCGCCAGCGATGGCGATCAGTGGGCTGGCGATGCTGAAGATCGCGAAGGGGGCGTAGCTCCAGGTGGCGACGCCCAGCGTCGCCGCCATGTAGGCGC
>CAMFJT010000098.1 GCA_945957125.1 uncultured Rhodospirillales bacterium | reverse complement strand
TCATGCCGGGATGGATGTTGTCGCGGCTGAAGAAGCTGCCCTTGTGGTAGAAGATGATCTCTTCGAAATCGTCGTTGTTGTGGAAGAACGGCAGCTTCAGCGCCTCCGGGTCGCTTTCGAACGGCCGCGGCACGAAGGTGCAGACGACGAAGCGGCCGGCCATGAAGGTCGTGTGCGCCGAGGGCGGCAGGTGCGCGCGGTGGCTCATCAGCGGCCGCAGGTCACGCCAGTTGATGCGCACCACGCTGAGATCGCCGTGCCAGCCCACGACATCGAGCGGGTTGAACGGGTAAGTCACCGTCGACAGCGCATTGCGCCGCTTGACGGAAACCGTCCAGGTCCGCTCGTCCTGCTGTGACTTGAACGCCTCGTCGATATGCGGCGTATCGAGGATCGCCGGATCGAAGATCGCATGCCGGCCGACCAACCCCTTCTCCGGCAGGGTGAAGTGCTCGTTGGTCGCCTCGACCATCAGCGACAGGGTCGGCTGGCGGGGCGATAGGCGCCACATCGTGCCGCGCGGGATGACGAGATAGTCGCCGTCGCGATACTCCAGCCGGCCGTAGTCGCAGAACAGCTCGCCCGCGCCCTCGTGGACGAACAGGAGCTGGTCGCCGTCGCTGTTGCGCGCCAGCTCGGTCATCGGCGCGTCGAGCTTCCAGATCCGCATCTGCAGATGCGGGTTGTCCATCACCAGCTCGGACTGCCACGGATTGGATTGCGCCGTCGCCAGCTTGTTGAGGTCGAGCGCGCGCGGCCGGATCGGGCCGTCGAACGCGACCCAGTCGGTCGGCTTGTGGCGGTGGTGGAACTGCGCCGAGGGGCCGAAGAAGCCCTCCTTGCTGATCTCGCGCTCGTAGGTGCCCTCGGGCAGGGCGACATGCGCCTGGCGCGAGGCGGTCCCCTCGACCTGGCGCAGGGGAATCCAGTTCCTGGTCATCGTTTCCTCCTTCTCAAATTCCCTTCCCCGTCTTCGGAGGAGGTGTCGCGGTAATCCGCGACACCTCCCCAAAAGAATGGGGAGGGGATGATCAAGCCTTCAACACCCCCCGGCGGATCTGGTCGAGCTCGATCGATTCGAACAGGGCGCGGAAGTTGCCCTCGCCGAAGCCCTCGTTGCCGCGGCGCTGGATGATCTCGAAGAAGATCGGCCCGATCACCGTCTGCGTGAAGATCTGCAGCAGCAGGCCGCCGCCCTCGGTCGGCGCGCCGTCGACCAGGATGCGGTCGGCCGCCATCCGCTTCAGGTCCTCGCCATGCCCCGGAAGCCTCGCATCGACCTGCTCGTAGTAGGTATCGGGCACGTCCTGGAACGGCACGTCCCTGGCCTTCAGCGTCTCCACCGTCTCGTAGATGTCGGCCGTTCCGAGCGCGATGTGCTGGATGCCCTCGCCGTGATAGGCGGAGAGATATTCCTGGATCTGCGACTTGTCGTCGGAGCTTTCGTTGATCGGGATGCGGATCTTGCCGCACGGGCTGGTCATCGCCTTCGACTTCAGCCCGGTCAGCTTGCCCTCGATGTCGAAATAGCGGATCTCGCGGAAATTGAAGAGCCGCTCGTAGAAGTCCGACCATTCGGCCATGCGGCCGCGATGCACGTTGTGGGTCAGGTGGTCGATGGTGGTGAGCCCGACACCCTTGGGATGGCGATCGACGCCCGGCAGGAACTCGAAATCGACGTCGTAGATGCTGCCGCGCTCGCCATAGCGGTCGACCAGGTAGATCAGCGAATCGCCGATGCCCTTGATCGCCGGAATGTTGAGCTCCATCGGCCCGACCTTGTTCTCCACGCCCCAGGCGCCGAGCGACAGGGCGCGCTTGTAGGCGAAGGCGGCGTTCTTCACGCGAAAGGCGATGGCGCAGATGCTCGGGCCATGCACGCGCGCGAAGCCCTGCGCGAAGCTCTCCGCCTCGCCGTTGACGATGAAGTTCACGTCGCCCTGGCGGAACAGCGAGACGTCCTTGGAGCGGTGCCGCGCCACCTTCACGAAGCCCATGCTCTCGAACAGCCGACCGAGCGCCTCGGGATCCGGCGAGGTGTACTCGACGAACTCGAAGCCGTCGGTACCCATCGGATTGACCGGATCCGCCTCGAGCAGCCTGGGATCGCCGACCACCGCCATGATTGACCTCCACGTCGAATTGGTTTCATATGTAACTATTATGCCGAAGCCTTTGCAAGCCCCTTTGCAGACCCTCGAGCTGGAGAATTTCCTCCCCTACCGTTTGTCCGTCCTGGCCCAGGTGGTCAGCGACTCGCTGCACGGCCTCTATGCCGGGCCGTTTGGCCTGTCCGTGACCCAGTGGCGGGTCATGGCGGCACTCGGCCGCTTCGCGCCGTTGACCGCCTCCGAAGTGGGACAGCGCATCGTCATGGACAAGGTCGCCGTCAGCCGGGCCGTCGCCGGGCTGACCAAGCGCGGGCTGGTCAAGCGCGCGACCGACCGGCAGGACCGCCGCCGCGCGTCGCTCGAGCTCAGCGCCAAGGGACACGCGATGCACGCGCAGATCGTGCCGATCGCGCTGGAGTACGAGCAACGGCTGTACGAGGTGCTGAGCGACGAGGAACGGGCCCTGTTCGACCGGTTGAGCGATCGTTTGTTCAGGCACGCCCGGGCCGGTCGTTTCTTGCCGGTTACGGGCGATGCGGATACGATACTTCGATGAAATCCGCTGATCGCTCGAAAGACACCGTCGTGGATGTGCTGCCGCACAGCCTGCGTGAAGCGATGGCATTGCAGGAGATCGAGGGGAATCCCCTCTCTGCCGAAGAGGTGGCTCTGTTCGTTATGTTCGAACGTGAGAATTGGCCTCACGAGAAGCGACTGGCATACCTTCGGGACTTGGTGCGCAAGGCAGTGCTACCTGCCGCGGAATGACAGAGGATCCCTACGTCTATTCAGGAACGGCCATCCTTCGGAACAAGCTTGGAATCACGTCGGCAGCCGAGCTCGAAGCGCAGGAACGCCGATTCGCGACCGCCCGATCGATGCAAGGCGTTCCCAAAGGAAATTTCGACCTCGCTCATCTGAAGGTCATTCACGAGCACCTTTTCCAGGACATTTACGATTGGGCAGGAAAGATTCGAACCGTCGAGCTTTCCAAGGACGGGTGCCAATTCCAGTTCCGTCGATATATCGAGACTGGGATGGCTGACGTGCACCGCCGCCTCGTGAGGGCCGACTTCTTGAAAGGACTGTCTCCGGAAGACTTCGCCCGTGCAGCGGCAAACATCGTGGGCGACGTGAATTACGTACACCCTTTTCGTGAAGGCAATGGTCGGACGCAGCTTCAGTCTCTGAAACAACTCGCACGACAGGCTGAACACAATCTCGAACTGACGAAGCTCGAACCGAACGCGTGGCTTCAGGCGTCGCGCGAGGCGCACCGAGCCCGCTACGACGGTATGGCCCGCTGCATCGAAGCAGCCTTGCAGAGACAAACGTGAAAAGGTCCCCGGCGCCCCGCCCCCGAACTGTCCACCCCAAGGTCTTGTGTCAAAGCGGCCGGTTGCTGCTATAACGCCGCCACATACGAGGGAGGCAGCCTTGGCCGCAAAGGCCGCCCGACGCCCGCCGGCCAGGCAGACCAAGCCCGTGCTGGTGGTCAACGGGCCCAATCTGAACATGCTGGGCAAGCGGCAGCCGGAGATCTACGGCCGCGAGACGCTGGCCGACGTCGAGAAGGCGTGCCAAGCCGAGGCCGCACGCCTGGGTCTCGGCGTCGAGTTCTTCCAGAGCAACCACGAGGGTGCGCTGGTCGACCGTATCCAGGAGGCGCGCGAGCGTAACGCCGCCATCGTGATCAATGCCGGCGCCTATACCCACACCTCCGTTGCCCTGCTCGACGCGCTCAACGCCGCCGAGCTACCGGCCGTGGAAGTGCATCTTTCCAACATCTACAAGCGGGAAGCCTTCCGCCACCATTCCTATATAAGTCCCGCCGCGGTCGGCGTGATCGCGGGGTTGGGGAGCCAGGGCTACCTCCTGGCGTTACAGGCGCTGGCGCGCCTGCTGGCCCGCTGAAGCCTCATTCGGGAGCGTTGATCCATGGCCAAATTCGAGATGGATACGGATTTCATCCGTAAGCTGGCGGCCATCCTCGAGGAAACCAATCTCGGCGAGATCGAGCTGGCCGACGGCGAGCGCAAGATCCGCGTCGCGCGCCCCGCCTTGGCGGCCCCTGCCGCCTTCACGATGGCCGCGCCGGTCGCGGCTGCCGCCGGCGGGGCCGCGGCGGCTCCCCTCGCCGCTCCGGCGACATCGGCGTCCGGCGATCTCGGCAAGCATCCCGGGGCGGTGAAGTCTCCGATGGTCGGCACGGCCTATCTCTCGCCCGAGCCCGGCAAGCCGACCTTCGTGCATGTCGGCGACAAGGTGACCGCCGGTCAGACTCTGCTGATCATCGAGGCGATGAAGACGTTCAATCCGATCAAGGCGCCCAAGGCCGGCGTGGTGAAGCAGGTGCTGGTCGAGAACGCCCGGCCGGTGGAGTTCGCCGAAGTCCTGATGATCGTCGAATAATGTTCGACAAGGTCCTGATCGCCAATCGCGGCGAGATCGCGCTACGCATCCATCGCGCCTGCCGCGAGATGGGCATCCAGACCGTCGCGGTGCATTCGACCGCCGACAGCGACGCCATGCACGTGCGGCTGGCCGACGTGTCGGTGTGCATCGGCCCGCCGCCGGCGCGCGACAGCTACCTCAACATTCCCGCCATCCTGTCGGCCGCCACCATCACCGGCGTGGATGCGATCCACCCCGGCTACGGCTTCCTGTCGGAGAATGCGCGCTTCGCCGAGGCGGTCGAGGCGCACGGCTTCACCTTCATCGGACCGACCGCCGAGCACATCCGCATGATGGGCGACAAGATCGTCGCCAAGCAGACGGCCAAGGAACTTGGCCTGCCGCTGGTGCCCGGCTCGCCCGGGCCGGTCGGGTCGGTCGAGGAAGTCGTGGCACTGGGCGAGACGATCGGCTGGCCGGTGCTAATCAAGGCGGTCGCCGGCGGCGGCGGACGCGGCATGAAGGTCGTCGAATCGCCCGACGGCGCTGCCGAGGCGTTCTCGCTGGCACGCACCGAGGCCAAGGCCGCGTTCGGCAACGACTCCGTCTACGTCGAAAAATATCTCGGGCGGCCCCGTCACATCGAGATCCAGGTGCTGGGCGACGGCCGCGGCGAGGGCGTGCATCTCGGCGAGCGCGACTGCTCGCTGCAACGCCGCCACCAGAAGGTGCTGGAGGAAGCGCCCTCCCCCGCGCTCAACACCGGGCAGCGCGAGCGCATCGGCGAGCTGGCCGCCGCCGCGGTGCGCAAGCTCAAGTATCGCGGCGCGGGCACGATGGAGTTCCTGTTCCAGGACGGCGAGTTCTACTTCATCGAGATGAACACGCGCCTGCAGGTCGAGCATCCGATCACCGAGGCGGTGACCGGCATCGACCTGGTGCGCGAGCAGATCCGCATCGCCGCCGGCGGGCCGCTGGCGCTGCGCCAGCAGGACATCGCGATCCACGGCCACGCCATCGAATGCCGAATCAACGCGGAGAATCCGCGGACCTTCGTGCCCTCGCCGGGCCGGGTCGTCGAGTACCACCCGCCCGGTGGCCTCGGCGTGCGCGTCGATTCAGGCCTCTATGGTGGCTACTCGATCCCGCCATTCTACGATTCGATGGTCGCCAAGCTGATCGTCAGCGGCCCGACCCGCAACGAGTGCCTGATGCGCCTGCGCCGCTCGCTCGAAGAGTTCGTGATCGGCGGCATCGAGACCACCATCCCGCTGCACCAGGACATCATCCGCCAGCAGCAGTTCATCGACGGCGACTACGACATCCACTGGCTGGAGAAGCTGGTCGGCCTGAAGAAGTAGCGGCGGCATGCTCGAGATCACGCCCGAGCTTCTGCTGCAGGCCTATCGCATCGGCGTCTTCCCGATGGGCGAGCGGCGCGACGATCCCAAGCTGTACTGGCTCGATCCGCGTCTGCGCGCGGTGCTGCCGCTGGACGGCTTTCACCTGCCGCGGCGCCTGGCGCGGACCGTGCGGCAGGGCCTCTTCGAGGTCAGCGCCGACAGCGATTTCACCGCCGTGATGCGCGCCTGCGCCGAGCCGCGACCCGGCCATCCCGAGAGCTGGATCAACGAGCCGATCCTGGCGCTGTACGGCGAGCTGTTCGCGCGCGGCCATGCGCACAGCGTCGAATGCCGGCGCGACGGGCGGCTGGTCGGCGGCCTCTACGGCGTCTCGGTCGGCGCGGCATTCTTCGGCGAGAGCATGTTCAGCCGCGAGCGCGATGCTTCGAAAGTCGCGCTGGTCCATCTCATGGCACGGCTGATCAAGGGCGGCTTTCGCCTGCTCGATTGCCAGTTCATGACCGAGCACCTGCGCAGCTTCGGCGCGATCGAGGTGCCGCGCGAGGAATTCCGGCTCAGGCTGGCCGCAGCGGTCGACCGCCCGGCCGCGTTCCAGCGCGAGCTGGATGACGAGGATCCCGTCGCCATCGTGCAGACGAACACGCCGCCGTCGTAGGAGGCGGGCTGGGAGCGCGGCTCTCATAGTCGCTAACTCTTAGTTCGCTTCCGATGTTTCCGTCGTCCCGAGTCGGCACATTCACATGTGCCTCGAGCGAAGCGTAGTCGAGGGAGCTGCTCATCCCGGCAGGCGTTGCGTGAAGAGGTCCCTCGACTACGCCTCGCTTGGCTCGGCTCCGGTCGGGACGACGGGCCTTTTCAGTCAAAGTTAGTGCCTCTGAGCGCGGCTCTGGAGAGCCGCACACCCAGCCATTCAGCGCGCGGCGGGCGGCGCGGAAGCGGTGGCCATCGTGCAGGCGAGCACGCGCACGTCGTAGACGCCGTCGTCGAGCGCGGACAACGCCGGCGTCGAGGCGAACATCCAGCCGGCGAACAGCTTCTGTTCCGGCTGGCCGGGCTTGTGGTCGACGATGGTGAGATAGGCCGCCGACTCCGGCGGCGCGTCGGGCGTGTTGACCAGGCAGTCGCCGACATTGATGTCGAGCGTGCCGAAGCGCGTGGCCTGACCGACCGGCGCGTAGAAGCGCTGGGTGCGCGCGGTCACCTTGTCGAGCCCCTGCAGCTCGGCGACCCGCTTGCCGGGACCGTCGGGGATGGCGCGCAGGGTCGGCGGATTGTCGATGCGCGGCGGCGGCAAGGGCTGCTGCTGCGCGGCAGCCGTGCCGAGCCCGGCGAGCAGGACGAGGACGGCCAGCGCGCTGCGGCCGGCAGCGCGGCTCTCCCGAGCCGCTCCTTCTTCGGTTTTCAGTATCCCATGAGCGGCCCTGGAGAGCCGCGCTCCCAGCGACGCCCTCACTTCCCGCTCGCGTGCGGGACCGCGAGGGACTCGATCAGCTCGTGCAGGGCGGCCTTGATCTGCTCGGCGTCGCAACCCATCAACACGCCATCCTCCAGCGCGTCGGCGCAGAGGCCCTCGATCTCCTGGATGTTCTGGTTGAGCACCTTGATCTTCTCGAGGCAGGACACCGGCTTGCCGTCGGGTTGCCGCCACACCCGGGTTTCCATCACTTCGACCCCGTGCCGCTGAACATGAACTTGGCGAGCAGCTCGGTGAAGGAGATGGCGTCCTGCGTGTTGGCAACCTCGCCACCGGGCTTGATCATCGTCTTGTCGCCGCCGGGATCGAGCACGATCACCATGCCGCCGAGCAGCGATTCGGCGACGATCTTGGCGTTGGTGTCGACCGGGACCTGCACGCTCGAGCTCACCGCCATGTGGACGATGGCCTGGTAGGTCTTGCGGTCGAGATCGACCGAGGTGACGGTGCCGATCTTCACGCCGCTCAGCGTCACGTCGGCGCCGCGCTTCAGCCCGTCGATCCGTCCGAAGCGGGCAATGATCTCGTAGCCGTCCGACGCGCTGCGATCCGACTTGGCGAAGGCATAAAAGACGAAGACGCCGGCTACCACCAGCACCAACGCCCCGACGATCGTCTCGACGACGCTGCGAGCCACGCGCCTCTCCCTTACCGCGCGACGCTCAACCCGGACGCCACGCCTCGTAGGGCGGCTTGGGCTTGTCCGGGCCGGTCACGAGCGTGGAGCCCGGCGGGCGATAGGCGAGATCGGTGCCGCTGTGATTGCGTTCATGCTCTTTCTGCCAGCTCTTGCGCGGCAGGCCGCCGGCAGGCGGCGGCGTATCGGTCGTGTGATGCAGCCAGCCGTGCCAGTCCGGCGGCACGCGCGAGGCTTCCGCCTCGCCGTTGTACATCACCCAGCGCTTGCGGCGCTGGCCGGCGACGGGCCGCTTGTCCTGGAAGTAGCGATTGCCCTCGGCGTCGGTGCCGACGAGCTCGCCGCGCCTCTTCGTGAAGAGCCAAGTGCCGAACGTCATTCACTCACTCTCGAAAAATGTCCCGCGCCGCTTGTACGCGGGCGTCCTGTGGCTGGCAAACGCGGCGCATCGATGACGTTGGGGACGGTCGATCGTCACGCTATTCGACACAGTGTTGCCACTTTGCATCATGTAGTGCCATCAACAGGATGCTCTACAAAATATAGTTGCGCACACAAGATTTTGTAATTTAGTATCAACGTGTGCCCATATTTGCGTGCTCGAGCGTTTCCTCAGAGCACATGTCGAAAGCGAACGCAAAAGGGATTGTGGGCATCGGGGGTTCGATCATGCGCCTGGAGCGCCGGTTTACGCGAGCAGGACGGTCGCCATTCGAAGGGATGGCGTTCCGCGCTGGCGATTCCGAGATTCGCACCCCCGACGGCACCATCGTCTTCCAGCACCGCGGCGTCGAGGTGCCCGCGTCCTGGTCGCAGGTCGCGACCGACGTGATCGCCCAGAAGTATTTCCGGCGGGCCGGCGTCGCGCGGCACCTGAAGAAGGTCGCCGAGGATGACGTGCCGCAATGGCTGTGGCGCTCGGTGCCGGATGAAGCGGCTCTTGCCGCCCTGCCGGCGGAACAGCGCTTCGGCGGCGAGACGAGCGCGCGCGACGTATTCCATCGCCTGGCCGGCACGTGGACCTACTGGGGCTGGAAGGGCGGCTATTTCGACAGCGAGGCCGACGCCCGCACCTTCTACGACGAGCATTGCTTCATGCTGGCCGCGCAGATGGCCGCGCCGAACTCGCCGCAATGGTTCAACACCGGCCTGCATTGGGCCTACGGCATCGACGGTCCCGGACAAGGCCACTGGTATGTCGACCATCGCGACGGGGCGTCCCATCCGTCCGCATCCTCCTACGAGCGCCCGCAGCCGCACGCCTGCTTCATCCAGGGCGTTGCCGACGAGCTGGTGAGCGAGGGCGGCATCATGGATCTATGGATCCGCGAGGCCCGCCTGTTCAAGTACGGCTCGGGCACCGGCTCGAACTTCTCGGCCATCCGCGGCGTGGGGGAGAGACTGTCGGGCGGCGGCAAGTCGTCGGGACTGATGTCGTTCCTCAAGATCGGCGATCGCGCGGCAGGGGCGATCAAGTCGGGCGGCACCACGCGGCGCGCCGCGAAGATGGTCGTGGTCGACGTCGACCATCCCGACATCGAGGCGTTCGTCTCCTGGAAAATGCTCGAGGAGCAGAAGGTCGCCGCGCTGGTCGCGGGCTCGCGCCTCGCCAACCGGCATCTCAACGCGATCATGACGGCCTGCGCCGACGGGCTCGATCCGAAAGAGAATCCCAGGCTGCGGCGCGAGATCGTCGCCGCGCGCCGCGCGGAGCTGCCCGAGAACTATATCCAGCGGGTCATCCAGTTCGCGCGCCAGGGCTATCGCCACATCGAGTTCCCGGTCTACGACCTCGATTGGGAGTCGGAGGCCTATGCGTCGGTCGCCGGCCAGAATGCCAACAACACCGTGCGCGTGACCGACGAGTTCCTGCGCGCGGTCGAGGCGGACCGGGACTGGGCGCTCACCGCGCGCACCACCGGAGCGACTCTGAAGACGGTGCGCGCCGCGGCGCTGTGGGATCGCATCGCCGAGGCGGCGTGGCATTCGGCCGACCCCGGCGTGCAGTTCGATACCACGATCAACGAGTGGCACACCTGCCCCGAATCCGGACGCATCAATGCGTCCAATCCCTGCTCGGAGTACATGTTCCTCGACGATACCGCGTGCAATCTCGCCTCGCTGAACCTGATGCGGTTCCGCAAGGACGACGGGTCGGTCGACGTGCCCGCGCTGGAGCATGCCAGCCGCCTGTGGACGATCGCGCTCGAGATCGCGGTAATGATGGCGCAGTACCCGTCGCGCCGGATCGCCGAGCTGTCCTATCGCTACCGCACGCTCGGCCTGGGCTACGCCAATCTCGGCGCGTTCCTGATGGCGCGCGGGCTGGGCTACGATTCGGCCGGCGGCCGCGCCATCGCCGGGGCGATCGCGGCGGTGATGACCGGCACCGCCTACGCGACCTCCGCCGCGATGGCCGAGTCGATGGGAGCCTTCCCCGGCTTCGCCGACAATCGCGCGGCGATGCTGAAGGTGATCCGCAATCACCGGCGTGCCGCGCACGGCAAGGCCGCCGGCTACGAAGGGCTCGCCATCGCGCCCGTCGCGCTCGACATCGCCAGCTGCCCCGACGCCCCCCTCGTCGCGGCGGCAAGAGACACCTGGAACAGGGCTCTGGAGCTCGGCGAGCAGCACGGTTACCGCAACGCGCAGGTCTCGGTGATCGCCCCGACCGGCACGATCGGGCTGGTGATGGATTGCGACACCACCGGCATCGAACCCGACTTCGCGCTGGTCAAGTTCAAGACCCTGGCCGGCGGCGGCTACTTCAAGATCATCAATCGGACGGTGCCGCTCGCCTTGCGCCATCTCGGCTACGACGAGGCGAGCATCGAGCGCATCGTCGCGCATGCTGTCGGCCACGGCACGCTGAAGGGGGCGCCGGCCATCGATCACGATGCGCTGTCGGCGCGCGGCTTCGATGCCGCGACGATCGAGAAGATCGAGAAGGCACTGCCGACGGCGTTCGACATCCGCTTCGCTTTCTCGCGCCATACGCTGGGCGAGGAGTTCTGCCGCAAGACGCTGGCACTCGGCGAGGCGGCGCTCGCTGATCCGCAGCTCGACGTGCTGGCTCGTCTCGGCTTCTCGCGCAGCGACATCGCCGCGGCAAACGTCTTCGCGTGCGGGACGATGTCGATCGAAAGCGCCCCCGATCTCGCGCGCGAGCATCTTTCCGTGTTCGATTGTGCGAATCCCTGTGGACGAGATGGCATGCGCTGCTTGTCTGCGGAGAGTCACATCCGCATGATGAGCGCAGCACAGCCGTTCATCTCGGGCGCGATCTCCAAAACGATCAACATGCCTCACACCGCAACGGTCGACGATTGCCGCAACGCCTACGAGCTGTCGTGGAAGCTCGGGCTCAAGGCCAATGCGCTTTATCGCGACGGCTCGAAGCTTTCGCAGCCGCTGTCGGCCATGACGATCGGCGACGATCGCGACGCCAATGAGGAACTGATCGAGCTGCCGCCGGCGGCCCGCGCGCCGGTGGTGGCCGAGCGCATCGTCGAACGGATCGTCGAGCGCGAGGTGCGACGCGGCCGCGAACGGCTGCCGCAGCGGCGCAAGGGCTACACCCAGAAGGCGATCGTCGGCGGCCACAAGGTCTACCTGCGCACTGGCGAGTACGAGGACGGGCGCGTCGGCGAGATATTCATCGACATGCACAAGGAGGGCGCCGCCTTCCGCAGCGTGATGAACAACTTCGCCATCGCGATCTCGATCGGCCTGCAATACGGCGTGCCGCTCGAGGAGTTCGTCGAGGCCTACACCTTCACCCGCTTCGAGCCGTCGGGCATGGTCGAGGGCAACGACGCGATCCGGATGTCGACGTCGGTGCTCGACTACATCTTCCGCGAGCTGGCCATCTCCTATGCCGGGCGGACCGACCTCGCTCATGTCGAACCGGCGGACCTGCATCCCGACGGCGTCGGACGCGGCACGGTCGCCGACGGTCTTCCCTCCGCCGGCAGCAGCGCCGCGCAGGATGCCGCCGACGCGGTGAGCCGCATCGCCGGCGCGGGCTACGCGCGCAGCAACCCTCACGCCTCGAACTCCAGCATCTCGAACTCCAGCGTCTTGATTGGCCGGACGGCCGGCACTGTCGCGATCGCCGAAGTGGCGCTCGCGACCGGCCCCCTGCCCCACGAACTGACGGACGGCCCAACCGTCGCGGCGGCGCCCATCGCCGCAGCGGCCGTCGTCGGCGTCGCGACCCGGGCGGCATTCACCGCGAGGCTGCAAGGCTTCGAGGGCGATGCCTGTCCGGAATGCGGCAACTTCACCATGGTCCGCAACGGGACGTGCCTCAAATGCACGACCTGCGGCGGCACCACCGGGTGCAGTTGAGCATGCGTGGCGTGGCGTACCTGCGTACCCCCGGGGCCCCGCGGTTGGGGACCTCAAAGCTAACCATAGGAGACAGTTATGGCTGCCAAGAAAAAGGCTGCGAAGAAAAAGGCTGCTAAGAAGAAGAAGCAGTAATCAGGTAAGGGCGTAAGTCAGGGTTTCGACCCTGACTCCTCTGACCAAACGCCTTTCGGCCTCCGGTCCGGCGCCCCTCATCCGGGGCTCCACCGGAGGCCACCTTCAAGAATTTGTGCATTCAAGCCAATGCGCACCCCTGCTTCGCAGGGGTGGAAAGGCGAAACTCGATATCGGACGTCCGGCGACCCGTTCTGCCGGACTCTTTTTTTGCCCGGGCTTGATCCTGCCCGATTTCGCCTCTACGTAGCGGGAATGGATACTGACCAGTCAGTCATTCCGCTTGCACCCCGTCCCGCCCGCAGCCGCCGGCCAGACGATCGAGGCCCGGAGATCGCGCGCGCTGCGCTCGAGCTGTTCGTCACGCGCGGGTTCGCGGCGACGAAGCTGGAGGACGTCGCCAAGGCGGCGGGCGTCAGCAAAGGCCTCCCCTATCTCTATTTCAAGAGCAAGGAAGAGCTGTTCAAAGCGGTGATCGCCGAGGCGATCGGCGAGCCGCTGGTGAAGGCGAACGAGTTCGTCGACGGCTACGAGGGTTCGACGGAGGATCTTCTGCGCGACCTCATCGTCATGTTCCGCGCGTTCGCCGAAGACCCCCGCGGCGGGGTGATCAAGCTGATCCTTGCCGAGGCCGGGAATTTTCCCGACGTCGCGCGCTTCTATTGTTCGACCTTCGACCTGCGCGGGCGCGACCTGTTTGCCAAAACGCTGCGGCGCGGCGTGGCGCGTGGCGAGTTCCGCCCGATCGCCGACATCGACGCCGCCGCCATCGTCGTCGCCCAGCCGCTGGCGATGCATTCGGTCTGGCAGCGCTCGCTCGCGCCGTTCGACGCGCAGGCGCCGGACAGCGACACGTTCTACGCCGCCTATCTCGATCTGATCCTCAAGGGGCTACGGCCATGAAAGCCAGGACGAGACTTCTCATCGCGGTCTTCGCCGGTGCCGCGCTGCTCGCCAGCGGTGCCTTCGCCTGGAAGGTCGCCCGGCCTCCCCTCGCGCAGGTCGCGGCAGGCACGGCGGCGACCGCGCGGCCGCTCGAGCTGATCCCGCAGGAGCTGCACACGATCAAGCCGCGCGGGCTGGTCGACACGGTCCGCTTCACCGGCACGACCCAGCCGATCGACCAGACTGTGGTCAAGGCGCGCGTCGCGGGCCGCCTCGCCGAAGTCCTGGTGCGCGAAGGCGACAAGGTCGCAAAGGGCCAACTCCTCGCGCGCTTCGAGACCGCCGAGTTGCAGGCCAAAGTGAACGAGCGCCAGTCGGCCGTCGATGCCGCGCGCGCCGAGCTGCGCTGGGCCTCGCGCGACCGGTCGGACAAGGAGACGCTGTCGTCGCGCAACATCGTCTCGCAGTCCGCCGCCGACCAGGCGCGCTCGACGGCCGAGAACAAGAGCTCGATGGTGGCGGTATCGGAAGCCCAGCTCGAGGTTGCGCGCAAGAACCTCGCCGACGCCGAGGTTCGCGCGCCGTTCGCCGGTGTCGTCGGCGAGCGCATCGCCAACCAGGGCGAATCGCTGCCGATCGACGGCCGGATCGTGGCGCTGCTCGACACCAGCCACGTCGAGATCGCCGCCCAGATGCCGGCGGCCGACGTGGTGCGGCTCGAAGTCGGCCAGATGGCGACGATCAATCTCGAAGGCTTCGGCGACCGCCCGTTCAACGGCCGGGTCACCCGCATCAGCCCGACGGCGCAGGCCGGATCGCGCTCGATCCCGGTCTATGTCGAGATCCTCGACCACGACGAAGGCTTGCGCGGCGGGCTGTTCGGCACCGGCGCCATCGCCGTCAAGGAGAAGGGCCACGCGCTGGCCGTGCCTGCGGCGGCGATGCGCAAGGACGACCAGGGCGACTTCGTGCTGGCAGTCGAGAACGACACGCTGGTGCGCAAGCCGGTCGGCGTCGTTCGGACCTGGTCGCGCGGCGAGCTGGTCGAGGTCAAGGGCCTCGATGCCGGCCTGGTCGTCATTGCCGCTCCCCTGCCCGGCCTCAAGGCCGGGCAGGCGGTGAAGCTGGTCGAAGCCCGGTAGCGCCGCCATGTGGCTCACCCGCATCGCCGTCGACAACCCCGTCTTCGCCACCATGATGATGGTGGCGCTGCTGGTGATGGGGCTGTTTTCCTACCGCCAGCTCGGCGTCGACCAGTTCCCCAACGTCGATTTTCCGGTCGTGGTGATCACCACCAACTATCCCGGCGCCACGCCGGAGACGATCGAGAGCGAGATCAGCCGCAAGATCGAGGAAAGCGTCAATGCCATCGCAGGGCTGAAGACGCTGTCCTCGCGCTCGCTCGAGGGCCAGTCGATCGTCATCGCGGAATTCGAGCTGTCGATCCCCTCCGCCGTCGCCATGCAGGACGTGCGCGAGAAGGTGCAGACGGTGCGCTCCGGCTTCCGCCCGGAGGTCAAGGAGCCGCTGATCCAGCGCCTCAACCCGGACGACCAGCCGATCGTGTCGATCGCCGTGCAGTCCGACGTGCGCGGCGTGCGCGAACTGACCACGCTGGCCGACCAGATCATCATCAAGCGCATCCAGACGGTGCGCGACGTGGGTCGCGCCACCATCGCCGGCGGCGTCAAGCGCCAGGTCAACATCGAGCTCGATCCCGGGCGCATGCAGGCGCTGCGGGTCGGCGTCAACGACGTGATGGCCGCGGTCCGCGACGAGAACCAGAACTTCCCGGCCGGCAACGTCCAGCGGGGCAACGACGACCGCGTGGTCGAGGTCACCGGGCGGCTGGCCGAGCCCGGCCACTTCGCCGACCTGATCGTGGCCCGCCGCGGCGCCGCGCCGGTCTATCTGCGCCAGGTCGCCAACGTCGTCGACGGCCAGCAGGAGCGTGACAACGTCGCCCTGCTGGGAGGGCGACGGGCGCTCGCCATCGACGTGGTCAAGACCCAGGGCGCCAACACCATCGACGTCGCGCGCGGCGTGCGCGAGGCGGTCGAGGAGCTTCGGAAATCCCTGCCGGTCGACGTGAAGCTCGACATCGTGCGCGACAGCTCGCGCGGCATCCAGAACTCGGTGCGCAACGTGCAGCAGACGATGATCGAGGGCGGCCTGCTGACCATCGCCATCGTCTTCCTGTTCCTGCATTCCTGGCGCAGCACGGTGATCACCGGCCTCGCGTTGCCGATCTCGGTGCTCGGCTCGTTCATGGTGATGGCGGCCTTCGGATTCACGCTGAACGTGCTCACCCTGATGGCGCTCAGCCTCGCCATCGGCATCCTGATCGACGATGCCATCGTGGTGCGCGAGAACATCATGCGCCATATCGGCTTCGGCAAGACCCATCGCCAGGCGGCGATCGACGGCACCGACGAGATCGGGCTGGCGGTGCTGGCGACCACCTTCTGCATCGTCGCGGTGTTCCTGCCGGTCGCCTTCATGGGCGGCATCATCGGCCGCTTCTTCTTCCAGTTCGGCGTCATGGTCTCGGCCGCCGTGCTGATCTCGCTGTTCGTGTCCTTCACGCTCGACCCGATGCTGTCGTCGATCTGGTACGACCCGCAGGCGCATGGCGACAGCCGGTTCGCGCGCGCGGTCAACGCCGTCCAGGATCGCGTCACCGCCGTCTACCGCAGGATCCTGGGCGGCGCGCTGCGCTGGCCGAAGACGACGCTGCTCGTGGCGCTCGCAGCCTTCGTCGGCAGCTTCGCGCTGCCCAAGTACATCGGCTTCGAGTTCGTGCCGCAGGCCGATCTCGGCGAGGAGGTCGTCTCGATCGAGACGCCGGTCGGCTCCTCGCTCGATTACACCGAGGCCAAGCTGCGGCAGGTCGACGCCGCCGTGCGCGAGTTCCCGGAGATCGAATACACCTACGGCACGGTCAATACCGGATATGCCAACGGCAAGAACCGGGCGAGCCTCTACCTGCGCTTCAAGCCGTTGAAGGAGCGCAAGCGCTCGCCCGAGCAGCTGGCACAGCCGATCCGCGATCGGCTGGCGACCATTCCCGGCATCCTCGTCTCGATCAACATCCCCGGCCGTCCCACCGGCGGCGTGGACAAGCAGCTCCAGGTCTCGCTGCAGGGCCGCGACACCGCGATGCTCGACCAGATCTCCCGCGAGGTGATGGAGCGTGCGGCGGCCATCCCCGGGCTGGTCGATCTCGACCGCAACCTCAAGCCCGCCAAGCCGATGCTGTCGGTTCGCCTGCGGCGCGACGCGGCCTCCGACCTCGGGCTCGGCACCGCGCAGGTCGCGCAGTCGCTGCGCACGCTGTTCGCGGGCGACGAGACCAGCCTGTGGCGCGCGCCGGACGGCGAGAACTACACCGTCATGCTCCGCCTGCCGCTCGACGACCGCACCGGCGTGGCCGACCTGCAGCGCGTGTGGTTCACCGCCGGCACCGAGCCCAACGGCCTGCCGCGCATGGTGCATATCGCCCAGATCGCCGACATCGTGGCCGACACCGGTGCCTCGCAGATCAACCGGCGCGACCTCAACCGCGAGGTCCAGATCACCGCCAACGTGTCGGGCCGCTCCACGGGCGAAGTCAGCAACGACCTGCAGAAGATCCTGACCGACACCGCCCTGCCGCCCGGCTACCGCTTCGTGTTCGGCGGCTCGACCAAGGACATGAACGAGAGCGCGGGCTATGCCGGCCAGGCGCTGCTGCTGGCGGTCATCCTGATCTACCTCATCCTCGCCTCGCAGTTCGGCAGCTTCCTGCAGCCGGTGGCGATCATGATGTCGCTGCCGATGTCGCTGATCGGCGTGTTCCTCGGCCTGCTGATCGCCGGCTCCACGCTCAACCTCTTCAGTGCCATCGGCTTCATCATGCTGATGGGACTGGTGACCAAGAACGCCATCCTGCTGGTCGATTTCTTCAATCAGGCGCGCGCCCGCGGCATGGGCGTGAACGAGGCCCTGCTCGAGGCCGGCTCGATCCGCCTGCGGCCGATCCTGATGACCACGCTGGCCATGGTGTTCGGCATGATGCCCCTGGCGCTGGGCATCGGCGAAGGCGCCAGCCAGCGCGCACCGATGGCTCACGCGGTGATCGGCGGCCTGATCAGCTCGACCCTGCTCACGCTGGTCGTCGTGCCGGTCGTGCTGATCTACATCGACCGCCTCGGCCTGTGGGCCGGCAAGCGCTTCCGCCGCTCCGCCGACGACGTGGCCCACGCCCACAAGCCGGCAGAGTAGATCACGCCGCCGCCGGGCCGCCGTCCGGCGCCGCTGGCGGAGCCGCCAGCCCCCCGAGGGATCGCGTGACGAGAAGGACGAGATCGACCTGGGAGCCCGTGTCGGTCCGCGCCATGGCGCGGGCGAGCAGCGTCCGGGCCGTATGATACGAGACCCCGATCTGGCGGGCGAACTCGGGCAGCGGCACGCCCGAGATCAGCGCCAGGACCAACCGGCTTTCCGCGGGGGTGAAGCCGAAGAGGTCGGCCAGCACGGCAAGATCGGAAACGATCTTCGCGCCGGGGTCGGAGACGAAGACCAGGATCGTCGGCTCCCCCCGGCCCGCTTCGAGCGCCGGGGCGCCGGGCGCGACCATCACCGCGTAGGCTCGTTGGAGCGACGGCCGGCGCACCTGAAGATGGCCGCCGGGCTGGCTCGCGGCGCGCAGCCCACGACGCAGCCCGTCGATCAGTCGCTGCAGGCGCCGGTCATCGTCCCTGTGCGACGCACGCAACCCGTCGGGCGTGCGGATCAGCCCGTCGCCGAGGCGCAGGATGGCCTCCGCCGCCGCGTTGGCCAGCAGCATCCGGCCGCCCGCCGAGAGAACGATGACCCCGACGCTGAGGCGCTCGAGCACGGCCTGGATCGAAAGATCCTGCTGGTCGGCTTGCCGGAGCCGGCGCCGGACTTCGAGCGAGCGCTGAACGTGAGGCAGGAGCCGTTGCATGCGCATGATTTCGGCGGTCGAGAAGGCCTCGCCGTCGCGCGGGCGGTGCATCCCGAGAGGGGCATGCCAACCGCCGTCCATCGGCACGATGGTCCCCGCCAGATGGTGGACACCGACGTGGCGGAGGTATTCGTTGTAGATGAAGCTGCGTTCCAGCTTCCGTTCCTCGACCAGCCGGGTCCCGGGCGCGGCCTGTCCGAACAGCCGCTGCTCCTCGTACGCGATCGCCCATACGTCGTGCGGCGCGAATTGCGGATAGCGCTGGAGATCGTCGGTGCTCATGCCGAGCCAGCCCAGAACCTCGATCTGCCCGCTCCGGGGATGCTGGACCGACATCATCAACGTCTCGCCGCCGACATGCTCCATCAGGCCATTCATGACCTCGGGCCAGGACCGGTATCCCAGCGCGGCGTCGTAGAACATGCCGACGAGGTCTGCTTCGCCAATGCGGCGCGTACGGTCCATCTCTTCGCCCCCTCGACAAGGTTCGCCTCAACTCACGCAACGCTGCTCTCGCGATCATGAGGAAGGCGTCACGCCCCCCAGCGAGCGCACGACCAGCAGGACGAGGTCGAGCTGGGACCGCGTCTCGGTCCGCGCCATGGCACGGGCCAGGAGCGTGCGCGCCGTGTGGTACGAGACGCCCGTCCGACGGGCGAACTCGGGAAGCGCCTCGCCCGCGATCAACGCCAGGACCAGGCGGCTTTCCGCGGGAGTGAAGCCGAACAAGTCGGCGAGCACCGCGAGATCGGAAACGAACTTCGCCACAGGGTCCGAAACGAAGACGAGGACGGCGGGAACCGCTCTAGCTGCCGTGACCAGGCTGGGCCCGGCCGGGCTGACCATCACGGCATAGGACGACCTGCCCGAGGGGCGGCGAACGCTCAGATGGCCGCCCGACGCGCGGACATCGCCGGATCCCTGACGAAGGCTCGAGATCAGGTGCTGCAGCCGCTTGTCGTCCTCCTTGTTGGCCGCGTGCAGGCCGTCGGGCGTGCGCGAGAGCCCGTCACCGCCGCGCAGGATCGCCTCTCCTGCGGCGTTCACATGCAGCAGCTGACCGTTTGCAGCCATGAGGATGACGCCGACGCTGAGCTGGTCGAGGACGAAAGAGGCCGAGCGCTTGTCGCGCTCGACGCCCTGCAACCGCCGCCGGACTTCCAGCGCCCGTTGGACATGCGGGAGGAGCCTGTCGAGCCGCACCGCTTCCCGCACCGAAAAGTCCCGCGCCGCATGCGGCCGATGAATGCCGAGGACGGCGTGATGACCGCCATCCAGCGCCAGCACGGCACCGGCCAGATATCGCGAATCCAGCTGCGGCCGAAGATAGTCATTGTAGATGTGGCTCTCCATGAGCACGCGATCGTCCACGACGTGCGAGCCGATGCGGGCCCGCCCGTTCAAGCCCTGCTCCATGTAGCCCAATGCCCAGAGATCGTGCGGCGCGAAATGACCGTACTGCCCGATGTGATCGGACGTCATACCCAACGTCGACACCACGTCGACGACCGCATTTCGGGAATCGTGGGCCGACAGCATCAGGATCGTGCCCTGCATGTAGTCCGCGATCTGCTGGCTCGTCTCCTCCCACAACCGGTAGCCGAGCGCGGCGTCGTACAGGGCCTCGATGAGGCCGTTCTCCTCCCCCCGTTCCATGACCGGCCTCCGACGACGGAATTCCAGGGACGTTCCGAAGAGAGTGTGACGCATTCATCGGTTGCAGCACAATTCCATTCTTCGCATTCCTGTCTCATCCCGGCCGGGCGCGCAGGAGTCTCCACGAAACGCCGCTGCAGGCAGGGCCAGGGGGTTTTTGCGCCGTGCTTCGCACTCCTGGATGGGCGGTCCATTCATACGGAAGAGAGCCGTCGGATATTTCTCCTGGCTGCCACATTGCGTGGCACGAAACGCGCTATGATCCCGCCATGCCCGATGATAGTCCGACCGTCGGCCTGCGCGTTGTCGACTCCCTGGCGGCGATCGATGCCGCCCAATGGGACGCCTGCGCCCTGGCGCCCGGTTCCGCCGGCAATCCGTTCCTGAGCCATCGTTTCCTCAAGGCGCTGGAGGATTCGAAGTCGGTCGGCCGGCGCACCGGGTGGCAGCCGCAATACCTGGTGGCCGAGGCGGAGGACGGTACGCTGCAAGGAGCCGTGCCGCTCTACATGAAGAGCCACAGCCAGGGCGAATATATCTTCGATCACGGCTGGGCGCAGGCCTTCGAGCGCGCCGGCGGGCGCTATTATCCCAAGCTCCAGGCGGCGATCCCGTTCACGCCGGTGCCCGGCCCTCGCCTGTTCGTGCGGCCCGGCCCCTACGCCGAGAGCGTGCGCGACGCGCTGATCGACATGCTGGCGAAGATCGCGGGCGACAACAACATAAGCTCGGTCCATGCCACGTTCTGTACCGAGGACGACTGGAAACGCTTCGGCGCGCGCGGCTGGCTGTTGCGGCTGGGGCAGCAATATCACTGGAGCAACGAGGGCTACCGGACCTTCGACGATTTCCTGGGCGCGCTGTCTTCACGCAAGCGCAAGGCCATCCGCAAGGAACGCGAGTCGGTGCGGCGCGAGGGGATGACCATCCGGCGGCTGGCCGGCGACGACATCAAACCGGCCCATTGGGACGCCTTCTTCGCCTTCTACATGGATACCGGCGGTCGCAAGTGGGGCACGCCCTACCTGACGCGCGCCTTCTTCGACGTCCTGGGCGGCACGATGGCCGACAAGGTCGTGCTGGTGATGGCCGAGGCCGATGGCCGCCCGGTCGGCGGTGCGCTCAACCTGGTGGGCGACGACACGCTCTACGGCCGCTACTGGGGGTGCCTGGAAAGCCATGCCTTCCTGCATTTCGAGGCCTGCTACTACCAGGCGATCGACCACGCCATCGAGCACGGCCTGGCGCGGGTCGAGGCGGGCGCGCAGGGCGACCACAAGATCCAGCGCGGCTATCTGCCGGTGAAGACCTACTCGGCGCACTGGATCGTCGATCCCGGCTTCCGCCGCGCAGTCGACAACTACCTCAAGCAGGAACGCCCGGCCGTCGAACAGCAGATCGCCGAGCTGATGCAGTACTCGCCGTTCCGGAAAGAGAACGAGGGGTAGTCTTCCGCTGCGGGCTCGCCACTCCAGTGGCGCGTCATGCGGTGCTGCGACAGCACCAAAGACGCGCCCCTGGCGTGGCGCGCCCCCGGCAAAAGAAGATAAGCTCACAACGCCAGCACCGGGTACATGCTGGCGG
>CAMFJT010000097.1 GCA_945957125.1 uncultured Rhodospirillales bacterium | reverse complement strand
CGATGCCGACCCACAGGATCAGCAGCGGGATGAAGGCCGAGGCCGGCAGGTAGCGCGCGAACGAAACGAACGGCTCGAAGAAGGCCTCGACCGGCTTCCACGCGCCCATCGCGATGCCGAGCGGCACGCCGATGGCCGCCGCCAGCAGGAAGCCGCCGACGACGCGCCAGATCGTCATGCCGACATCGTGGCTGAAATCGAACTTCGCGAAGAGCTGCCACGCCGCCGCCAGCGTCTGCGGCGGCGAGGCGAGGAAGTTCGGCGGCACGGCGCCCGAGGCGGTGAGCAGCCACCACACCGCCACGAACAGGACGAAGAAGGCGATGCCCAGCCCGATGCGTTGCCCGCGCGGAACGGGGACGAACAGGCGGGCGCCTCTCACTTCAGGAAGCCCCTCACTTCAGGAAACTCGTGTCGTACAGGGAGTCGAGGTTGGCCGGCGCCTGCTTGATCACGCCGATCTCGAGCAGCAGGGCGGCGGCGTCCTTGTTGAAGGCCTGGATCTCGCCGTTGAAGAACTTCTCGTTGGCGGCGCGGTCGGCCCACTTGATCTTGGCCTGCGAGGCCTCGAACTGCTCGGCGGTCTGCTTCACGTCGGCGCCCATGATGGTGAAGGCCTTGGTCTTGTCGGCCGCGATCATGTCGAGCGCCTGGAAGTAGCTCTCGACCAGCGCCTTGGCCGCCTTCGGGTTCTCCTTGATGAACTTCGGCGTGCAGCCGAACGAGTCGAACACGATCGGCAGGTTGAGCGAATCGACGATCAGCCGGCCCGATTCAGGCTTGTTCCGGACCAGGCTGAGATAGGGCTCGTAGGTCACGGCGCCGTCGAGGCCGGCATTGCCCGCCACGAAGGCGTTGGCCGCGGGCGCGGGCTCGAGCGTGACCAGCTTGATGTCGGACAGCTTCATGCCGGCTTTCTTCAGCGCCCACGACAGGAAGAAGTGCGGGCTGGTGCCGGGCGCGGAGGCCGCGACCGTCTTGCCCTTGAGGTCCTCGACCTTGTCGATGCCGGGCCGGGCGACCAGGCCATCGGAGCCCATGCCCTGGTCCATCTTGAAGAGCTGCGTGGTGGCCACGCCGTTGGCGTTCCACACGATCCAGGTCTCGACGGTGGTGGCGGCGCACTGCACGTCGCCCGAGGCGATCGCGAGATGGCGGTCCTTCTGCGGGATCTTCTTGATCGTCACGTCGAGGCCGTTCTTGGCGAAGATGCCGGCTTCCTTGGCCAGCGTCAGCGGCGCGAAGCCTGTCCAGCCGGAAATGCCGATATTGACCTTGGTATCCTGGGCGAAGGCGGAAGTCGCGCCGAAGGCGGCGACCGCCGCGACGGACAGGGCGAGAAGGGATTTCATAGAGAGCTCCGGGATCTAGGAAGGGTGGATGACGGGAAAGATCGGCGCGTCGAACGGCGCGCCGTCCTCGAAGACGAGGTCCTTGAACGGCGGCGAGGTCGTGCCCGAGCGCCTGGCGAAGACGGCGTCGTCGCCGACCCAGCGGGCCGAGAAGACGCGGCGCGACGTGGCCGCGGCGTTGCCCGGCGCGGCATGGAGCGTGCGGAAGTTGAAGGCGATGGCGTCGCCCGGCTGCATGTCCCAGGCGGCGAGGTCGAGCGTGGGGCGCATCGCCTCCATGTCGGGCATCTCCTCGAAGTCGTCCTCGGCATAGAGCCGCGTGCCGTTGAAGCGCATCGGCCGGTAGCCCTTGGCCCAGCGGTGCGAGCCGCGCACGCATTCCATCGCCACCGCGCGCGACACGGCATCGAGCGGGATCCAGAAGCTCACGCTCTGCTGGCCCTCGACGCAGTAATAGGGCTGGTCGTGGTGCCACGGCGTCACCGTGCTGGTGCCGGCCTGCTTGACCAGCACATGGTCGTGGAAGAAGCGCGCGGTGCGCGAGCGCATCAGGGCAGCGGCGATCGCCGCGCCCTTCGGATCGAGCACGAAGGCGCGGAACTCGGGGATGCGCTGCCAGTTGCAGAGGTCCTGGAAGAACGGCGCCGAGCCGTCGGCCGGCTTGACGGTGCGCTCGAGCGGGCTGGGATCGGCCATCAGCGCCGCGGTGCCGGCGCGCAGCGGCTCGACCCAGTCGGCGAACACGCCGCGCAGCAGAACCACGCCGTCGGCCTGGTAGGCGGCGATCGTCTCCTCGTCGATCTCTCGGACTGATGGCGTCATGAGGCCTCTCCGGCAGCAGAATCCATGCCAGCGATTATCAGCGCAGATTGCCGGTGTGGCCCAGCGAATAACGGCCCGGCTGCGGCCAGACGGCGAGGCCGTGCGGCTCGCGGCCGACCTTGACCTTGTCGACCGCGCCGCTCGTCGTGTCGAAGCGGTAGACCACGTCGTCGAACCTGCCGCTCAGCCACAGGTATTTGCCGTCGGCACTGACATTGCCCATGTCGGGGCTGCCGCCGCCCGGGATCGGCCAGGTCGCCACCACCTTGCGGGTGGCGAAGTCGATCACCGAGACGCTGCCCTTGCCGCCCTTCGGGCCGATCATCTTGTTGGTGCCGCGGTTGGCCAGGTAGAGGAACTTGCCGTCGCGGCTCGGATAGAGGCCGTGCGCGCCGACGCCGCCCGGGATGAAGCCGATCTGCTTGAACGAGGCGCCGTCCACCACGTGCACGCCGTCGGCCAGCATGTCGGCCACGAAGAAGGTCGTGCCGTCGGGCGAGACGCGGATGTCCTGCGGCATGCCGCGCGAGGTGCAGATCGCGCCGCCCAGCTCGGGCGCTTCCTGCACGACGACCTGCTGCGTGGTGATGAGCTGCGACTTCTTCTTCTCGAGCGCGGTGAGCTGGGCCACCACGTCGGGACGCTGGTAGTACGGGCTGAGCGTCAGCGTGCCGAGCACGGTGCGGTTCACCAGGTCGATCTTCGTGACGGCGCCGTCGAACTCGCAGGTGAACAGCGCGAAGCTGCCGTCGATGGCGAAGTCGGCATGGTTGATGCCGCCGCACTTGGGGACCGCGATCGAATACTGCAGCTTCATCGTCTGCGGATCGCGGAAGTCGAGCCGCTTGTGCTCCTCGGCCACGATGATCGCCGACTTGCCGTCGGGCGTCCAATAGACGTTGTAGGGATCGTCGACGGGGATCGCCGCACCGGGCTTTCCGGTCATCGGATCGATCGGCGTCAGGCTGCCGTCGGTACGGCCTTCGGCGTTGTTGGCGACCCACAGCGTCTTGAGATCCCACGACGGCACGACATGCTGCGGGTTGCGACCGACCTTGAAGGTGTCGACGACCTGCATCGTGTCGGGATCGATCACCGAGACGGTGTTGGCGTGGCGGTTGGGAACGTAGACCCGCGACAGCGCGCTCTGGACGTCGGGCCGGATCTTGCCGGCGACGGTCTCGCTGTAGAGGTTCGCCGGATCGGGGACGGGCGGCATGCCGGGGACCGTCTTGACCGAAGCGGCAACCGGCCGGGTCTGGGCGGCCGCCCACCATCCGGCAGCGCCCACTCCCAGCGCCAGGGAACAGGCGACGACGACAGGGCCGATCTTCATTGGTTCAGCGTTTCTCCGCGCGCGATTTTCTGATCGCGCCAACAGTCTGTGACACGATGAGGTCGACGCCAAGCTGTCCCAATGCCGCGCTCGACGGGCCGGGATCTCCGTTCGTGCCGTCGGCCGGGCCATGATCGCCCGGCACGTGATCGGACCGCACCAGGGAAGGATCGATCGCCAGTGTCAGCGAGGTGTCCGCCGTGCCGGCATGGCTGCCGATCTGCACGTCGCTCAGGCCCTTTCCGCGCAGCGCGCGCACATAGGCCACGTCGGCGGCGCGGTAGTAGTCGGCGATGTAATGGGCGCGCACGCCGGTGCCCGCCCATTCCTTGTTCAGGTCGGCCGCCGCCTGCCTGAGCACCGATTGATAGCCGCCGTGATCGCCGAGCAGCACGATATGGGTGAAGCCGGCCTGCCGCAGGCTGCGGCCCGCCGCTTCGAGCGTCGCCTTGAACACCGAATCCGGAACGGAGATCGTGCCGGGGAAGCGCATGTGGCCGGTCGGCGGCGTCACGCCGCCCTCCGGCACGTAGGCCAGCACCGGTGCCACGAGCGTGTCGCCCAGCGCCGCGGCGATGCGGCCGGCCAGCACCCTGGCGCGAACGTTGTGCTTGCCGAGCGCGATGTGCGGGCCGCTCTGCTCGGTTCCGCCAGCCGGCACGATGACGGTGGTCGTGCCCGACTGGAGCGCGGAGCGGACCTCGGTCCAGGTCAGGTCGTCGAGCTGGACGCTGGGCGGCGCGGCCTCGGCAGCGGTGCCAAGACAGAGGATCGACAGCACGGACAGGAGCGCCAGGCGCATCGCCGCCTTCTACGCCCTCGCCGGACGATCCGAAAGCGGCAAGGAGTCTTGCGCTGGGGGCGCGCCACTCACCTGATAAGAGCGCTACCTCCCCCTGAAGGCGCGCGCGATCTGGTCGTGCATCGGCTTCACCAGATAGGACAGGGCGGTGCGCGGCTCGGTCTGCAGGAAGGCCTCGACCGGCATGCCGGCGAGGAGCTTCTGCCCGCCGAGGCGCTGCAGCTCCTCCTCGGAAACGCGAATGCGCACCGTGTAGTAGGATTCGTTCTTGCGCTCATCCTGCGTGACGTCGGCGCCGATGCGTACCACCTCGCCGGTCAGCTCGGGCGTGATGCGCTGGTTGAAGGCCGGGAAGCGCAGAGCGGCGGCCTGGCCGACATGCACCTGGTCGATCTCCTGCGGCGCGATCTTCGCCTCTACGGTCAGGCTGTCACCCTCCGGCACGATCAGCATGACCGGCTCGCCCGCCTGGATGACGCCGCCGACCGTGTTGACGGTGCGCTGGAAGACCTTGCCGTCCTGCGGTGCGGTGAGGTCGACCCGCTTGAGCTGGTCCTCGGCCGCGACCCGCCGCTCGACCAGCTCCGACCGCTTGCCGCGGATCTCGCCCAGCTCCTTGCCGACCTCGGCATAGAGATCCTCGTCGATCTGCAGGATCTTCAACCGGGTCTCCGCGATGCGCCCCTTCGTCTGGGCGATCGTGGCGATCAGCGCGCCGCGTTCGCCTTCCAGCCGCGCGCCGTCGCGCTCCAGCGCGGTCACACGCGCGAACGGCACGAGGGTCTTCGACCACAGGTCGCGCACACCCTTCAGCTCCTGCTGGATCCAGTCGATCTCCCGGGCCTTGGCGGCCTCCTGTTCCCGGTTGCCCTGGATCTGCTGCTCGAGCTGCTCGATCTGCTCGCGCAGCTGCGCCTTCTGACCGTCGCGGCTCGACCGGCGGGTCTCGAACAGCTTGCGCTCGCCTGCGGTCACGCGCTGCACGTCGGCATCGTCGAAGCGCGCCGCCAGCTCGGCGGGAAAGCGGACCGTGCCCGCGCCGTCGCGTTCGGCCTCGTTGCGCGCCTGGCGCGCCGCCAGCTCGTCGAGCGCCTTGGTCACGATGGCGAGATTGGCGCGGGTCTGCGTCTCGTCGAGCCGCACCACCACGTCGCCCGCCTTCACGCGATCGCCTTCCTTGACCCGCAGCTCGCCGACCACGCCGCCGGTCGGATGCTGGACCTTCTTCACGTTCGAATCGACCACGAGCTGTCCCGGCGCGATCACCGCGCCGGAGAGCTCGGTCGAGGCCGCCCAGCCGCCGACGCCGCCGACCAGCAGCACGGCCGCGGCGGTGCCGAGCAGCAGATGCCGGCGCAGCGAAAGCCTGTTCGTCATGAAGCCGCTCCCATCGCCACGCGCAGCGGCACCGGCACGGCCGGCGCCTGCGCCATCTCCTTCGGGCCGAAGGCCTGCTGGCGGCCGGCGCGCATCACCAGCACGGTGTCGACACCGGCCAGCGCACTCGGCCGATGGGCGACGACGACCACGATGCCGCCGCGGGCGCGGACCCCCAGGATCGCGCGGGTCAGCGCTTCGTCGCCTTCCTTGTCGAGGCTCGAATTCGGCTCGTCGAGCACCACGAGGAAGGGATCGCCATAGAGGGCACGTGCCAGCCCGACCCGCTGGCGCTGCCCGGCGGACAGCGCGCCGCCGTTCTCCCCGACCGGCGTCTCGTAGCCCTGCGGCAGGTCGAGGATCAGCTCGTGCACGCCGGCGGCGCGCGCGGCGGCGATCACCTTCCCGGCGTCGGGTGCAGTCTCGAAGCGGGCGATATTCTCCGCCACGCTGCCGGCGAACAGCTCCATGTCCTGCGGCAGGTAGCCGACATGCGGGCCGAGCGTCTCGGGCGTCCATTGGTCGAGCGCCGCGCCGTCGAGCTGGATGCGGCCACGCGCGGCCGGCCAGACACCGACGAGCGCGCGGGCCAGCGACGACTTGCCCGACGCGCTGGGACCGACGATGCCGAGCCCCTGCCCCGCCTGCAGCCGGAACGCCACGTCCTGGGCCACCACCCGGGTCGTGCCCGGCGGCACGACGCTCACCGCCTCGACCGCCAGCGCACGGGTCGGCCGCGGTAGCGCGAGCCGCGGCGCCGGCTCCGGGATGCGCCCCAGCAGGTCATCGAGCCGCTTCCAGCTCTGTCGCGCGGCGACGAAGCTGCGCCATTGCGACACGACCAGCTCGATCGGCGCCAGCGCGCGCGCCGTGAGGATCGAGCTGGCGATGATGATGCCGGCGGTCGCCTGCTGGTTGATCACCAGCCAGGCGCCGATCCCGAGCACCGCCGACTGCAGCATGGCGCGCAGCACCTTCGACAGCCCGCCGAGGCCGGCCGTGACGTCGGCCGCGCGCTGGTGGGCGGCGAGATAGCGCTCGTTGCAAGCGGCCCACTGCGCGGCGAGGCGGTCCGCCATGCCCATCGCCTGCACCGCCTCGGCATTGCGCCGGCTCGCTTCGGCGAGCACGGCGCGGTTGCCGGCATGGGCTGCTGAATCGCGCGCCGGGGCCCGCAGCAACCCCTCGGTCAAAAGCGTGACCGCGACCAGCAGCAGCCCGCCGGCCGTCGCCGCCAGCCCGATCAGCGGATGGAAGAGGAAGCAGATGGCGAGATAGAGCGGCATCCACGGCAGGTCGAACAAAGCCGCTGGCCCGATGCCCGACATGAAGGCGCGGACCTGGTCGAGATCGTTCAGCGGCTGCAACCCGCGCGCGGCGGGCGCGAGCAGCGGCAGCCGGACGAGGACGCCATGCACGCGCGCGCTCATCGCCTCGTCGAGCGCGCGGCCGATGCGCAGCAGGATACGGCCGCGCACGATGTCGAGCAGGCCCTGGAAGCCGTAGAGCACGGCGACCAGCACGGCGAGGCCCACCAGGGTCGGCACGCTGCGGCTCGGCAGCACCCGGTCGTAGACTTCGAGCATGAAGAACGAGCCCGTGAGGTAGAGCAGGTTGATCACGCCGCTGAACAGCGCCACGCCCACGAAGGCGTGGCGGCACGCGGCCAGCGCCGCAGCAAGCTCGGACCGCGCGGCCGGCATGTCAGGCCGTCACGTCGAAATGGTGCAGGATGCCGGCGAACTCGTAGGTCGTCTGGGCGACGCCGCTCGAATCGGGCGAGGCATAATGGGCGCCGGCCGAGCCGCCGTTGTCGCGCGCCACCGACCACATCGAGAGCCGCACGATGTTGGGATCGCCTTGCGCGAAGTTCAGCAGCGCCTGCGCGTCGGCCTGGGTGAACACCTCGGAGGCGATGTCGTTGACGCCGATCATCGGCGTGATGCCGATCTTGGCGTCGAGCCCGAGGCTCACGAGCTGGGCCTCGGTCGCGATGGCGGCCTGGATGGCGTTCTGGCCCATCTGGCCGCCGTTGTCGACGGCGGTGCCGTAGTCCATCGCCATGATGTTGACCACGTCGACCTTCACGCCGTCATGTTGCGCGCTGCGCAGCAGGTTGAGGCCGTTGGCGTCGAGCCCGGTCGGCAGAACCGGCAGGGTGAACGACACCTTGAGGTCGGGATTGGCCGCCTGCAGGCCGACCAGCGCCTGGTCGCGCAGGGTGATCGAATGCTGGTCCGCCACCGCCGCGCCCTCGATGTCGAAATCGATCGAGTCGACGTGGTAGCGGTCGATCACCGACTGGTACTCGGCCTGCAGCACCGCCGCGCTCGAGGCGGTCAGCGCCGCTTCCTGCCCCGCCGCGCCGCCGAACGAGATGGTGATGTGGCCGCCCTGGGCCTGGATCGCCTCGACCTGCTGCAGGATGGTCGTGCCGTTCGCCAGCATGTCGTCGGTGATCGCGCCGGTACCCTGCCAGCCGATGCCGTGGCTGGAGCTCAGCATGAAGGCGAGCGTGAAGTTCTCGATGCCGGAGGCGTGGGAGATGGCCAGCAGGTCGGCATCCTGCGCCATCGCCATGTCGATGTAGGGCGTAAACTCCTTCGCGGCGCCGGCAGTCGCTGCGGACCCGCCGTCGTCGTCGACGATGGTGGCGGTGCCGGTGGCGCGCGAGATCGTGGCGCCGGAGGCATTGGTCAGCACGACGGTGAAATGCTCGTTGGCCTCCGCGATCAGGTCGGCGGTGATCGGGATCGAGATCGTCTTGGTCTGCTCGCCGGCGGCAAAGGTCACCGAGCCGCTGCTGGCCGTGAAGTCGGCGCTCGTGGCGTCGCCGGCCACGGTGTGGAACTGCACCGTCACCGCGCCCGTCGCCGGCGCCGAGAGCGTGAGCAGGAAGTCGGCATGCGCCGGCGCGCTGCCGCCGGCATCGCCGAAGTCGAACTCGATCGGCTTGAGGTAATCGAGCTTGTTCTGGTTCACGCCGGTCCAGTCATCCTTGAGGATGCCGCCGGTGTCGCCCGAGTTCGGGTTCCACGCCCAGAAGGTCCAGCTCACGCCCTTCTTGCCGGCCGCCAGGTCGTTCGTGCCGTTGTTGTCGAGATCGCCGCCGAGATAGGAGGTGATCGCCTCGAGCCAGGGCGCGTCCTTGGGATCGCTGAGCTTGGTGCCGAACTCGCCGATGTAAACCGGCGCGATATTCTGCTTGTAGATGTAGCCCCACATCTGGTCGAACTTGGCCGGCAGGTTCGCCGGGAAGTCCGAGCCCTGGAACCATGGCTGCGCATAGACCGAGTTGGGATAATCGTGCGCCGAGTAGACCAGCTTGTTGGCGACGTCGAGCTGGATCGGGCGATCCTTCACGCCCATCAGGTTGCCGCCCCACCAGTAGCTCTGGCCCTTGTAGGTGGCGATTCCCTCGACGAAGACCAGCCAGTTGGAATTGACGTGGCCGATCGCATTGCCGGCCTGCTCCGCCGCCGCCGCCCAGTCGTTCGCGCCGCCGCCGCCCCAGGTGCCGTTGTACGGCTCGTTGTGCAGGTCCGCGCCGATCACCTGCGGCTTGTCGGCATAGCGCGACGCCAGCATGGCCCAGTCCGACACCCAGCTCGCCTGGCTGTGCTGCGCGTCGTACCACAGGCCGTTGCCCGAGGTGCCCGCGCCGGAATCGCTGCGATGGTGGTCGAGGATGATCTTCAGCCCGACCTGGCCGGCGTAATCGACGATCTTGTCCATGATCTGCAGCGCGGACAGGCCCTGCAGGTCGGGGTTCTTCGAGAAGTCGATCCCGTTGGGGGCGGCCGTCGCATGCAGCATGTCGCTCGAGAACGGCAGGCGGATGGTATTGAAGCCCAGATCCACCATCTGGTTCATCATGTCCTTGTAGCCGCGCGTCCACAGGCCGTGCGGCGCGAGGTTCGAGGACTCGAAGCCGAACCAGTTCACGCCGGCGATCTGGACCGAATGGCCCGCCGAATCGACGATCTGGTTGCCGGAGGTGCTGAGCCAGCCGGTCGTGCCGCCCGAGCCGGGATTGCCCTCGACGACCGAGGTGTCGGCGATGCTGAGCGTCGGCAGGTCGTCGTTGGTGATGGTGCCGGCGCCGCTGCCGTCGGCGATCGTGGCGCCGACGGCGTTCGAGAGCACGACGGTGAAGCCCTCGTTGGCTTCCGCGACGGAATCGCCGATCGCCGCGATCGTGACGGTCTTGCTCGTCTCGCCGGCGGCGAAAGTGAGCGAGCCGCTTTGCGCGACATAGTCGCTGCCGGCGGTGGCCGTGCCGTTGGACGTGGCGAAGTTCACGGTGACCGGGGTCGCGGAAGCCGCCGACAGCGTCACCGTGAAGGTGCCGTGGCCGGGCGCGGCGGCGCTGCCCTCGGCGAAGCTCGCATCGCCGATGCGCAGCGAGGGCAGCGTGGTCGAGTCGTCGTTCACGATCGTGCCGACACCGGTGGCATCGGCGATCGTCGCGCCCGAAGCATTGGACAGCACGATGTTGAAGGTCTCGTTGGGCTCGGCGACGGAATCGCCGATCGCCGCAACCGTGATCGTCCGTGTCGTCTGCCCGGCGGCGAAGGTGAGATTGCCGGTTTTCCGGACATAGTCGCTGCCGGCCGTCGCCGTGCCGTTCTCCGTGGTGAAATGGACCGTCACCGGCGACGCCGAGGCCTTCGACAGCTTCACCGTGAAGATGCCCTGTCCGGGTGCCGCGGCGCTGCCCTCCGAGAAGGTCACGTCGCCGATGCTGAGGGTCGCCGCACCGGGCGCCGCATCGTCGTTGACGATTGTGGCCGTGGCCGTGCCGCGCGCGATCGTGGCGCCGGTCGGATTCGACAGCACCACCGTGAAGCCCTCGTCGGCCTCGACCGTCGAATCGCCGATCGCTGCCACCGCGATCGTCTTGGTCGTCTCGCCCGCCGCGAAGGTGAGGGTGCCCGAGCGCGCGACATAGTCGCTGCCTGCGATCGCCGTGCCGTTGGCGGTCGCGAACTGCACCGTCACGGCCGACGCCGACGCCTTCGACAGCGTGACGGTGAAGCTGCCCTGGCCGGGGGCGGCCGCGCTGCCCTCGGCGAAGCTGGCGTCGGCGATGCTGAGGGTGGGCGGCGCGACGTCGTCATTGACGATCGTACCGGTCGCCGTGCCGCGCGCGATCGTGGCGCCGCTGGGCGACGACAGGGCCAGGCTCAGCGTTTCGTTGGCCTCGACGGCGGTGTCGCCCGTGACGGAGACATGCACGACCTTGGAGGTCTCGCCGGCCGCGAAGGTGAGCGTGCCAGACTGGGCGGCGTAGTCGGTGCCCGCGGTCGCGGTGCCGTTGGCGGTTTGATAGGCCACGGTCACGGGGCCTGTTGCCGCCGAGGAGAGCGTGACGGTGAAGGCCAGATCGTGGGTCCCGCTGTCGCCTTCGCTCACCGACGCATCGGCGACCGACACCGCCGGGAGACCGCTCACGGCGGTGCCGTTGACCGTGAAGCCCGTGGCCTGCGTGCCGGCGCTGCCGGCGGCGGCCTGGAAGCCGAACGAGGCCTGTTGCCCGGCCGCGACCTGGCTGTTGTACGAGGCGTTCCGCACGACGTAGTGGGTGCCGACGTGGCTGACGATCTCGGCGTTCCAGATGTTGGTGATGTTGAACCCGGCGTCGAACTCGACGGTCCACCCGTTGAGCGCCTGGTTGCCGCCGGCCACCGTCATGTTGCCGATGAAGCCCGAACCCCAGTTGTCCGTAACCGCATAGTTGATGCTCGCCATCGTGCCGCTCCCGTGTGCCAGCTTGTCGCTCCGGGCGATATGTCACACGAAGAAGCCGTTGCATCCTTCCACTCGGTGAACGTGGCCGGAAAAACGGTGAAGCGTGCCCGGCACTCAGGCGCGCGGCGCGGCCTCCGCCGGCAGCGGCGGCCGCGGCGGCGGGGAGTCGTTGCGGCCACAGATGACCCTGCCGCGTCGGGCGCGGATCTCACGAAAAGCATCAAGCCGAGCCGGCCGAAGATCGATCGGAGCACGGAGACGGCAATCCCGGAGCCGTCCCGGAACCGGGGAGGGCCAGCATCGATCGGCCCGGGATCGGGCTCCGGTGACGCATCGCCGATCGACGCGGACAGGCAAGCGCGCGGGCAGGCGACCTGATTGCTGGTCGTATCTCTGCGCGCCCGCGATTTGTCTCACCGCGACCGCCTTGAGCTGCTGGCCGCCGATCACGAAGGAAGCCGAGGCCCGACGGTCCTGCGTTCCAGGCGCGAAGGCATTACGCCGCCAGCACTGCGCGCGGTTCCTGGCGACGATAGCTCAGGGCCTCCGCGATATGCAGGCGCCGGACAGGATCGGAGCCGTCGAGATCGGCGAGGGTGCGCGCGACCCGCAGAGTACGGTGCCACGCCCGCGCCGACAGGCCGAGCCGCTCGGCGGCGCGGGTCAGCAGGGCACGCCCTTCGGCATCGGGCTCGGCGATGGCGGCCAGGAGCTTGCCGTCGGTGTCCGCGTTGCAGCGCGGCCTGGACCAGCCGCGCGCCCAGTCGGACAGCAGGCCGGCGCTGGGCTCCGCCTCGATGTCGGGCAACGTGGACCGCAGCTTCGCCAGCCGGTCGCGCTGGACGGCGCGTGCGGCCGCCACCCGCGCGGCGACATCGGCCGACCCTTCGGCCGGCGGCGGTAACGCGAGATCGGCGGCCTCGACTCGCGGCACCTCGATGCAGAGGTCGATGCGATCGAGCAGCGGCCCCGACAGCTTGCCCTGGTACTCCAGCTCGCAGCGCGGGCCACGCCGGCACACCTGGCCGCAGCGGCAGGGGTTCATCGCCGCCACCATCTGGAAGCGGGCCGGGTAGGTCACGTGCGCGTTGGCACGCGCCACGGTCACGCGGCCGGTCTCCATCGGTTGCCGCAACGCCTCCAGCGTCGTACGGGCGAACTCGGGCAGCTCGTCGAGGAACAGCACCCCGTTGTGGGCCAGCGACACCTCGCCCGGCCGGGCGCGGAGGCCGCCGCCGACCAGCGCCTGCAAGGTCGCGGAGTGGTGGGGATCGCGGAAGCTGCGGCGCAGGGAAAGCCTGCCGTCGCCGATCTCGCCGGCCAGCGACCGGACCATGGTGGCCTCGAGCGCCTCGTCGGCTTCGAGTGGCGGCAGCAGGCCGGGCAGGCGTGCGGCCAGCATCGACTTGCCCGAGCCCGGCGGGCCGATCATCAGGAGGTTGTGGCCGCCGGCCGCCGCGACCTCGAGCACGCGCTTGGCCGTCTCCTGCCCCTTGATGTCGGCGAGGTCGGGATAGGCGCCCGCGTCGTCGGCGGGCACGGCCTGCGGCCGCGGCAGGGTCTGCTGACCCCGGAGGTGATTGATCAGCGCAAGCATCGACGGCGCCGCCACGATCTCGACGGCCTCGCCGGCCCACGACGCCTCCCCGCCACAGGCGGCCGGGCAGATGATGCCGCGACCGATCTGCGCGGCATGCAGCGCCGCCGGCAGCACGCCCGGCACCCGCGACAGCGCGCCGTCGAGCGCCAGCTCGCCCAGCGCGACGAGGCCCGCGAGGCTCTCCTTGGCGATCACGCCCATCGCGGCCAGCAAGGCGAGCGCGATCGGCAGGTCGTAATGGCTGCCCTCCTTGGCGAGGTCCGCCGGGGAAAGGTTGACCGCGATGCGCTGCGGCGGCAGCGCCAGCCCCAGCGCGCGCAGCGCCGCGCGGACCCGCTCGCGGCTCTCGCCGACCGCCTTGTCGGCCAGCCCGACGATCGGGAAGCCCAGGGTGCCGGGCGCGATCATCACCTGCACGTCGACCGGCACCACGTCTACTCCCTGAAACGCCACCGTCTGCACCCGCGCCTGCATGATCCCTCCTGTACCGGCGGGAACAAGCATAGAACGATTTGTTTACATGTAAAACACGCATAAGTTGTATCGACGGCCGGCATGCCGCCTGATTGAATGCCGGCCATGCATCGTCGATCCCTTCTGCCGCTCGTGGCGGGCGTGCTGGCCGCGCCGGCAGCCTTCGCCTGGCCCGACCAGCCGGTGCGGATCGTCGTGCCGTTCACGCCGGGCACCGGCCCCGACATCGTCGCCCGTTTCGTGGCGGAGCGGCTGTCGCCGCGGCTCGGCCAGCCGGTGGTGGTCGACAACGTCGCGGGCGCCTCGGGCAATATCGGCAGCCAGCAGGTCGCGCGCGCGAAACCCGATGGGCTGACGCTGATGTCGTCGGTCAACACGTTGGTCATGAACGCCAGCCTGTTCAAGAACCTGCCCTACGATCCGGTGAGCGACTTCGCGCCGATCGGGCTGACCGCCTGGGGCTCTCTGATGCTGGTGGCCAACCCCGCGCAAGCGCCCAATACGTTCGCCGAGCTGGTGGCGGCCGCGAAGGCCAGCCCGCGCAAGCTGACCTACGGTAGCCCCGGCGTCGGCACGCCGCACCACCTGTCGATGGCGCTGGTCGAGCAGGCCAGCGGCATCGAGCTGCTGCACGTTCCCTACAAGGGCACGGCGGGCGCGGTGCAGGACCTGCTGGGCGGCCAGATCGGCTATATGTTCCTGCCCGTCCACGTCTCCGCGCAGCACATCCGCGCCGGCAAGCTCAAGGCGATCGCCGCCGGCAGCCCCAGGCGCCTGCCGCAGCTGCCCGACGTGCCGACCCTGATCGAGGCCGGGCTGGTCGGCGCCGATGTCGACATGTGGTACGGCCTGTTCGCGCCGAAGGGCACGCCCGCGCCGCTGGTCGAGCGCCTCAATCGCGAGGCGGTCGACATCCTGGGCAGCGCCGAGGCGAAGGCCGCCTTCGATGCGCAGGGCCTGGTGCCCGCGACCTCGACGCCCGATGCGCTGGAGGCGATCGTGGTGCGCGACCGCAAGCGCTGGGCCGAGGTCGTCGCCAGCCGCGGGATCGCTGCCGAATGAGCCCCTCGACACCTGACGTGCTGATCGTCGGCGGCGGCATCGGCGGGCTGGCCCTGGCGCTGAGCTGCCACCAGGCCGGAGTCTCCTGCCGGGTGTTCGAGGCCGCGCCCGACGTCCTGCCGCTCGGCGTCGGCATCAACCTGCTGCCGCACGCCATGCGCGAGCTGACCGAGCTCGGCCTCGCCGAGCGGCTCGCCGCGCACGCCATCGAGACGCGCACGCTGGCCTATTACAGCCGCCACGGCCAGCCGATCATCAGCGACCTGCGCGGCCGCTATGCCGGCTACGACTGGCCGCAGCTCTCGATCCATCGCGCCGACCTGCACCGGGTGCTGCTCGATGCCACGCGCGAGCGGCTGGGTGCGGACGCCGTCCAGCTCGGCCACAAGGTCGTGCGGCTCGACCAGAACGCCACGCGCGCGACGCTGCATTTCGAGAACGGGAACTTCGCCCAGGGCAAGGTCGCGATCGGGTGCGACGGCATCCATTCGGCGGTGCGCCGCCAGCTCTTTCCCGACGAAGGCCCGCCGAAATATTCCGGCGTCAACATGTGGCGCGGCGCGGTGCATTGGCCGGCCTTCCTGGGCGGCGACACGATGATCTCGACCGGCTGGATGACGGTCGGAAAGACGGTGATCTATCCGATCCGCCCCGGCACGCCGGAGAGCGGCGGCCGGCCGCTGATCAACTGGGTCGCCGAGCTGGAGCGGCCCGAGGCGGTGCGCCAGGACTGGACCGGGCGCGGCCGGCTCGCCGACATGATGCCGGCCTTCGCGGGGCTGAAGTTCGATTTCCTCGACATCACCGGCATGATCGAAAGCACCGCCGAGATCCTCGAATATCCGATGGTCGATCGCGACCCGCTGGAGCGCTGGAGCTTCGGCCGGATCACGCTGCTGGGCGACGCCGCGCATCCGATGTATCCGCGCGGCTCGAACGGCGCGGGACAGGCGATCGTCGATGCGCGATTCCTGGCCGGCCGGATCAAGGCGCTCGGCGCCACGCCGGAGGCGCTCGGCGCCTACGACGCGGTGCGCAACCCGGCGACGGCCAAGGTCGTGCTGACCAACCGCAGCGATCCGCCCGACGCCATCCTGCGCGAGGTCTGGACCCGCTCCGGCGGCCAGCGCTTCGAGCGCATCGAGGATCTCATTCCGATGGTCGAGCTGGAGGCCATCCTCGAGCGCTACAAGAAGGTCGCCGGCTTCGACCGCGAGACGCTGCGAACGCGGGCGAGCTTCGTGTGAGGCCGTAGGCGCGTCATCGTCTTGCCGGAGCGCGGGCGTCCCGCCCACTCGGGCTCATGAGCGGGCGGGACGCCCGCGCTCCGGCGAGACGATGACCTGCCTGCAGCGAAGACCGCATGCTACTGTGGCGGCATGGACATCAACTTCGCCCCGCCGGCCGAACTGGTCGAGCTCGCTGCCCGGACCAAGGCCTTCGTCGTCGACAAGGTCATCCCCTACGAGACGGATCCGCGCTGGACCTCGCACGGGCCGACCGACGAATTGCGTATCGAGCTGAACGCGCTCGCCAGGGAAGCCGGCGTGTTCGCGCCGCACGTGGCGAAGGAGTTTGGCGGCCGCGGGCTGAACCAGGTCGGCCGCGCGCTGGTCTTCGAGGCCGCCGGCTATTCGATGCTCGGGCCGATGGCGATCCATTGCGCCTCGCCCGACGAGGGCAACATCCACCTGCTCGACGTCGTGGCGCGGCCCGACCAGCGGGAGCATTTCCTGCGGCCGCTGGCGGAAGGCAAGGTCCGCTCCTGCTTCTGCATGACCGAGCCGGGCGGCGCGGGCTCCGATCCCGGCATGCTCCAGACCACGGCGCGGCAGGACGGCAACGAATGGGTGATCAACGGCACCAAGTGGCTGATCACCGGCGCCGACAATGCCGGCTGGGCGATCATCATGGCCAAGCTCGAGGGCGGGCCGATGCACGGCCACGCGACACTGTTCCTCGCCGACCTGCCCAACCCGGCGATCCGGATCGAGCGCACGCTGGACACGATCGATTCGAGCTTCACCGGCGGCCATGCGGTGATGTCGTTCACCGATCTGCGCCTGCCAGCCGATTCCGTGCTCGGCGAGGTCGGCAAGGGCTTCCGCTATGCGCAGGTCCGGCTCGCGCCGGCGCGGCTCAGCCACTGCATGCGCTGGCTGGGCTCCGCCGTCCGCGCGCAGGACATCGCGACCGACTACGCCCGCACGCGCGAGGCGTTCGGCAAGAAGCTCGGCGAGCACGAGGGCGTGTCGTTCATGCTGGCCGACAACCTGATGGACATCCATCTCGCGCGGCTGTCGATCTGGCACACCGCCTGGATGCTCGACCGCGGCGAGCGCGCCTCGAACGAAAGCTCGATGGCCAAGGTGATCTGCTCCGAGGCGATCGCCCGCGTCGCCGACCGCTCGCTGCAGATCCTGGGCGGGCTGGGCATCACGCGCGACACGGTGGTCGAGCGCATCTTCCGCGACACGCGCGCCTTCAGGATCTACGACGGGCCGAGCGAGGTCCATCGCTGGGCACTGGGCGCGCGGATCGTGTCGGGGAAGATGTGATCCTGGAGGCGCGTCAGACGATGCGGAAGTCGCTGGCGCTCAGGGACAGGCCCGCCGTCACCGTGGCGAACACGGTCGCCGCGCCGGCGCCATTGCCGTCAGCGTCGTAGGACAGCCGGCCGGTGCCGGCATCGTAGACGATGCGATCGTCGGCATCGTGGGCGGCGATGCCGGCGAAGAACGCGGCCGCCGCCAGCGTGCCCACCGGTCCGGCTGCGCCGAACACGCCATGGGCCAGAGCGATGGCGTCGGCGCCGGACGTGAAATCCACGATCATGGCCGGTGTGCCGCCGACGAGCGGGGTATCGAACAGGAAGGTGTCGTTGCCTGCGCCGCCCATCAGCCGGTCCGCGCCGCCGCCGCCGTCGAGCGTATCGTTGCCGGCATTGCCGACCACCGTGTTGGCCAGCGCATTGCCGGTCAGCGCGAGGCCGGCCGGAGAGCCGGCGAGCAGGAACTCGATCTCCTGCCCGGCGCCCAGGGTGAAGCTTGCGAGAGCGCAGACGGTGTCGGTGCCTTCGCCCGGCGCCTCGAAGACCCGGTCGGCGCTGCTGTCGACCAGGATGAAATCGTCGCCGGCGCCGCCGTACACCGTGTCGTTGCCGGCTCCGCCGCTCAGACGGTCGTCACCGCCGCCGCCGTAGAGCGTATCGTTGCCGGCGTTGCCGACCACGAAATTGGCGAACTCGTTGCCGCGGAGGGTAAGGCCCGTCGCGGTAGCGGCCATCAGATACTCGACCTCCTGGCCGGTCCCGAGGGCGAAGTCGACGAAGGCATACACGGTGTCGGTGCCGCCCCCGGGTGCCTCGATCACCTGCTCGCCGGCCACGTCCACGCCATAAGTGTCGTTGCCGTCGCCGCCGCTCAGCACGTCGAGGCCTCCGGCGCCGTAGAGCGTGTCGTCGCCCCCCGCGCCATACAGCCGGTCGGCCCCGGCATTGCCGATCAGCGTGTTGGCGAACGCATTGCCGGTCAGGGTCACCCCCGCCGCGGAGGTCGAGCCCAGGAGCTCGATCTCCTGGCCGTCCATCAGCGTGTAGCTGACGGAGGTGTAGACGGCGTCGTTGCCCGCGCCCACCGCCTCGAACACCTGGTCGGCCGCATCGTCGACGGCGTAGGCGTCGTCGCCGGTCCCGCCGCTCAGGATGTCGGCACCGCTGCCGCCGACCAGGACATTGGCGAGCTCGTTGCCGGTCAGCGCGAGGCCGGTCGACCCGCTCGCCCTCAGGATCTCGACCTCCTGTCCGGCGCCAAGGGTAAAATCGACACCGGCATAGACGGTGTCGATACCCTCGCCGGCCACTTCCAGAACCTGATCCGCCGGATCATCCACGAAATAGGTGTCGTTGCCGGCTCCGCCGATCATATTGTCGGCGCCGCCCCCTCCATCGATCCGATCGTCGCCGGCGTATCCGGAGATCTCGTCGGCGGCGACGCCGCCGACCAATGTATCGTTGCCGGCACTGCCGAGTAGCGATTCCCAGGCGGCGGCGACGTAGTCGGTCGTGTGTAAGCCCCACCAGACCGACCCGACCTCGAAATAGAACGTGCCGGTGGTCGCCGGCGTATAGTAGAGCGACCTGCTGGCAGGAAATTGCGCGCCGCTGATGTTGAAGTTGGAGGCAACAGCGACGCCTGTGCTGTCGAACAACCTGACCGCGAGGGTGTTCGATGGGCCGAGATCGGTGGCGCGCAGGACATATGATTTTCCCGCCGTCAGTGAAATGGCGAACCAGTCGCTGTCGACAGGGACATCGAGGCGGCTCTCGACCGAATGGCCGACGGACAATGTGCCGCTCGTCCCGGTAGAGGCGATGTACAGATCACCGGTGTCGGGCATGTCGGCGGTAAGCGTGTAGGTGCTTCCCGATATGCCCTGCAACGTGCTGATCGCAGAGGTTTGGAGATAGTAGACGCCGCTCAGCGTAGGCTCGTACCAGATCTCCCCGCCTGACCGGCCACTACCCAGGGATTGGATTGCCGATTCCGGCGGGCTGTCTGGGGTCGCGACGGACTGGTAGAGGGTAAGGTAGGGACTCGCCAACGGACTGTAGCCGCTGCCGAGCTCCTGGAAATGGTACCAATGCCCGGCCATGAGGTTCATCGAAAAGCGGTCGACCGAATCGGACTGAACGATCATGCCGGTCGTCGTACCAGGCACTGGCAGCGGTACGATGGGCAGGTCGGTCCAGTCATCCGGAAGAGGGTAGCCGGGGCCAGTGGTGTTTGTGATTGTGATCGAGCCGGAACCGCTCAGTACCAGCGTGGAAACGCTGCTGGCGGCGGGTGCCGCGTCGTCGAGGCTGACGAGGAGTGAAGGATCGTCTACAGACGATGGGAAGTTCGCCGGAGCGGACTCGCTCTCTATGCCCTCTTGACCGGGAACCCCGGTCGACGCGCGTTTCGCCATCCGACCCCCAATCTCCTGCGCATGATCGCCGATCACCCAGAGGATGAATCGGTCGCGCAGGCTGTCTTGTCAAGAAAAAGAGCATTCCCGCGCGCCAATGCTCGCAAGCCGTGTATGCCCATGCTCTCGAGGACTGGTCGCCAAGTCGATGGCGCGAGGACGAGGAGGTGCGTCAGTTGCCGCTCAGGGTCCCAGCCGGATGGCTTCCCGGTAGCGCGTCATTTCCAATGGAAAGCCTCCGTTGAACTGGCGCGCGTCGATCATGCGGCAATTTCCAATGACGGTGGTCGGCTGGTTTCCAAGCCGTTCAAGAGCCCACGAAACGCGCGCGGTCCATCAGGAATGCAGATGGCACGCCACCGCGCGCCCGTCGGGCAGTTCGCGCATCGGCGGGTCGACCGACTTGCAGACCTCCATCGCCTTCGGGCAGCGGGTGTGGAAGCGGCATCCGGGCGGCGGGCGGAGCGCGCTCGGGATCTCGCCGACGATGATCTGCTGGCCGCGCTCGGCCTCGATCTCGGGATCGGCGATCGGCACGGCGGCGAGCAGCGCCTGCGTGTAGGGGTGCAGCGGGTCCTTGTAGAGCTGGTCGCGCGTGGCGATCTCGACGATGCGGCCGAGATACATCACCGCGATGCGGTCGCTGATGTGGCGCACCACGCTGAGATCGTGGGCGATGAAGATGTAGGTGAGGCCGAGCCGCTCCTGCAGCTCCATGAACAGGTTCACGACCTGCGCCTGGATCGACACGTCGAGCGCGGAGACCGGCTCGTCGCAGATCAGCAGCGTCGGCTCGAGCGCCAGCGCGCGGGCGATGCCGATCCTCTGGCGCTGGCCGCCGGAGAACTCGTGCGGGTAGCGCTCGGCCATGTCGGGCAGCAGGCCGACCATCTGCAGCAGCGACGCGACACGGGCGCGGTACTTGTCCTTGTCCGAAGCCAGGCCGTGCACGACCAGCGGCTCGCCGACGATGTCGGCCACCTTCATGCGCGGGTTCAGCGAGCCGTAAGGGTCCTGGTAGACCATCTGCATCTTGGCGCGGATCGGCCGCATGCGCGCGCGGTCGTACTGGCTGATGTCCTCGCCCTCGAATTCGACCTTGCCCGAGGTGACATCGAGCATGCGCAGCACGGCCAGCCCGGTGGTCGACTTGCCGCAGCCCGATTCGCCGACCAGCCCGAGCGTCTCGCCGCGCCGCACGGTGAAGCTCACGCCGTCGACGGCCTTCACCGTGCCGACCACGCGCTTGGCGATGATCCCCGTCGTGATCGGGAAGTGGACCTTGAGGTCCGAGACGGTGAGGACAGGGTCAGGCCGCGAGGCGTTCATGATAGAAGCAAGCCGAATAGTGGTTGGGACCGCTCTCGAACAGCGGCGGACGTTCGACGCGGCAACGCTCGGTCGCCTCCTTGCAGCGCGGCGCGAAGGGGCAGCCGGGCGGCAGGCTGGCGAGGTCGGGCGGCTGGCCCTCGATCGGCACCAGCGGTCGGTCGGTGTCGCCGTCGAGCCGCGGCACCGAGGCCATCAGGCCGCGCGTGTAGGGATGGCGCGGGGTCTTGTAGAGCTGGCGCGCCGGCGCGGTCTCCACGATGCGGCCGCCATACATGACGGCGACGCGATCGGCATAGCGCGCCACGACGCCGAGATCGTGGGTGATCAGGATCATCGCCGAGTTGGCCTCGCGCGTGAGTTCCTTGAGCAGCGCCAGGATCTGCGCCTGCACCGTCACGTCGAGCGCCGTGGTCGGCTCGTCGGCGATGATCAGCCGCGGCTGGCAGGCCAGCGCCATGGCGATCATCACCCGCTGGCGCATGCCGCCGGAATACTGGTGGGGATAGGAGCTGAGGCGGCTCCTCCCGTCGGGGATGCGCACCTTGCCGAGCAGCTCGGCCGCCCGGTCGAGCGCCTTCGCCCACGCCGTCTTGCGGTGCAGGTTGATCGGCTCGCCGACCTGCAGGCCGACGGTGAGCGCGGGGTTGAGCGAGCTCATCGGCTCCTGGAAGATCATGGCGATGCGGTCGCCGCGGAT
>CAMFJT010000096.1 GCA_945957125.1 uncultured Rhodospirillales bacterium | reverse complement strand
CCCCCTCCGTCCGCGTAAGACGCGGCCACCTCCCCCGAAGACGGGGGAGGGAAGCGAAAAGGGGGGAGGACCGATATGACTTCCAATTCCTGGGTTCTGTGGGCCGTGCTGTCGGCGGTGTTCGCTGCCGCGACCGCGATCTTCGCCAAGATCGGTGTCGCCGGCCTCAACTCCGATCTTGCCACCTTGATCCGCACGGCCGTCGTCATCTGCGTGTTGGCCGTGCTGGTGAGCGCGACCGGGCAGTGGCAGCCGCTGGAGGAGATCTCGACGCGGACCTGGGTGTTCCTCGTCCTGTCGGGCCTCGGCACCGGCGCGTCGTGGCTGTGCTATTTCCGCGCCTTGAAAGTCGGCGATGCCGCGCGCGTGGCGCCGGTCGACAAGCTCAGCGTGGTGTTCGTGGCAGTGCTGGGCGCGCTCTTCCTCGGCGAGCGGCTAAGCGCGGCCAACTGGATCGGGGTGGCGCTGATCGCCACCGGCGCGGTGCTGGTCGCGCTCAAGGGATGATCTTGCCCGACTGGCGGCGGGGTGCGTAAGGTGCCGCTCCATCAGGGAGGACAAGGCACGCGATGACCGTCAGCGACGAACTGTTTGCCGAGCTGCGCAAGATCGACACACCGACAATCACCAACGTGGTGGCGACCTATCCGAAAAATCCGCTGTGCCTCGGCCTGTACAATCCATGGACCGAGAACTGGTATACCGATACCTCGATCCGCTGCCTCTATCCTGAGCTGGGGCCGATCGTCGGCTACGCCGTTACGTGCGTCTACGGCATGCCCGACCCGAACTTCGCCGGCCGGCTCTCGTTCATGAACGTGATCGACGCGCTCGACGCGATGAAGAAGCCGACCGTCCTGGTGATCGAGCAGAAGTGGCCCGACGGGATCATGAAGAAGGCCGGGCTCGCCGGCGAGATGATGGTCAGCTCGATGATGGCGGTCGGCTGCGTCGGGCTGCTCTCGAACGGCCCGTCGCGCGACGTCGACGCGATCCGCAAGCTCAAGTTCCAGTACATGCTGGGCGGCGTCACCGCCGGCCATGGCGAGATGGCGGTGCATGCGGTCAACGTGCCGGTGTCGGTCGGCGGCATGGACGTGGCGCCGGGCGATCTCATCCACATGGACGAGAACGGCGCGGTGAAGTTCCCGGTCGAGCATGCCGAGGCGGTGGTGAAGAACGCCAAGGCGATGCTCGACGACGAGGCTCGCCGCCTGGTCGACCTGCGTAAGGCCAAGACCGCCGCCGAGGTGCGGGCCGCAAACTCGGGCGGCGCCTACACGCAGAAGAAGCCGTAGCGCTCTCTCCATCGACAAGGGGGAAACACATGAAGGAACTGTCCAGCGACCTGCGCGACGTGCTCGCCAAGGTCGGCACCTCGACGCTCACCGGCGTGCTCAACCGCCGGGGCCTCAAGAGCATGACGCTGTTCGACGTCTGGCCGCTGCGGCCCGAGCAGCCGGCGATGGTCGGCATCGCCTTCACCATGCGCTTCATCCCCTCGCGCGAGGACAAGGACGGGCCGACCTCGACCAACCGCTCGACGATCCAGCCGCAGGCGATGGAGGAATGCCCGCCGGGCCACGTGCTGATGATCGACAGCCGGGGCGATTCGCGCGCCGCCTCGGCCGGCGACCTCTATATCGGCCGGCTGAAGGCGCGCGGCGCGTCGGGCATCGTCACCGACGGCGGCTTCCGCGACACCAATGGCGTGTTCAAGACCGGCCTGCCGGCCTATCACCGCCGGCCGTCCTCGCCGCCCAGCCCGATCGTGCATCGGCCGATGGACCTGCAGCTCCCGATCGCCTGCGGTGGTGTGGCGGTCTACCCCGGCGACATCGTGGTCGGCGATCGCGACGCGGTCCTGGTCATCCCGCCCGACCTCGTCGAGGCGGTCGCCGAGGAGGCGCTGAAGAACTACGAATACGAGAGCTGGGCCGAGCTCGAGGTCGTCAAGGGGCGCTCGCTGAAGGGGCTGTTCCCGGCGGCGGGGGATCAGGCGAAGGCGGACTACGAGGCGTGGAAGAAGGCGAACGCCAAGTAACCGCTCCCGTGCTGGTCGCGCCACTCTAGTGGCGCGTCAGGATGTCCGGATGAGCATGAGAAGACGCGTCACCGAGTGACGCGTCCCCAGTGGAAGACTACACCCGCGCCATCACCTCGGTCCTGAAGCGCTTCATCTCGGCTAGGATCTCCGGCACCGTCGAGCCGGCGAAGCTCATGTCGATGGCGCCGACGCCGTGGGCGGCCAGCGCCGTGATGTCGGAGGCGAGGTCGGCGGTCGTGCCGGAGAACAGGCGGCGCTCGCCGTCGCCGGCCTTGTCGGGCACGCTGTCGCCGAAGCGCTGGAAGCGCATCGTGATGCCGACGGCGCCGGGGTCGCGGCCGGCCTCCTTCGTGAGCTTGGCGAGCTTCTCCGCGCCGGCGGCGAAGCGCTTGAGGCTGTCGAGCGGGAAGGCGGGGTTGGTCGGGATCGGGTACCAGGCGTCGCCGATCCGCGCGGTGCGGCGGAGCGCCGGGCCGGACTCGCCGCCGACCCAGATCGGGATGCCGGCCTTCTGCGCCGGCTTGGGCGCGAAGACGATCTTGTCGAAGTTGACGTAGTCGCCGGCGAAGCGCGGCGTGTCGCTGGTCCACAGCTCGCGGAAGGCGGCGATGTATTCGTCCGTCACCTTGCCGCGCTCGGCGAAGGGCGGTGCGCCGATCGCCTCGAACTCCTCCTTCATCCAGCCCGCGCCGATGCCGAGCGTCACGCGGCCGCCCGACAGCACGTCGATCGTGGCGAGCTGCTTGGCGGCGAGCACGGCCGGCCGATGCGGAATGACCATGACGGAAGTGACCAGGCGCAGCGTGCCGGTGCGCGCGGCGACGAAGGCCAGCTCGATGAGCTGCTCGTTGCGCTCGCCGTTGCCCTGGTTGCTGAACTCGCCGGTCGCGCTGTACGGGTAGGGCGAGGCGATGTCGGTCGGGATCACGACGTGGTCGCTGAACGTCGCATAGTCGAAGCCCAGTTCTTCGGCGCCCGTGCAGAGACGGGTCAGCGGATCGAGTGCCGAGAGGGGGCCCGCCGTAGGGGCATTGAAGCCGATCTTCATGAGGGGTCTCCGAGCGTGGTGCGGATCTCGAGGCTGCGCTTGAGCGTGAGCGTCACCGGCGTGCGCTCGGCGATCTCGGCCATGCGCTTTTTCTGGTCCGCGTCGATCGCGCCCTCGATATGGAGCACGCGGTCGATGCTCTCGACCTTGTCGTCGCTGCGGCGGAAATGGATGTCGGCGTGGACGGCCGTGACCGGCCACTGCTTGCGCTCGGCATACATGCGGAGCGTGATGGCCGTGCAGGCGCCAAGCGCAGAAACGAGCAGATCGTACGGCGCCGGGCCAACATCCTTGCCGCCCAGCGCGGGTCCTTCGTCGGCCGTCAGCCGGTGATGGCCGGTGGCGATCGCCGTCGCATAGTCGACGGTTTCGATGCTTGCTCTTGCGTGCGCCATGCTGCCTCCGGGAGGCAATCTAGCGCACTTTCGCCCGGAGGCGAGGATCAACGCCGACGCTTGGGCGCCTTCTTCACGACCTTTCGGATGGCTTTCTTGACCGCCTTGCGCGTCGGCACCTTCTTCACCGCTTTCCTTGCCGTCTTCCGGACGGTCGCAGCGGCATCCGCGGTCTTCTTCTCGACCTTTCTGGCGGCCTTCTTGACCGCCTTCCGCGCCGTCTTGACCTTGGCCTTGCCCTTGCGCTTGGCGAGACCGACCGTCTGCATCGGATGCGCGAGCGCATCGATCGCGCTCGACACCGCCTCGGTCACCGAGCCTGCAACCGCATCCACCAGAGTCTTCGTCTTCTTCCTTGCCATCGTCGACCTCCCGGCACATTCGCCGCCGCTCGCAAACGCCGAAGCCGGCCTTTGGTTGCAGTGCCATCGTCAATTGGCAGAGCGGAGCATGATCCAGGTACAGGTCCCCAACGCGCATAACCGGCCGGACTCGGTGTAAAGGGCCGTGCCGGAATAGAGCTTGCGGCCGTCGACACCGATGCGCCAGCCGACCACCGCGCAGCGCTCGCCGACCCGGGGCGGCTCGATCACCTTCGCCGTCATGCGCCCGGTCAGGGCGGGGCGCATGTCGTCGGGGTCTTGCGCGGCGAAGGCGCCGGGGCAATCGAGCGTGCCCCAGACGAACTCCGGCCGGATGCGTCCGTCGGCATCGGCATGGTTGGGATGCGGCACGTAGCACGACAGCGACGTGCCCGGCGCCGGCCCCGCGGTGCCCAGCACGCGCAGCCCGTCGCCGACGGCGCGGCCCCGGCCGCAGACGATGCACCAGTGGAAATCGGTGTCCGGCGGGCTGCCGCCTTCCTCGCCGCGGCGCATCACGTCGTTCCAGTCGGTCGGCGGCGGCGGCACCTCGAGATGCGCGACGGAGCCCGCGCGCGCCTCGCAGACCAGCGTCTCGTCATCGCGTAGAAGCAGCGCATCGTCCTCGCGCACGAGGCGCAGCGGACGGCCGATCGGGATCGGCGCGCGCAGCGTGACCTCGACCGTGCCGTCGCCGCCGAAGGCCTCGGTATAGCGTTGTGCCAGTATCCCGCCGACATAACCGCCGTTGCCCGACAGGCGCGGGCCGTTGAAGCCCGGCGCGATGATGATTGAATCCACTCTGGCCCTCCGCGGCGCGAAACCTGCAGGAGCGTTGCGGCTGACGCAAGCCTTGCCGCATGCGAAGGAATTCGACGATGAGCCGCTTTGTGCCCTGGCTGCTGGTGGCGCTGTGCTTCGTGGTCGGCGTGGCCAGCCGCTCGATCAGCGACACCTTCCCCGTCTTCGTGCCGGCGCTCGAACACGATTTCGGCGCCAGCCGCAGTGCCGTCACCGTCATTTACAGCTTCGCGCTACTGGTCGGCGGCATCTCCGGCCCGGTCAACGGCTGGATCCTCGACCGCTTCGGCCTGCGCGCGCTGACCGTGACCGGGATGATCCTGGCCGCGCTGGCGACCCTCGCCGCGTCGCGCGCCACGGCGCTGTGGCATCTCTACGCCACGCTCGGGGTCATGCTGGGCTTCGGCGGCGCGGCGCTCTCGGGCGTGCTCAGCGCCTCGCTGCTGGGGCGCTGGTTCCCGACGCGGCGGCTCGGCGTGGCACTCGCGGTCGCCTGGTCGGCGTCCGGCGTCGGCACGATGCTGATGATTCCGCTTGCCCAGCATATGATCGCCGATTCGGGGTGGCGCCACGCCTATCTCGTGTTCGCGGCCATCAGCGCCGTCTTCATCCCGCTGCTCCTCGTGCTGCCGTGGCGCCGCATCGCGGCGGGGGCGCCGGGCCTGGTGCGCCAGCACGCCGAGGCGGGCGCCGGGCCGACGGTCGCCCAGGCGGTGCGCGACTGGCCGTTCTGGGCGCTCACCTTCTCCTTCGGTCTCACCTCGGTCGGCGTCTTCTCGATCGTGCCCCAGGCGATGAGCTACCTGCTCGAACGCGGGATCGAGGGCGGCTATGCCGCCCGCGCGCTGGCAGTGTCGGGTGTGCTGACGCCGCTCGGCATGGTCGGCTTCTCGTGGCTGGCCGATCGCGGCGGCCGCAAGATCGCTGCGCTGCTGGCCTATGGCTGCTCGATCGCCGGCGTCGGCGCGCTCGCGCTGGTGCAGGGGCCGGGGGACGTGCCGTGGCTGTGGGCCTACGTGCTGCTGTTCGGCGGCAGCCAGGGTTCGCGCGGCCCGATGATCTCGACGCTCGCGACCCTGCGTTACCGCGGCGCCCATTTCGGCCGCATCTACGGGCTGATCGGCATCGGCATGGGGCTGGGCGGCTTCTTCGGCGCCTGGGTCGGCGGGCTGCTGCACGACCTCACCGGCGGCTATGCCGCGGTAATGGTCTTCTCGGTCTGCGCGCTCGCCCTGGCCGCGGCCTCGCTCGGCAGCGAAGCGGGCGCGCGGGAGAGGCTCAGTCGCTGAAGAGCGTTGACAACAAGAAGTGAACTGAGGTTCATTTCTTGGGTGGTGTATCGGCAAACGGAAAGAGCCACGCAACGGTTGGCGGACACGCGGGCCCGCATCCTGGCCGCTGCGCGTGCCCTGGTGGCCGATGGCGGATGGGCGGCCGCGCAGATCGACACGGTCGCGCACCGGGCAGGCGTCGCGACCGGTACGGTCTATCGCCATTGGTCCTCCAAGGCGGAGCTGTGCGCGGAGATCGTGGCGACCGTCTCGGCGCGTGAGGTCGGAATCGTGGCGGCCGTGGCGGAGGCGGATGGCACGCCGGCCGGGAAGCTGGAGGCAGCGATCCGCACCTTCTCGGGCCGGGCGCTAAGCGGCCGGCGGCTGGCCTATGCGCTGATCGCCGAACCGGTCGATCCCGAGGTCGAGACCGTACGTCTCGACTATCGGGCGCAGCTCGCCCGTTGCTTCGAACGCGTGCTGCGCGAGGGCATCATGCGTGGCGCCTTCCCGCCGCTCGATCCTGCAGTGGCGGCGGCCTGCATCGTCGGCGCCTTCATGGAGGCGCTGGTCGGGCCTTTGGCGCCGTCGAAGGGCACTGGCCCGCGCGCCGATCGCGCGCTGGTCGACCAGATCACCCATTTCTGCTTGCGCGCCAGCATCGGCGCGGGCGAGGCCACGACATGAGCGCCACCGACCTGTTCGCCCGCCTGCCGTCGCTGCCGCCGGACGGCTATGCCACGCACGAGGTGATGAACCAGGCCACACCGCTGGTCGGGCACAACGCCTTCACCGGCGACCGCCTGCTGGTCGAGATCGCCGCCCGAGAGAGGGTGGGATGGGCCAACGCCCTGCTGGCCGGCGCCGGTGCGACCGTTGCCAGCGCGCATGTCGCCCGGCTGGCGCACGAGGCCAATCGCAACCTGCCGGTGCTGCGCAGCCACGACCGTTTCGGCCACAGGGTCGACGAGATCGAGTTCCATCCCGCGTGGCACGCGCTGATGGCGCTGGCGGTCGGCCACGGCACGCACGCGCTGTCCTGGACCACCTCGCAGCCGGGCGCGCACGTGGCGCGCGGCATGCTCTCCTATCTCTGGAACCAGGGCGAGAACGGCATCTGCTGCCCGCTCGGCATGACCTACTCGGCGGTGCCGGCGCTGCGCCTGCAGCCCGAGCTGGCGGCGATATGGGAGCCGTTCATCCTTTCCGACCGCTACGACCCCGCGCCCGCGCCGATGACCGCCAAGACCGGCGGCACGGTCGGCATGACGCTGACAGAGAAGCAGGGCGGCTCGGACCTGCGCGCCACGCAGAGCACCGCCCGTCCCGCCGGCGCGCGGCGCGGGCCGGGCGAGGCCTATGCGATCGACGGCCACAAGTGGTTCTTCTCGGTCCCGCACAGCGACCTGTTCGTCACCCTGGCGCAGACCGACCGCGGCCTGTCCTGCTTCCTGTTGCCGGGCTGGCTGCCTGACGGCTCGCGCAACCGCCTGCTGATCCAGCGCCTGAAGGACAAGTGCGGCAACAAGTCGAATGCCTCGAGCGAGATCGAGTATCGCGGCGCGCTGGGCTGGCTGGTCGGCGAGGAGGGCCAGGGCATCAAGGCGGCGCTGGCGATGACGCACCTGACCCGGCTCGACTTCGCGATCGGCTCGGCCGGCCTGATGCGACGCGCGCTGTCGGAGGCGATCCACCACACCACCGCGCGGCGCGCCTTTCAGCGGCGGCTGGCCGACCAGCCGCTGATGCAGAACGTGCTGGCCGACCTCGCGCTCGAGGTCGAGGCGGCAACGCTGCTCGGCTTCCGGCTGGCGCGCGCCGTCGACGACGAGCAGACGGGGGACGAGGCGGCCGGGCTGCTGGTGCGCATCGGCACGCCGGTCGGCAAGTACTGGAATTGCAAGCGCGCCGTCGGCGTGGTGCACGAAGCACTCGAATGCCACGGCGGGAACGGCTTCATCGAGGAAGGGCCGATGGCGCGGCTCTATCGCGAGGCACCGCTCAACGGCATCTGGGAGGGCAGCGGCAACATCATCGCGCTCGACGTGCTGCGCGCCGCCGCGCGGTCGCCGCAGAGCGTGCCGGCTTTCCTCGACGAGGTGCGGCTGAGCAGGGGCGCCGACCGGCGGCTCGACCAGTTTGTGGACCGGCTGGAGACGGAGCTGCTCGACCGCGACGAGCGCGAGGCGCGGGCGCGGCGGATCGTCGAGAAGATGGCGATCGCCTTGCAGGCGAGCCTGATCGTCCGCCATTCGCCGACAGCGGTGGCGGATGCGTTCTGTGCGACACGGCTCGATGGCGACGGCGGCGGGGTCTATGGAAGCCTGCCGGCCGGCCTCTACCAGAAAGCCATCGTCGAGCGCGCGCGGGTCGCCGCCGATGCGTGACTTCGAGGGAAAGGTCGCGCTGGTCACCGGCGGCGCCACCGGGATCGGGCGTGCGGCGGCGCTGGCCTTCGGACGGCGCGGCGCATCGGTGGTGATCGCCGGCCGTCGCCGCGAGGAAGGCGAGAAGGCCCTCGCGGCGCTGGCGGAAGCGGGCGCGAGCGGACGGTTCATCGCCACGGACGTCACCGACCCGGCCGCGCTCGATGATCTTCATCGTGCGATCGTTGCCGATCACGGGCGTCTCGACCTGGCCTTCGACAATGCCGGCTACCAGGAGCCGCGCGCGCCGGTCGCCGAGCAGGATGCAGCGCTGTACGACCGTGTGTTCGATACCAACGTGCGCTCCGTCTATCTCTGCCTGCAGCACCAGATCCGCATCATGGCCGCGCAGGGCGGCGGTGCGATCGTGGTCAACGCCTCGGTGAGCGGCCTGCGCAATCCCAACCCCGGCCTCGCGCTTTATTCGGCATCGAAGGCGGCGGTGATCTCGCTCACCCGCTCGGCAGCGATGGAGGCAGCCGAGAAGGGCGTACGCATCAATGCCGTGGCGCCAGGCCGGGTCGTCACCGACATGATGCTGGCTTCGAAGATCATGGACATGGGCGCCGTCGCCGCCGGCCTGCCGATACGCCGTATGGGCCAACCCGAGGAAGTCGCGGAGGCCGTCGCCTGGCTCGCCTCCGATGCCGCCTCTTTCGTCGTCGGCCACGTGCTGTGCACCGACGGCGGCTTCATGGCGCTATGATCCTGTCACGCCGGTCGCGCTCGCGGTATGGCAATCATCATCTAGAGATAGACGGAGCAGCCCCGGCGCTCGAGCTCCTCGAACCATGATGGCGGATCGAGGGTCGTCACCCAGCGTAGATCGAGCTTCTCGAGACGGGGCAGCTTCAGCAGGCTGTCCGGCAGGCCGGAGATCGGATTGCCGCGAAGATCGAGCTGGCGAAGCTCGATCATTGAGCCGACGGCATCGGGAAGTGCGGCCAGCCGATTGTTGCGCAGGTGCAGCTCGCGCAATCGCCCGAGGCGCGCGATCGATGACGGAAGGTCGGTGAGGCGATTGTCGGTGACCCGCAACTCGCGCAGGCTCGACATCCCGGTGACTGCCTCGGGCAGCATCTCGAAGGCATTCTCGCTGATGTTCAGGTAGCGAAGGCGGCTCAAGCGGCCGAGCGATGGCGGCAGTGCTGAAAGCTGGTTGTCGTGCAGGTAAAGGAAGTCGGCGAGCTGCTCGAGTTGGCCCAGGCTCGACGGGATGTCGCGCAGCTTGTTGTGCCCCAGATCGAGCATGCGAAGCCGACGCATCTCTCCGACGCGAGCGGAAAGCGCGGTCAGCTCGTTGTCGGCAAGGACGAGCGTCTCCAGATCGGTCTGGTCCCATACTGCGTCGGGCACGATGCCCAACGCCTTCTTCCAGAGTGACAGATGCCTCGGGGGCATTCCCTTCTAGAGGATCGCCGAGTGGACGAAGTTGGCAACCAGGTCGAGGCGCTTGGAGTGCCACGGGTCGGGGATGCGGTTGTTGGTGATGTAGGCGAACGACACGCCCGAATCGGGATCGCCCCAGCAATAGGACGTGCCGACGCCGCCGTGGCCGAAGGCGCGCGGGCTGGCGAAGCCGCCGAGGCCGCGCACGTTCTCGGTCGTGCCGCGAAGATGCGGCCCCAGGCCGCGATGCATCGGCATGCCCATGAACTCGTCGATCCGGTCGCCGGTATGGTTGCGGATGGCGTATTGCAGCATGCGCGGCGAGACCAGCCGCGTGCCGTTCAGCTCGCCGCCGTTCAGCATCATCTGGTAGAGCGCGGCCATCGCGCGCGCCGTGCCGTAGCCCGCACCGCCCGGCGCGCCTGCCTTGCGCCAGTCGGCGGTGTTGGCGTCGGCGCTGGGCTGGAAGCCATCGCCCTTCGGCTTCGGCTCGTGCATGTCGGCGGCGCGACCGAACTCGCTCTCGGGCAGGCCGACATAGAGCTCGCGCGAGAGGCCGAGCGGCTCGGTCACGGTCTCTCGGATCACGTCACGGAAGTCCTTGCCGGTCACCGCCTCGATCAGCACGCCCAGCGTCCAGTGGGCGGTGAGGCCGTGATAGTGGACCTTGGATCCCGGCGTGAACTCGAGCGGGAAATTCGACACCACCTCGCGCAGCCGCTTGTGATCGGCCCAGGCATCCTTGCCGACCACTGCGTTGGGGAAGCCGGCCTGGTGGGTGATCGTCTGCAGCACCGTGATGTTGCCCTTGGCGAATTTCGCGAACTCGGGCACGTGATCGGCGATCTTGTCCGAGAAGCCGAACAGGCCGCGCTCGGCCAGCACCCACAGTGCGATGGCGGTCACGACCTTGGTATTGGAGTAGAGCAGCCACAGCGAATCGTCGGCCGCCGGGCGCGCGGTGGGCTCGGTGACGGCGTTGCCGAAGCTCCTGAACAGGGCAAGCTTGCCGTGGCGGGCGAGCGCGATCTGGCAGCCGGGATAGCGGCCTGCCGCGATGTGGCGCTCGATCAGCTCGATCAGCCGGTCGATCTGGCTGCGGCGAAAGCCGAGCGATTCGAGATCGGCCTGGGGCAGGGGAAAGCCGGTCTCGGGGCGAATGGCGGTGTCCATGGTGTCTCCTCCAGTGACGATCATATTACCTTTCCGAGATACGTCGATGACCTCGGCATCGACATGTTGTGTTTCCGGAAATCCTTGGCCACAATGCGCCCATCATGGTCGACCGTATCGACTTCCCCAGTAGTACCAGCCAACGGCGGCGGAGCTAGCCGTGACGCCCGGCCTTGAGTCCTGCCACGCGCTGGTGCTCAACGCCGACTTTCGGCCGCTCTCGTACTTCCCGCTGTCGATCTGGCCGTGGCAGGATGCGGTCAAGGCAGTCTTCCTGGACCGGGTCAGCGTGATCTCCGAATATGATCGCATGATCCACAGCCCGTCCTTCGAAATGCGGTTGCCGAGCGTGATCGCGCTCAAGGAATACGTGCCGGCGGCGCGGCGGCCGGCCTTCACGCGATTCAACGTCTTCCTGCGCGACCACTTTACCTGCCAGTACTGTCGGGGTGACTTCGCGACCAACGAGCTGACCTTCGACCATGTCGTGCCCAAGTCGCGCGGCGGACGCACCTCGTGGACCAACGTCGTCACCGCCTGCAGCCCCTGCAACCTGCTCAAGGGCAACCGGCTCCTGCGCGAGAGCGGGCTGCACCTGCACCGCTTTCCCGCCGAGCCGACGACCGTCGAGCTGCAGGAGAACGGCCGTGCTTTCCCGCCCGGCTACCTGCACGAGAGCTGGCGCGACTTCCTGTACTGGGACAGCGAGCTGGACCAGGGGTGATCGTGCTTGTTGAGGCAGGCTGAACTAGGCTTCAGGCTTACTTGAGAAAGCGGCTTCTTGCTTAGATGACAGCGCGGCCGCATATGGCTGCCGTGACGGAATTCACGGACAACAGCCGGCTGGGCCGCTACGTCGAAACTCCGGTCGGTGGGGAGAAGTCGTACGGGCCTTCGTCCCGCCGCCGTCGCCGCCGACCGCGCCTCTCGAGCTGATTCCGCTTCTGTGTGTGAGAAGGGAGGCCGTCCTTTCCTCTCAAATCGAAGCAATTCAGTCGGCCCCAGGCCAGGCAAGCCACCGACGATGTTCGAGAAGTCGCGAACTATGTCGATGCACCGCTCATTCGCGAGATGCATGCGCGGCTTCTTCAAGGAGGCAGAGGCAATACGAAGAGTCCCGGCGCGTTGCGGCTGTCGCAGAACGGGATCGGTGGCACGCGCCCCGGCAATGCCTTGTTCGCTCCTTCGCCGACGACAGAACTCATGAACTGCATTGCGCCGACTACTACCGGCTGATTCAGGAGCTGCGCGAGCATGAGCACGGGAGGCCTGGCTCGAATTTTCCTCGACGGCGTCGCGGAGACGGCAAATCAGGCATTCGACGCCGCAATGCGTATCGTCGACCTGTTCAAGCGTGACAGGGAGCGGATCGGTGCGGAGAGCGATCGCCCGAGCTCGGCGCTTCGGGTCCATGACCTGCTTCAGCAGGCTCCGTACCGCACGTCTGCTCTTTTCGTTGCAAGGACAGGCTTGAGTGCGCCAACCATCAATTCCGCGTTGGCCGGCCTGTCGCGTCTTGGAATCCTGAACGCCCCCCCCGACGGCGTCCGCCGCTGGCTAAATCCGTGTCGACAGCCAGATCGCCAGCCGGGAGCCGGCCTTGACGACAGAGGTCAGGGCCTCGTAGCCGGGGGCCTGCTCGGCGCCGGAGGCGAGTGCTTCGTCCTTGTGGCCGATCTCGTCGGCGCGGAACTTCTCGATGGTGGCGCGCAGCTCCGCCTCGTCTTCGCCGAGCTGGGCGGCTTGGCCCGCATAGTGCGCCTCGATCGTCTCTTCGACCGCGACGGTGCACGCCATCGCCGCCTTCTCCCCCATCAGCGCCGTGGCCACGCCGAGCCCGAAGCCGGCAAGACTCCACAGCGGCGACAGCGCGGTCGGCCGTACCCGGCGTTGCGCCAGAATGCGATCGAAGGTCGCGCGGTGCTCGCGCTCGCCGCGCGCCATTTCGGCGATCTTGCGCCCGGCCTCGCCGCTGGCACGCCCCGTCCAGCGCAGCGCCGCGAGCTGGCCCTCGTAGATCCGCACCGCGCCGAACTCGCCGGCCTGGTCGACCCGGATCACGCGCTCGACCAGCGCACGCGGCTCGAGGTCTCCGGGATTGTGTTGCTCACCGGTCTTCATGCGTATGCCTTCCGATGGCGAAGGAGGTGGACCGACAGCAGGGTCGCCAGCCCACCGGACAGGATCGCATTCCAGCCGGCCATCGAGATGCCCCACATTTTCCAGGCCGCCTCGTCGCAGCGAACCATGCGGGCGCCGAGCAGGACCTTCTTCAGCTCCTCGGCCGACAGGCCGGTCGGGATGCGGCCCGAGCAGGCCTGGGGGCCCTCCCACAGACGATATTCGACACCGGCGTGGAAGACGCCGATCCCCGCCGTGACGAACAACGCCAGGATCGCCACGACTGCCAGGAGAAGAGCGACCTGCCGTGCCCGCATCAGCGGCAGGGTGAGCAGCCCGGCCACGATCGCCACCATGTGCGGATAGCGCTGCCAGAAGCACATGTCGCACGGTGCGAGGCCGACGACATACTGGAAGTAATAGGCCCCGCCCAGCAGGGCGATGCTGCCGAGCGCTGCGGCCAGGCCGACGCGGGTGGGATAGGTGAGCGACATGACCTCTACGAGAACAGGAACTTCACTGCGACGAAGCCGCCGACCAGCGCGATCAGGAACAGCCACATGACGAGCGTCAGCCGCTTTTCGATGAAGGCACGGATCGGCTCGCCGAATTTCCATAGCAAGGCTGCCACGAGGAAGAAGCGGGCGCCACGCGTCACGATGGACGCCCACACGAACGTGAAGAGATCGAAATGCGCCGCGCCCGAGGCGATCGTCACGAGCTTGTAGGGAATCGGCGTCAGGCCCTTGACCAGAATCACCCAGGTGCCGTAGCGCGCGAATTCATCGCGGAACTTTTCGAGCCCGGACTGCAGGCCGTAAGTCCTGACGACCCAGTCGCCGATCGTCTCGAAGAAGTAGTAGCCGATGGCATAGCCCAGCAGCCCGCCGAGCACCGAGCAGACCGTGCAGACCAGCGCGATCCTGAAGGCTTTTTGCCGGTTGGCCAGGATCATCGGCACCAGCATCACGTCGGGCGGGATGGGAAAGAACGAGCTTTCGGCGAACGCCACCGCGCCCATGGCGGGGATGGCGCGAGGATGCCCCGCGAGGCGGATCACCCAGTCGTAAAGTCTGCGCATGCTGCGCGATCACTAGCAGGCGTGCGCCGGCTTTGGCAAAGTGTCCCCGCGTTGCAGACCGCGCTCTCTACAGGAACAAGCCCATCCCCCCTTCACGCAAGATCGTCCGGATCATCCTCATCGCCCTTGTCGCCGCCGGCGTCGTCGCCGTCGTCGGCTTCGGTGCCCGATATCTGCGCGCCCCATCGTCGGCCGAGGTCGAGCGCGGCGTGGAAACGGCGAAGGAGATGCCGCTGGTCGGCCTGGTCATCGCCGAAAACCCCGCACTCGAGGAGAAGCTTCGCACCGCGATCGCCGAGGAGCTGAAGCATCCCGGCCAGGTGCCGTCCCCTGCCGCGCGGTTCGGCATCGAGACCCGGCAGCGATACATCATTCCGGCGCTTCTCGCGGCCGACGACGACAGCGTCCTGAAGGCAGCCGGCGGGATGGCGGCGCTGGCGAAGTACCTGCAGGCCCGGGACCCGGAACTCTGCCGCGAGCTCGGGCTGGCCGGCCTGCGCAACGCCAACAAGCTCGACGACGACGGGAAGATCCTCCTCCGGCAGGCGCTCGCCCTGCAGGAGCAGGCCTATCGCAGCGGCAAAGGCGGCCCGCCGAAGACGACCCTGAAGACCGAGGAGGTCGGACGCGCCCTCGCCGAGGCGGGTTCCACCGCCAAGGACCTCGAGCAACTGGACGCGTTCGCGACCCTGTCGACGGCCGACGCCTGTGCCGCGACCGTCAAGCTGTACGCCGCCCCCCGCGCCTTGCCGCCGGAGCGTGGTGCCAGCCTGGCACGCTGGCTGCTGACGGTCGCGCAGTAGGGTTTTCTCTCCCTGGGCTGCGCTGTGTGTTCTTCGAAGCCGCCTGGAGAGCCGCGCTCCCAGCATGCATGACGGGACTTTTCACAAGGCCGTGTGCGCGCCGGGAGCTGCCGCCGCAAGCAGGCTAATCGGTTCTGTCCTTGCTGCCTCGATCTCGCGCGAACATCGGTTGGCTTTCCGGCAGCTGGGGTGCCGAGCCGCCCGGTGCTTTCGGCCGGGTGTCGGAGCGGTAGAGGTGCCAGGCGAAGCCGCCGGCGCCGAGCAGGGCGACGACGGCGAGGGCTTCGTACAGGGACATGCTATTCGGCGGCCTGCTTGAGGCTGGTCGGCACCGTCTCGCCTGCGAAGAGGGCAGCGCGGGCCGCATCGTACTCGGCCTTGAGGCGGGCCACGATCTCGGCGGCCGGCGGCGCGTCGAAGATCTGGCCGACGCCCTGGCCCGCGCCCCAGATGTCGCGCCATGCCTTGGCCTTCTGGTTGCCGCCGGAGTTGAAGTTCATCTTGCTCTTGTCGGCGGTCGGCAGGTCGTCGGGGTCGAGGCCGGCGGCGGCGATGCTCTTCTTCAGGTAGTTGCCGTGCACGCCCGTGAAGAGGTTGGTGTAGACGATCTCCTCACCGCTCGAGTCGATGATGCACTGCTTGTTGCCTTCGGTCGCGTTCGCCTCCTTGGCGGCGATGAAGCGCGTGCCGAGATAGGCGAGGTCGGCGCCGAGCGCCTGCGCGGCCAGCACGCTGGCGCCGTTGGCGATCGAGCCCGAGAGCAGGATGCAGCCGTCGTAGAACTGGCGCACTTCCGGCACCAGCGCGAAGGGCGACAGCCGGCCGGCATGGCCGCCCGCGCCGGCGCAAACCAGGATGAGGCCGTCGACGCCAGCCTGCAGCGCGCGCTTGGCGTGGACGATGTTGGTCACGTCGTGGAATACCAGGCAGCCGTAGCGCTTGGCAGAGACGACCACGTCGTCGGGCGCCCGCAGCGAGGTGATCTGGATCGGCACCTTGTACTTCTCGCAAAGCTCGACGTCGTGCTGCAGGCGGTCGTTGGAGCTGTGCACGATCTGGTTGACCGCGAAGGGGGCGACCTTCTTCTCCGGGTGCTTGGCCTTGTACTCGGCAAGCTCGCCGGTGATGCGCTTCAGCCATTCCTCGAGCACCTCCTTGGGCCGCGCGTTCAGCGCCGGAAAGGAGCCGACGACGCCGGCCTTGCACTGCTCGATCACCAGGTCGGGATTGGAAACGATGAAGAGCGGCGCGCCGACCACGGGGATCGAGAGGTTGTCGCGCAGAAGAGCCGGAAGAGCCATGTGTCCTTGTCCTGTTTCCTATTTGAGCAGTTCGTAGGGACCGCCCTTGGCAAGGGCGCGTTGATAGGCCGGCCGCGCATGGATGCGGTCGAGGAAGGCGGCGAGCTTCGGCATCTGGCGCACGATCGGCGCGCGGGCGGCGGCGGCTTCGAGCGGGAAGCTCATCTGGATGTCGGCGGCAGTGAAGTCCGGTCCGGCGAACCACGCGCGCTTGCCGAGCTCGCTCTCGAGGAACATGAAGTGGGTGCCGATCTGCGGGTCGAGCAGAGTGGCGTTGGCGCCCTTCACGATGGCATGGCCGACCGGCTTGAAGAGCAGCGGCAGGCGCTCGGGGATGCGACTGAAGATCAGCTTCATCAGCAGCAGCGGCATCAGCGAGCCTTCCGCGTAGTGCAGGAAGTACCGGTAGTGGATGCGCTCGTCCGTGCCGGCGGTCGGGACGAACTGGCCGCGGCCGTAGGTTTCGGCGAGGTATTCGAGGATCGCGCCCGATTCGGCCAGCGTCCTGTCGCCGTCGGTGATCACCGGCGACTTGCCGAGCGGATGGATGGCCTTCAGCGACGCCGGCGCCTGCATCGACGGTTCGCGCTCGTAGCGCTTGACCTCGTAGTCGAGGCCGAGCTCCTCCAGCATCCACAGGATGCGCTGCGAGCGCGAGTTGTTGAGGTGATGGACGACGATCATCGCTCGTACCCTTTTCCCTCATATTCCTCTCCCCCGCTAGGGGGAGAGGCCAGGTGAGGGGGGAATCGAAGGCCGTGCGCAGCCTCCTTCAAGTCTCCAGCGCCCTACAACGTCCCGGGCCGCCAGTTGCCGTGGAAGCCGGCCGGCACGCGGCTCGACAGGTGCGCCAGCGCGATCGGGCCACGGCCGAGATCGGTCGCCTCGAACACCGCCAGGTCGGAGCGCTTCTCCTCACCGCGATAGAGCACGCTCAGCAGCCAGCCGTCGCCCTCGGCGGCGGTCTCCGACCGCGGTACGAAGATTGGCTCACCGAAGCGATCGTCCTTGCCGGCGCTCCAGGCCGTGCTCTTGCCGGTCTCGAGGTCGTAGTGGACCAGCCCATCCTGCCGCGGCTCGCCGGTCTTCGGATCGGTGATGTCGCCCGAAACGATCCAGCCGTGCCGGTAGTCGCTCATGCAGAAGCGTTCGTCGAAGCGCGGGAACTCGCCAGAGCGGTCGTCGAGCTGCTGCTCGCGGAAGGTGTTGCCGTGGCCGTCGAGGTCGAACGTCCAGCGGAACAGTCGCGCGCGCGGTGGCTGGTCGGAGGCAGGCGAGCCGTCGGGCCGCGGGAAAAGCGGCGCCACGTCGTACTTCATGACGTCGACCACGACCTTGCCGTCCGCCGTCTCGAAGTGATTCATCGGATGAAAGACGTAGGACGCCGGCGCGCTCACCCATTTCACGTCCGCCACGGTGCCGTTGCGCGGGATGAAGGCGATGTGCGTGCCCTTGTCCGGCTCCCAGGCGAACGGCGGCTTGCCCGACATCGCCCGTTCCATCGACGAGGTGAGCGGGAAGATCGGCAGGACGATCCAGTTCTTCGTCACGGCGAAATCGTGGATCATCGACGGGTACGGCCCGTCCAGGATCTCGGCGCGCGTGATGCGACCGTCGGCCGTCACGCTCTGGAGGCTCACTTCCTTGCTGAAGCGGCCCTTGGCCGAATAGCCGAAGAACACCATCTCGCCGGTCACCGGATCGATCTTGGGGTGGGCGGTGAACGGTCCGCAGAGCTTGTCGCCCCAGGTCTCGTAGCCGCCGTTCACGGGCATCAGGGTCGCCGGATCGAGCGCGAACGGCGCATGCGCCTCCTCGAGCGCGAGCAGCTTGCCGCCGTGCCAGACGATGTTGGTGTTGGCGATCGTGGAGTTCAGCGCCATCACGCGCGGATCGGTGTAGCGCGGGTTGCCGAAAGTGCCGGACAGCCCTTCGCCTTCCTTGTTCTCGATCTCCCACTTGGGCGTGCGCACCCAGCGGTTCTTGTAGGAGACGTTGCCGTTCTCGATGTGGAAGGCGTGGATCATGCCGTCGCCGCCGAACCAGTGGTACGGCCCGCGCGGGGCGAACTGCGGGTTCGGACCGTTGCGGTACAGCGTGCCCAGCAACTCCTTCGGCATCTCGCCGGTGATCTGCAGGTGGGCGGCGTCAGCCTCCGTGTTCACCGGGCCGTAGTAGCCGCGCAGGAAGGGATTGTCGGTGGGGAATGCCTTGGCCATGCCTGTCTCCGTTTGGGAAACGGTGTGTATCTATGGCGACGGTATCAATACACGGCGTTTCCCGCAACCTCATTTTCGAGTGTTGGTGGATTCCCGTCATAGACTAACGATGCTCAGCCTCGGACTGACAAGACGTGCAGAACGCTGACACACCACTCCTGTCGTCCTGAGCGCAGCGAAGGACCTCACCGAACGATCAGACACGGGCTACGGATCTGGCGTGAGGTCCTTGCATGTTGGTGGAGAAGCGCCTGAAAGGGAGCTGGCGCCGGGGGGAGCGATACCCCCTCCCGCGCCGACGGTCCGGAGCCCGCTGAGGTCAAAGGAGGCCGCCTTGGCGGACCCCGTAGCGAAGCTCGGAGCCCGGATCGTCTCTTCGCCAAGCCCGCACGGCTGCATGGTCACGAGACCGGATGCAAGGAAGGAATACCGAAGATGAGCCAGATGGTAGCGCTCACCGGCATCGACGTCAGCAAGGACAAGCTTCGCTGCGCTCAGGACGACAGAATTTGACGGACTCAGATGCCGTTGGCCGGCTGAAGCAGGCTAGCGCTGCCTCTAGACCTTTCTCGATATGGGCGTAGGCGGCCAGCAAGAAGGCGTTCCGGCCGTTTCCAAGCCGCAAGAAGTCGGCAAGGACGACATCGGTCAGGCCGTGCAACTGCGTCCATACCATCAATGTCAGAAAGCCGATTCGCCGTGGGTCGGTGACGTCCATCGTGAGCGCCCGACGCCGGACCTCGGCAAGGAGAGGCGAGAATGCCGCTTCGGAAACCCTGCGAAGCTCGGCGTTGGCTGGATCTCGCGCCGCGCCGGATCGATGCATGAGGCGAAAGAGGTTTGGGTGATCCGTGGCGAAGCGGACGTAGGCCGAAAGCAGCCCCTTCAGGCCTTTGCCTCTGCCGGCCGCCGCCTCGCAACGTCGAGCAAGAACCTCATACCCCTCGCACATGATGGCGTGCTCGAAAGCCTGGCGGTCGGCGAAATGGTGGTAGGGCGCAGCTTCCGACACACCGAGCGTCCTGGCGAGCGTCCTGACGCTGAGGTCGCTTGCATCGTTGCTTTTCAGGAAAGCGATGCCTGCGTCCAGCAGCATTCGGCGCAAGTCGCCATGATGATATTTTTGCCTCGCCTTTGCCACCGTATCCCCGTCACTCGATGGCCGGAACCGGCCGACGCACGTCCGGCTCGCCGTTCGAGAAGCTGATCGTCAACTGCCCTGCCACGTCATCGTTGCCCACCGGCCATCGAGGCGGATCACCAACGACGAAGCCATGAGCCGCGAGCGCTTTCGCGAATGTCGGAAAACTTCGTGCGGGCATCTCGAAGGCGATGGTCGCCATCATGTTGGAATAGAAGTGGTGGTTCTTCACCCAGCCGCCGCAGGCCGAGATATCCTCCGTCGCGTCGTAGACGGCGCTCTGGAAGGCGCGACGGCACACGGCCTCTAGACGGAAGGTCATCTCCGGTCACATGCCTTATCTTATCAATGATAAGATAAGGTTTTCATCAAGCAGCGTCCAATGATTTGGTGAGGATGGGGGAGGATAAGCCGGTCATTCGCCCGGCGTAGGCATCGGGTCTGCACCGCCGCGGCGCTGCTGGCGTTCGATCCGGCGGCAGAGCAGGTGGCCCGAGATCCCGACGACGAGGATCAGCAGGCCGCAGCCGAGCTGGGTCGCAACGGCGCCCATCAGCTCGAAGCACCAGGTGGCGATCAGGCTGGAGACCAGCATGGCGGCCGCCATCACCACGAGGCGCAGGCGGAAGACGCGGGCGATGGCGTGGCCATGGAACACCGTCTGCATCTGGGTGATCATCGGCACGAAGTAGAACGGGCCGCCGAAGCCGGCGAGCAGGCCGCCGATCATCATCGCCGGCAGCAGCATGCTCGCCGGCAGCAGCCACACCGAGAGGGCGAGCCACGAGAAGCCCGTGCCCATCACGACATAGCCGAGGAACATGGTCGAGAGCGGCCGGCGGAAACGCACGCTGCCGGCGACGATGTTGCCGGACACGTCGCCGACGCCGTAGGCGCCCATTACCAGCGCGTAGGCGGCGAGATCACCGAAGCCCAGGAATGTCGGCCGGTACTCCGTGACGATCAGCGCTATGGCGAGGTTGAGCGCCACCATCCACGGGCCGTTCATGATCGCGTTGACGAGCAGCGTGGCGCCGGTGGCGGGCTGGCTCAGCATCAGACGAAAGCCAGCCGTGACCGCTTCCCACGCGCCGCCGAGGCCGGGCTTCATGCGTACCGGATCGCTCAGCCCACCCTCGAGCCGCTCACGCGCGGCGCGGATCGCCGCGCCCGAGACCAGGAATCCAAACGCGGTGGCGCTTAGGAAGTGGATCACCGGCATGAAGAGATGCAGCAGCGCCGCCACCATCGGCCCGACGAGGCGGGCGATGCGATAGGTCGCGTCGAACAGCCCGTTGATCGCCTGCTGGCTGTCGCGGTCGCGCACCAGCGTCGGCACGGTCGATTGCAGCGCTGGCGAGAACGCCATGCGCAGCGAGGCGAGCCCGACCGACGAGATGATCAGCAGGGTGATCGAAAGGCCGGATACATAGTAGCCCACGACCGGCAGCATGCAGAAGGCAGCGCTCCACCAGCGCGACACGAGCATCGCCTGCACCGGCCGCCAGCGGTCGAACAGCACGCCGCCGAACAGGCCGGCGACCAGCATCGCGACGTACTGCACGCCGGTGACCAGCCCGACCATGTTGCCCGCGACCTCGACGGCGAGCCAGACGCTGGCCACCCGGAACAGGTCCTCTCCGATCGTCGAGGTGCAGAGACCCGACCACACGGTGAGGACCGCGCGGTCCTTCAGCGGACGGAAGACGGGGAGCACCGCTACCGCTCACCTTCAGGTTCCTCTCCTCCGCTAGGGGGAGAGGCTAGGTGAGGGGGCGACGACGGCTGTAACCCCCTCACCTAGCCTCTCCCCCTAGTGGGGGAGAGGAGGGTTTGAGAAGGATGGTTCACTTCACCCAAACCCCGCCGTCCTTGCTCTTGTAACCGAGCGAGAGATAGGTCGCGTCGACCAGGGCCTGGCCGCGGTCGTTGAGCAGCAGGCCGGGGCCCATCCGGTTCATGGTGTAGCCGAACGACAGTCCGGCTGCAGGATCGGCGAAGCCGAGCGAGCCGCCGGCGCCGACATGGCCGAACGCGGCGCTGCCCAGGATCACGCTGTCGATGTCGGGGCCGAAGATCTTCGCGCCTTCGCTGCGCTTGCGGTTGTCCATCGACTTCATGAAGCCGAGCGCGAAGCGCGTCGGGATGCGCAGGGTCGCGTCGTCGTGCGTCGCCATCGAGA
>CAMFJT010000095.1 GCA_945957125.1 uncultured Rhodospirillales bacterium | reverse complement strand
CAGCTCGCCTCTGCCGGTGCTGTTCTCCTACTGACGCCGCCGTCTATCCCTCGAGGCTCGTGCGGGGCCTCGTGTGGGGCGTCGTGCGGGGCTCGGGGATGCGGCCGTCGGCCGAAAGCAGGATCGCGATCGGCCGCGTCGTCTCGAAATGGGCAAGCACGATCAGCAGCACGACCATGATCGGCACGCAGAGGAACATGCCGACCACGCCCCAGATCGTGCCCCACACCATGAGGGAGACGATCACGACGAGCGGCGAGAGGTTGAGCGAGCGCCCCAGCATGGCGGGCTCGATCACGTTGGCCATCACGACCTGGATCGTGCCGATCACGAACAGCACGGTCAGGAAGGGCGTGAGATGGTCGAACTGCACCAGCGTGAGCAGCGCCGGCGCCAGGATCGCCAGGACCGAGCCGATCGTCGGGATGTAGTAGAAGAAGAACACCATGACCGCCCAGAAGCCGGCGAAGTCGACGCCGACCCAGCGCATCACCGCATAGGCGAAGCCCGCTGTGACGACCGCCAGCGTCGTCTTGATGCGGAGATAGACGCGGATGTCGCGGTCGATCTGCTGGAGCACCGAGCGGAGCCGTGCCTGGTGCGCTCCGCCGGCGAAGATGAGGGTGAGCTTGCGGCGGAACTTGACCTGCTCGACGAAGAAGAACCCGGCATAGATCATCACGATGCCTGCCACGCTCACCACCGATGCAGCCGCGGTCGCGAAACCGCCCAGCGTGTCGGCCAGGCTGATGCGGTCGAAGAGCTGGCCGAGCGTGGGCACCTGCTCGAGCCCGACGAGATCGGCGGCCCGGGCGATCAACTTTTGCAGTCGTCCTTCGTAGGCGGGAGCGGCGGCGGCGACGGCGGTGACGTTACGGCCGATCGTGCGGCCCACGATCCACACCAGACCACCCATGGCCAGGACGGCGGCGACCAGCGCGACCGGTCGCGGCAGATGCACGCCGAGGAGCCGGGGCTGCTCGAAGGCGTCGGCCAGCGAGTCGATCATGTACCAGAGCGTCAGGCCAAGCACCAAAGGCAGCAGGAGCCCGCGTCCGGCGACGAGCAGGTACAGGGTCGCCGCGATGACGACGGCCCACAGGGCGGCACGCTGCAAGGTCATGACGCCACTATAGCGGAGGACGCCCGGCGCTAAACGCCGTGCAGCTCGACATGCGGCGATCGCATCGCCCTAGCCGCCATCCGCCAGACCCGCCCGACGAGGAAACCCGCGAAGAGCGCGCCACCGATGGCCGGATCGTAGCGCGGCAGGACCGCTGGATGGCCGAGCAACGTGGTCAGGGCATCGAGCGTCGTCATCGCCAGCACGCACATGGCGGCGGCGATGCCGACGAAGGTCGGCTGTAGCCTGACCAGCCCCCACATCTGGTCCGTCTCCGAGCGCGTGCGATTGCCCATGAAAGCGCCGAACGCGCCGCCGGCAATCGCGGCTCCGACCCATGCCACGTCGAGCAGGAGGCTCGAGGGCACGCCCGCCAGCAGGATGACGGCCACGACGACACCGAGGAGGGGCGCGACCGCGAGCTTCCACAGCATCACCGGCCGGTTGCCCATTTCGGGGATTGCGCGCCATACGCAGGCGGCGGAAACGCCGAGACCTACCAGGGACGGCAAACTGAACGTGAGCGACATGACGGCCAACCCGGAACCCGGCTGCGAGATGACCGTAGGCTAGCGGGGCGACATTACACGGCCCTGACTGGCTGCTGCGACGCGATAGCCACCTCGCGCATTCAGTCCCGGCCGAAATCGTCGCGCGTGAGGACATGCCGGCCGGCTTCAATGTCACGCACGCTGATCATGGGATAGCCGACTCCCATGCCGGCGCTGGCGCGCCAGGCATCGACGATCATGTCGCGCAGCACGGACGCGGAATCGGCCAGGCGCGCGGCCGCGAAGGCGATGCCCGCCTCATTGCCGTCGACGAACGCGCCGGTCAGCTCCATTGCATAAAGAGGCTCGATGGCGGCATGGCTTGCCAGGATGAGCAGGCGTGCACGATCCTGGATCGAGCAGGCGCAGGCGAAATAGGGAGCGGTCGCCGCCTTCACCTGCTCGCGCCGAACATTGGCGCGCACGAAGGCTCCCTCGAAGTGCGCATGCAGGCCACGCTTGGTGGAGAAGCCGCGCGGATTGTCGAACGGCCCCCAACCGTCGAAATGGATCGAGACATGCATCGGCTGGCTGGCATCGCCGACATAGTGGCTCCAGATTCCCAGATCGCGGATCGTCAGGCGCTCGCGCCGGACCCGGTCGGCGTCGAACCATGCACGGTCGGCCGGATCGGCGGCGATACGTGCGCCGACGGAGGCGGCGCGCCAGTAGGCGAAGTCCTTCACGAGCTGCTGCCAGCCGTCGACGATGGCAAGCGGCAGGTAGCCCGCGCTGTACTGCGTCGCCTTGCCGCCGGCGCGCAAGGCGCTGTCGTAAGCCTCGCGCGTTGTGGGCAGAGCGTCGAGTGCCAGCCGGCCCGCCACCAGGCCGCCGTCGTCGAGGCTGACGAAATGGCCCGTGTCGCGTTCCCTGTCGTGCGGATCGCCGGCGCCCTTCGAACGATCGAGCTCGCGGCCCAACACCGCGATGTCGGCGATCGCTTCCGGCGTTCGCACGAAGGGCGGCAACTCCTCGGGCAGCAGCTCGGCGGCGACGCCGCTTACGATCTCATGCCCGGTCGCGCCCCAGCCCAGAGCGCTTGCGAGCGGGGTGACGGCAATCGCCAGCATCAAGGGGAGGGCCGTCAGGCAAGAAGGAAGGTCGCGCCACATCACTCGACGATAGCGCGGATCGGGCAGGCACGGAGCGCGTCTCTGGACGGCTGAAATATTGGTTCACCCATATGTACCGATCTGCGGAATCTCATTGCCGCTGCAAGTCAATCCTGAAAGGCTTCGGACAAAGGCTCCGCTCGAGGGCCGATCAGGGAAGGAAACAGCATGTCTCTCAAGCGTCGCCACGTCCTGGCAGGCACTGCCGCCGTCGCGCTCTCCGCTCCGTTCGTCCGCGGTGCCCATGCCGCGGGTAAGCTTTCGATGGGCTTCTGGGATCACTGGGTACCCAATGCGAACGGCGCCACCGAGAAACTCGTGCGCGAATGGGCGGAGAAGGAGAAGGTCGAGGTCCAGATCGACTTCATCACGTCGCAGGGCAACAAGCTGCTGCTGACCGGTGCAGCGGAGTCTCAGGCCAAGTCGGGGCACGACATTCTCGCTCTCTCGACTTGGCTGCCGTCGCGTTACGCCGAGCAGCTCACGCCGATGGACGACCTGATGGCAGACCTGATCGCCACCAACGGCAAGGTCAACGCCACGGTCGAGTATCTCGGCAAGATCAAGGGCCGATGGGTCGGCGTGCCGGCGACGGTCGGCAGCCAGATCAAGGGGCCGTGCTCGCGCATCGATTACATGAAGGAGCTGGCGGGCATCGACGTGCAGGCGATGTATCCTGCGGGCGCGCCGCCCAAGGCCGACGCCTGGACCTTCGACGCGTTCCTGAAGGCGGCGCAGGACTGTCACAAGGGCGGCCATCCGTTCGGCATCGGGCTCGGCTCGACGGCGGACAATGTCGATACCGCGGGCGCCATCTTCCATGGCTTCGGCGCGATGCTGGTGAACGAGAAGGGCGACATCACCGTCAAGAGCGACGCGGTGCGCCAGGCGCTCGAGTTCTACAAGAAGCTGATGGCGGTGCTGCCGGCAGACGTGGCGGCGTGGGACGATGCCTCCAACAACAAGTTCCTGGTCTCCGGGCAGGCCGCCTTCATCATGAATCCCCCCTCGGCCTGGGCGGTCGCCAAGCGCGACGCGCCCAAGGTCGCCGAGCAGCTCTGGACGCACGGCTTCGCGGCCGGGCCGAAGGGCCGCTTCGCGCCGTTCGTGCCCTACTTCTGGAGCACGTGGAACTTCAGCAAGAACCAGTCGGCGGCCAAGAGCCTCATCCGGCGCCTGTCTCAGCCCGATGCGGTCGAGCAGATGGTGATCGCCTCGGGCGGCTACGACCTGCCGTCGTTCGAGAAGCTGACGCTGTTCAAGGTCTGGGCGGAGGAGGGGCCGCCCAAGGGCACGCTCTATCACTACCCGAACCCCTACGATCACCAGGTCCTGTCGGTCGCCGGCGCGCCGGCACCGCACGGCATTGCCGAGCGCATCTACACGCAGGCGACGCAGACGCAGATGGCCGTGCGCTATTTCAAGGGCGAGCCGCTCGAAAAGACTCTTGCGTGGGCAGAAGGCGAGCTCGAAGGCTTCATGCGCAATTGACGGGCGTCAATCGTAGGTTTCCTGCGCGTCCAGCCAGCGGCGTGCGAGATGCAGTTCGCGGAAGATCTTGAGCGGCCGCTCGGCTTCGGCCAGTGCCGCGAACAGCTGGGCGCGTTCGAAGCTCTCGACGGTCTTGGCGACGATCGCCAGCGGTCCCATCGTCCCCAGGGTCGCGTAGGCGCGGACGCGGGCGCCGAGCGCCATCATGTCGTCGTCAGGAAGGTGTGCCCTGGCATTCGTCATGTCGAATATCTTGCGATAGGCCAGAGTCTCGGCGATCACCACCGCATCGAGATAGCCCTCGATGTCCTGACGCGTGACGGTGTCCCTGCCTACGGCAATTACGAGCCGCGCAGGATGGGAGATGGTCCACTGGATGGGCATCGACGCGTGCAACTATGCCAGACGCGGGGGGAACGACAAGGGTTGCCCGGCTCTCGGGGCTTATCTAAGTTGCAGACGGTGCGAATGCGATGGGGTCCGGTCAAGAGACGCCACGCCGCTCGGGATGGGAGGAAACATGGGGTTGCGGTCCCTCCGGGCCGGCCGAGGCCGGCCCTGAATGACGGACAGTGCAGGCGCCGATACGCAGCCTATGCTGTTGCGTAAGGCCGATTGGGCGCTGTCCCATGTCGAGGACGGGCTCAACCTGATCGCGGCGGCCGCCGTCTTCTTCCTGATGTTCGTCGGCGTGGCGCAGATCGTCGGCCGCACCATCTTCGACTTCGCCATCTACGGCTACATCGACTGGATCGAGCAGGCCTCGTCGCTGTTCGCTTTCCTCGGCATCGCCTACGCCCAGCGCCTCGGCAGCCATATCGGCATGGACCTGACGATGAACTGGAAGCCGGCGTCGCGCTGGAGGATCGAGCTGTTCGGTGTCGTGGTGACCATCGCCATCGTCACCGTGCTGGTCTGGGCGAGCTTCACCAACTTCCTGCGCGCCTGGCAGATCGGCGATTCGAGCATGGATATCCAGCTCCCGACGTGGCCGGCCAAGCTCATGGTTCCGCTGGCCCTGAGCGTGCTGTGGCTGCGCCTCTTGCTGCAGATCTGCGGCTACCTGCGGATGATCGCCCATCCCGATGCCGTGCCGGTCGCGGTGCCCAAGCTGGTCACCATCGAGACCCAAGTGAAGGACGAGATCGCCGAAGCACTGGGCCGGGAGGACGCACGATGACCGAACTCGGCCCCATGACGATCGGCTGCCTGGGCGTCGCGGCGCTGCTGGCCCTATGCTTCGCCGGAATCCGCTTCGCCTTCGCCGGCGCCCTGGTCGGCACCGCGGGGTTGGTCATGATGCTGGGCTGGGACGCCGGCATCCGCACCGCGGGCATCGCGCCCTACACGGCGGGCGCCAACTACACGCTGTCCGTGCTGCCGATGTTCATCCTGATCGGCTACCTGGCCTATTACGCGGGTATCACGCAGACCGCCTTCGAGGCGGCGCGACGATGGTTCGGCTGGCTGCCGGGCGGGCTTGCCACGGGCACGGTGTTCGCAGTGGCAGGCTTCTCCGCGGTGTCGGGGGCGAGCAGCGCGGCGGCGGCGGTATTCGCCAAGGTCGCCATCCCGGAAATGCTGCGCGCGAAATACGACAAGCGCCTCGCGGCCGGCGTTTGCGCTGCGGGCGCTACGCTCGACTCGCTGATCCCGCCCAGCACGCTGCTGGTCGTCTACGGCATCATCACCGAGCAGTCGATCGGCAAACTGCTGGTCGCGGGCTTCGTGCCCGGCCTGGTATCGGCGCTGGTCTATGCGTTGATCATCACCTGGCGGTGCTGGCGCAACCCCGAGCTGGGGCCGCGTATCACCGGCTACACCTGGCCGCAGCGCTTCACGTCGCTGCCTGGCACGACGCCGATCTTCCTGGTCATCCTGATCATCTTCCTCAGCATGTATTTCGGCTGGGCGACCCCGACCGAGGCGGGTGCGCTGGGTGCATTCTCGGTGTTCCTCTTCGCGCTGAAGAACGGCATCAAGCGTGCCGAGCTGCGCCAGTGCCTGCTCGATTCCGCGCGCCTCACCGTGATGATCTTCACGGTGATCTGGGGCGTGCTGATTTTCGTGCGCTTCCTCGGCTACTCCGGCATGCCCGAGGAAGTCTCCAAGTGGGTCACCAGCCTCGATGTGGCGCCAATCCTTGTGCTGCTGGCGATCTACATGCTGTACTTCGTGCTCGGCACGGTGCTCGAGGGCATCGGCATGTTCCTGCTGACCCTGCCGGTGATCTTCCCCGTGATCGTCGCGCTGGGCTACGACCCGATCTGGTTCGGCATCGTGCTGGTCAAGCTCTCCGGCATCGCCTCGCTCTCACCGCCGGTCGGGCTGGTCGTGTTCGTCGTCAACGGCGTGCGTCCCGACATTCCCGTGCGCGACATCTTCAAGGGCATCTGGCCGTTCATCTTCGCCGACATCATTACGCTCGGCGTGCTGACGGCGTTCCCGCAGATCGTGACCTTCATCGTCGAGATCTCGGACTGACTGACAGGGAGGACTGGAAATCATGAAGCGCGCATCGCTGCTTTCGCTCGGTCTTGCGTTCGGTGTCGTCGCCGCCCTTCCTGCGGCGGCGGCCGACAAGGTGACCTGGACCTTTTCCCTCTACGGTCCGCCGCGTGCCGCAACGGTGACTTTCGAGCACCTTGCGAAGGTCGCCAAGGAAAAGAGCGGCGGCAATTTCGTCATCAACCTCAAATACAACGAGCAGCTCGGCGAGGCGAAGGACTTCCTCGACGGCATCAAGGTCGATGCGTTCCAGGGTGCCTTCGTCGCCTATTCCTACGCGCCGGCCAAGACGCCTCTACAGGGCGTGCTCGATATGCCGTTCCTGCCGATCGCCGACCTCGACGCTTCGGCCAAGGTGCAGGACGCCTATCAGGCCTGGAAGCCGGTGGCTGAGGAGCTTTCGAAGTGGAATGCCATGCACTTCATGACGCTGCTCCTGCCGCAGTACGAGTTCATGGGGACGGGCAAGCCGCCGCGCAGCATCGAAGACTGGAAAGGCATGCGGGTGCGTGCACTCGGCGGGCTGGGCGATGCGATGAAGCTGCTCGGCGCGGTGCCGACCTCGGTGTCGGCGCCGGAGGTCTACACCGCCCTGGAGCGCGGCACGTTCCAGGCCGCGTCGTTCCCGTTCACCTACAGCTTCACCGCCTACAAGCTTCACGAAGTGTCGAAATGGTACACGCTCGGCATGCAGCTCGGCGTGGTGCACAATTCCGTGGTGCTGAGCGAGAAGGCCTGGAAAGCGCTGCCGGACGAGTACAAGAAGATCCTGGAGGACGCCAAGCCCGAGGCCTACCGACTTCAGCGCGAGGCCTATGCCGAGGCCGACAAGAAGTCGTTCCCGCTGTTCGAGAAGCGCAAGCTCGAGGTGGTCAAGGTGACCCAGGAGATGCGCGACAAGCTGATCGCCACGGCCGCGAAGCCCGTGTGGGACCATTGGGTCGCCGAGACCGAGAAGAAGGGCCTGCCGGGCAAGGAGGCGCTCGAGCTGGTGTTGTCGCTGGCCAAGAAGCACGCCACGAACTGATCAGCTTTTCGATGCCGTCCGATCGCGCCCGGGGGCGACGGCTGGGCCCGATTCCGGCGGAGGGGCCGTCGGTACCGGATCGGCGGCTGCCGCCGCGGACGACATGAAGAGGTAACTGTCGCCGCCGGCGGCGCGACCTTCCTTGAAGACGGCAACGGCGCGTGTCTTGTCGCCGACCTTCCACAGCGCCTCCGAGACATCGCGATAGACGATGCCCACGGCGCTGGCCTTGTTCACAGGAGCCGTCCGGCCGAGGGCTTCCTTGGCCCGGATGAAGCTGATCTCCCCCGCCGCGCGGTCGCCCTTCAGGATCTGGTATTCGGCCAGGCTGCCATAGGCGAGGGCGAGCGTGCCGCAATTGTAGTTGTTCTTGGGCGAGCATTGTTCCGGCGTGGAGAACCGCGCGACTTCCTTCTGGGCCAGGGTCACCGCCGTTTCCTGATCGCCCCTCTGCGAAGCTTCTATGGCCGCTGCCTGATAGGATGTGCCCGAGCTCTCGCAAGCAGTGGCCAGCAAGGCGGCGGCGACGCTCGCCGAGGCGCATTTCAAGGCGCGCGCCCAGCTCCTGCCCCGGTCTCCAAGGATTGCGGCCATTCTCGTCCCCCAACAACGCGTCGGGGCCAAGCCAGCGGCCCCTGCGGAATGCGCTTAGTAACACACGAAACGACAACCGTGCCCTCGCACAATTTCTGCGAAATGCGAACCAGCTAGAACCTTCGCGTCGCGTTCCTTGCGAGGGAGAGTATGCGCGTTCCGGCCTATGCCCTGACGATATTGCTCGTGGCCGCGCAGTTTGCCGGCCCCCCGGTGGCCGGCCAGCAGATGGCGGCGGCGTCGACGAGCGGCGACTGCCCGTTCGCAGCGCCCGACTCGCTCCAGATCAGCTGGATTCAACCGTGCACCGAGGGCGACTGGCTGCTCGACACGGAAGCCGGCTGCCGGATGGGCGATTGGCACCCCGATCCGAAGGATCGCGCGACCTGGAGCGGCGCGTGCCCGGGCGGCGCAATGGAAGGCCAGGGCGTCGTGCAATGGCGGGAGCACGGCGTCGCGATCGATCGCTTCGAGGGCACGTTCCGTGACGGCAAGCGGGTGGGCTTCGGCCGCTATGCCTGGACACCGGATGTGCGCTTCGAAGGGCTCTACGCGGACGATGTGCCCAACGGACCGGGAACCGCGACGATCTTCGGCGAGACCTACTCCGGCACCTGGACGAACGGCTGCCTGGCGCGAGGCGGCCGGGTCGTGGCGATCGGAGTCGAGCGCCGCTCGTGTGGCGGGTCGGCTCGCGCCGGCCGGCTCTGATTTCCGGGGCGATCCCGCCCGGCAGGAAGCCTGCAGGATAGGCGCCCTGATAGAGGCCGCCGAGGAGAGCCGGAAGAAGCTGCTTGCCGGGGCGCTGTCGTTGCCTACAGCTCGCATCGGCCTGGCCACGAGCAGGATGTATGCTGTCGGGTCAGATGACATCGCGAGTCCGATGAGGCAGTGGCTTGGCTCGCGACTGGCTCGACGCATTTGGGGAGAGTGCAAGGTGGCAGAAGGACGGGCGGCGAAGGACGAACGGCGGGAGCATTTCGGGTGGTGGACGAAGATTGCGAGCCGCTGGTCCGATTGCGATGCCTACGGGCACGTCAACAACGCGACGTATTACAGCTGGTTCGACACCGCTCTCACCTCGATGGCGATCGAGCGCGGCATCCTGCGTGCGCCGGGCCAGACGTCGATCGGCCTGTGCGTCGCCAGCGGCTGCGAGTTCCTGGCGCCGATCGGGTTCCCCGAGACGGTCGATGTCGGCGTGCGCGTCGGGCGCGTCGGCAGCAGCTCGCTGCGCTACGAGCTCGCGATCTTCTCTCGGGCAGAGGTGCCGGCCGCCGTTTGCCATTTCACCCACGTCTACGTCGACGCGTTGACACGAAAATCCGTCGCGCTGACGCCCGGGCAGAAAGCGGCCATCGCCCACCTGGTTGGTTGACCGACGGCCGCGCTTGCTGGTCTCATATCGACTGCATTACAGTCCGGCCCGAAAAGAAGGCCGAGTGACAGATGGGGAGGAACGATTGAATCCGACGCGGCGCCGGCTCATCGCGGCCGGTGCGGGCATCCTGGCGGCGCCTGCTTCGTTCACTTCCTCGTCGGCCCAGGGAAGCTTCCCCTCCAAGCCGATCCGAATCGTCGTGCCCTATCCGGCCGGTGGCCAGACCGACGGCATCGCGCGCTCGTTCGGAGACTTTCTCTCACGCAAGCTGGGTCAGCCGGTCGTCGTGGACAATCGCGGCGGTGCCGGCGGCACGATCGGCGTTACCGAGGTCAAGCGCGCGGCGCCCGACGGCTACACGATCCTGTGCACCATTTCCTCGTCGCTGATCCAGAACCGCATCACGGTGAAGGACCTGCCGTACGACCCGGAGAAGGACTTCACCTATCTCACGATGACGACCAGCATCGGCGGCCCGGTGGTCGCGGCCGAGAAAACCGGGGCGACGAACCTCGAGCAGTTCATCGCCTACGCCAGGAAGGTCGACAAGCTGAACTGGGGCGCCTACGGCCCCGGATCGACGCCGCATGTCCTGATCGAGACGATGGCCAAGCAATACGGGCTCAAGGTCGAGGTCGTGCAGTATCGCGGCGAGGCGGCGATGTTCGCCGACGTGACGGCGCAGGTGCTCGACGGGGCGTCGGGCAGCCCGGCCGCCGCGGCGCCCGTCATCGCCTCCGGCAAAGGCCGGATCATCGCCGTGGTCGGCGACCGGCTGCCGGCCTACCCCGACGTGCCGACGATGACGGAGCAGGGGGCGGTCGGCGGCTCTTACGAGACCCGCGCGTTCGCCGCCTTCGCCGTTCCGGCCGCGACTCCGAAGGACATCGCCAAGAAGCTGTCCGACACGCTGATCGAGGCCGGCACGGACGAGAAGGTCAAGCAGCTCCTCGCCAACTACCTGATCGTGGGCCCGCTCAGCTTCGAGGCGACCAATGCCCGCTTCAAGCGTGACACTGAAGTGATGATGGCCGTGCTGAAGGAGATCGGGCTGAAGCCGGAATAGAGCGGGTCACGAGCCGTCGGAGAACCGCGAATCGCGCCACGCCAGCGCGGCCTTGAGGCCCTGTTCCTTGCGGATGCGGCCGAACTCGGCCTTTTCCGCGCTCGGCGTGGCATTCAGGATCACGTCGATGTCGAGCGAGGCGCGCAGCGCGTCGCGCATGCCCATGATCTCGTAGGTGCGGTTCATCGCCCGCTTGGTGAAGAACACCGACGGCCCCGCGGCGGCGGCGATGTCGAGCGCCATGCGCCGGCCGAACGGGACCAGCTCGCTCTCCGGCACGACATGATTGACGATGCCGATGGCGTGGGCGCGCGCGGCGTCCATCTTGTCGTTGCCGGTCAGCAGCATCTCCTTGGCGTGCTTGGGCAGCACTACCCACGGCAGCAGCATGGCGACGATGCCCGTGCCGAAGCGAACCTCCGGCTCGCCGAACCGGGTGCCCTCGGCGGCGATGGTGATGTCGCAGGCCAGCGCGACCTCGAAGGCGCCGGCCATGCAGAAGCCGTGGACGAGGGCGATGGTCGGCTTGGGGCAGTCCCAGAAGGCCATGATGAAATCGAACTGCCGCTCCATCTGGCGGCGGACGTGGTCGACGGTGGACATGTCGCGTTGCGCGGCGGCCTTCATGTCGAAGCCGGCGGAGAAGGCGCGGCCTTCGCCGCGCACCAGAACGGCACGGATCGCATCGTCTTCGGCGAAGGCCTGCAGCGCTGCTCGGCATTCGTCCATCGTGTCGTTGTCGAAGGCATTGAGGATCTGCGGGCGATTGAAGACGAGGGACGCAAGGGGACCGTCGGTTTCCACGGCAATATGGCGATAGGACATGGCAGCTCCTCGATGGTGCCGGAGTATCGGCGATCGGCTGCGTGGCCGGAATAGCCCCCTTGATTTGGCAGATCGTTTGGGTTTGATGGCGATCGACCCACGCGCGGGATCGATGGGCAAACGAGGGGAAACGACCATGCGGCCGAACAAGATCAAGCAGATGTGGCGTGACGGCAAATGCGTGACGCTGGGCTGGCTCTCCGTGTCGCACGGGTTCACCGCCGAGGTGATGGCGCGCCTGGGCTTCGACGCGCTGTGCGTCGACCTGCAGCACGGAACGGCGGAAATGAAAGACGTGGCGCCGATGCTGCAGGCGATCTCGCAGACCGACACGGTGCCGGTCGTGCGCGTGGCCTGGAACGAGCCGGCGGCGATCATGAAGGCGCTCGATCTCGGCGCCTACGCCATCATCGTGCCGCTGGTGAACAACGCCGAGGAAGCCGCCAAGGCGGTCGCCGCGTGCCGCTATCCGCCGGTCGGCATGCGCTCCAACGGACCCGTCCGCGCCGTGCACTACGGCGGCTCGGATTACGTGGCCAACGCCAACGACGAGATCGTCGTCATGGCGATGATCGAGACCAAGGAAGGCATCGCCAACCTCGACGCGATCTGCGCCACGCCCGGCCTCGACGCCGTCTATATCGGGCCGGCCGACCTGTCGTTCGCGCTCGGCCTTCCGCCGCGCGGCGACAATCCCGATCCGCTCCACATGGCGACCTGCGACAAGATCCGGGATGCCGCGCGCAAGGCCGGGATCAAGTGCGTCATGCACTGCGCCAGCGCCGCGTTCGCGTCGGGCGCGGTGAAGCGCGGTTTCGACATGGTGATGCTCACCTCCGACCTGTCCTGCATGATCGCCGGCGCCCGCCAGCAGCTCGACGAGCTCAAGGCGAAGACGGCCTGAGCAAGGGCGCATCGGTCGTCCCGTCCTCGGACTGCGGCGGCCGGTCGTAGAAATCCACTCGCATGCGCATCGGGCCGAGCGGCTCGATGCGATGCGGCTGCTCGGGAAGGACAAGGCCCGGACGCTCCGGCGTCAGCACGTCTTCACGGCCGCCATCCTCCAAGCTGAACTTCAACCGGCCCTCGAGGACGCGGATCACGCCCCACACGCCGGCTTTCGTCCGGTGCTCCCGCCGCAGGGCGGCGGGCAGCGTCGTCTCGTCGAATACCGGGGTCGAGCGGTAGGGCGCGATCATCGCGGCCTCACGCTGCCAGCCTGATGTCATCGGCATGCTCGGGATAGGCGGCGGTCCGGGCCTGCGCCGACGCGGGCTTGCCGGCCAGCTCGTCCGCGAAGCCGTGGTTGACGTCGCGATGATGGGCCTCGTCGGCTCTCACCGCGAGGACCACGTCGCGCAGGGTCGCGTCCGCCGGCAGCTTCCAGTAGTGCCGGGCGATCGCCGGCGCCGGCACGTTCGGGGAGCGGCCTTCGTCGAGCTCGCGGAGATAGTGGGTGTAGCTGATCACCGCTTCCTCCTCGAAATAGCCGACGACGCGGTGCGCCGTGCGCGGGCTTACCAGGTAGAGGCCGAAGAAGCCGACATAGAACACCCACTGCACGCCCAGGATCACGCAGCGCTCGAACAGCGTCGGCTTCGCCACTTGGATGAAGGTCATGAGATGCATGCGCTCGTTCTCGGCCTCCTCCATGAGGGTGCGGATCCAACCGCGGTCGTCGCACATGTTGCGCAGGCAGCGCAGGTGGGTGAGCGTGGCGCCGACCATGCCGGGCACCGCCGCGACCGTCTCCAGCACGATGGCGCGATGGCCGTACCGCTTGGCGAAGAACGTATCGGCGCAGAAGCGCAGGAGCTTGGTGAAGCCGAAGGCCAGCCGATCGGCCGCGCCGCTCGTCTTGTGGTGGACGCCGAGATCGACGGCGGGGATCGGCTTCACGGTTTCCATGGCACTTTCTCCAAATCGATACAAATCATGTATCTCCGATGCATCTATTCTTGGCCCTTAATCATGTCAATGAAATACATATATAATGAATGACCGTTCCGAACTGTGTCGCAGGAGTGCCCGATGCGCCTGACCCGCTATACCGACTACGCCTTGCGCGTGCTGCTCTATGTCGGTGCGCAGCCGGGCAAGATCTGCTCGATCGCCGATATCGCGCGGGCTTACGGCATCTCGCAGAACCACTTGATGAAAGTGGCGCACGACCTCGGCAAGGCGGGTTATGTCGAGGGGGTGCGCGGCCGGTCGGGCGGCATTCGCCTCGCCCGGCCCGCCGACCGGATCAATGTCGGCGCGGTGGTCCGCCATACCGAGGAGGGCTTTGAGCTGGTGGAATGCGGCAGTTGCGTCATCGCCCCGGCCTGCGGCCTGACCGGCGTGCTGGACGAGGCGCTGGCCGCCTTCATGGCGGTGCTCGATCGCCACACCCTGGCCGATCTCCTGAAGAAGCGCTCGAAGTTGATGGACCTGCTGGGGATAATGGAGGAGAGAACGTATCCTGCCGGGGCGCTGTAACCGTGCCCGCCTGACCCTGCTCGAGGTTCCCATGACGAGGTCGATCGCCGTCGCCATCCTGTCCGCCGTCGCGCTGGCGGCTTGCCAAAGGCCCTTCGAGCCGCCGCCGGTCGCGACCGCGCCGACCGTCGTCACCGGCCTGGACCCCTATTGCGGGCCGGTATGGTCGGATAGCCGCCAGGGCTATGTCGAGCTTCCTTGCCCCGGGACCGTCAGCCCCGGGACCGTCAGCCCCGGCACCGTCGGCCAGGGCGGCGCGCGCTGATCGCGATGTCGCTCATGGCCTGATATCCAGGCCCTTGTAGAGCGCGGCACTGTAGATGCCGTGGCTGCGCACGTCCTTGATGCTCTTCTTTGCCACCAGGAAGAGGCGGGAATGCGCCGCCGGCAGCATCAACGCCTCCTCGTGCATGCGTCGCTGCACCTCGCGGAAGTTCTTCTCGCGCTCGGCATCGGTTGTTGCCTGACGGCCGGCCTCGAGCAAACGGTCGGTTTCCGGGTCGGCCCACATCATGCGATTGGGCACCGGCCGGTTCTTCGAATGATAGTAGAGATACATCTGGTCGCCGGCCGAGGTGTAGGGCACCGAAAGCGTCCAGATGTCGTAATCCTGCTGGGCGATCTTCTGGAAGAACACTGTCGGGTCCCAGGTCTGGATCTTGATGTCGACGCCGACCGTGCGCGCCGCTGCCTGCATGACCTCGCTGAGCTTGGGGTTCTGGCCGACATTGTAGGAGTACATCAGCAGCTCGAGCTTGCGGCCGTCCTTGTAGCGGAAGCCGTCGGCGCCTGGCTTCCAGCCGGCCTCGTCGAGCAGGCGCTTGGACCTCTCCGGATCCTTCTTCGTGAGTACGTCGAGGGTCGCCGGTTCGAAGTCCTGCGCCTTGGGATGGACCAAAGAGCGCGCCGTCTCGGCCTGGCCGAAATAGATCGCCTTGTTGATCTCCTCGCGGTCGAGCAGGTGGGACAGTGCCTGGCGCACGCGCTTGTCGGAGACGTTCTCGCGCGTGCTCTTGAAGCCCCAGTAGTACATCGCGAAGTCGGCAGTCGGCTCATAGACGCTGAGGTTCGGCGCCTTCTTCAGCGCCTCGATCGCCTGCAGCGGGTTCCAGTGGCAGAAGTCGCCCTGGCCCGCCATCATTGCGGCCATGCGCGTCGATTCTTCCGGCACGATGCGCCAGATCATGCGCTCGTACTTCACCGGACCCGGGTTCTTGTAGACCCCGGTCGGACCCCACTTGTAGGCATCGTGGCGCTTGAGAACGAGTTCCTTGCGCGGCTCCCACTTCTCCCAGCACAGCGGCCCGGTGCCGTCGAAGCCCTTGACCCCGAAATCGGCGCCCAGCGCCTCGACATTTTCCTTGTTGATGATCGTGGCGGCGAAGTTGGCGAGGTCGACCAGCAGCTCGGAATGGGGGTGCTTCAGCCTGTAGACCAGCGTGTAGGGATCGGGCGCGGTGAGCGAATCGATCTCGCCGAGGCGCCAGTGGAACGGCCATCTGGCGGAAGGATCGGCCAGCCGGGTGAAGGAATAGATCACGTCGGCGGCCGTGAACTTCTTGCCCGAGCAGAAGGTGACGTCGTCGCGCAGGGCGAAGGTATAGGTCAGCCGGTCGTCCGACACCGTCCACGACTTCGCGAGCAGGGGATGAACCGTCCTGAGATCCCAGTCGAGGGCCACCAGCGTGTCGCCCATCATGAACATGGGGTGGCCCATGCCGCTCGAGGTGTTGGAATGCGGATCGTACTTGGGCGCGTCCTGCGAGCGGATGTTGACGAAGGTCTGGGCCGACGCGGCGGCGCACAGCAGCGACGCCGCGAGCGCGGCACACAGCAGCCTGACCATGTTTCCTCCCTGTCTTTTCTTGCCCCCAGGCTAGCAGAAATTCAGTCGTTGTGCAGGCAAGGTTGGTCTCGTGGCGAGAAGGGCAACCGGGTTGGCAGGAGGGCGCGCAATCCGTAGCATCGGCCTCCATCGCCAAGCCCGCATCGATCGCCGTCCACCATGTCGCCCCGCTTCGCAACCCTCGCTCCCGGCGATCCCGCGCCCTGGTTCCGCCAGCGGTCGACCAGCAATCCCGACTATGCTTTCGACACCGTCGCAGGGCGCTACGTCGTGCTGTGCTTCTTCGGATCGGCCGCCGACGCCGGCGCGCAGGCGGCACTTCGGTCGGTCCGGGCTCACCGCGCGTTGCTCGACGACACCCGCGCCTGCTTCTTCGGCATCAGTCTGGACCCGGCCGATGCGCAAGGCCGCGTGCAGGAGAGCCTGCCGGGCGTCCGGTTCTTCTGGGATTTCGACCGTTCCGTCAGCCGGCTCTACGGCGCCGTCGCGGCCGATGCCGGCGAGGACGGCTCGTCGTTCGAGATGCGTCGCTTCTGGGTGCTCCTCGATCCTGCGCTACGGGTCGTCGCATTGGTTCCCTTCGCGCCGGATGGAAGCGCGGGCAATGCGCTTTTCGATCTGCTCCGCCGCTTGCCTCCGCCAGGGCAGGCGGGAGAACAGGCGGGTGAGGTGCCTGTACCGGTGCTCTGGCTGCCCGACGTGTTCGAGCCCGAGCTGTGCCGCATCCTGATCGCGGCGTACGAGAAGGGCGGCGGCCAGGAATCGGGTTTCATGCGGGACGTCGACGGCAAGACGACGCTGATCCACGACCACTGGCACAAGCGGCGGCGGGACTTCGTGATCGAGGATGCCAACCTGATCAAGGCGATCCAGAACCGTGTCCTGCGCCGCATCAAGCCGGAGATCCGGAAGGTCCATCATTTCGACGCCACCCGGATGGAGCGTTATCTGGTCGCCTGCTACCGCGGCGAGGACAGCGGTCATTTCCGCCCGCATCGGGACAATACCACCAAGGGCACGGCCCATCGCCGCTTCGCCGTGTCGATAAACCTCAACGACGAGTTCGAGGGCGGAAACCTGTCCTTTCCGGAATACGGCCCGCGCGAGTTCCGGCCGCCGGTTGGGGGCGCGGTGGTGTTCTCCTGCTCGCTCATGCATGCCGTGTCGCCGGTCACGCAGGGCCAACGCTTCGCCTTCCTGCCGTTCCTCTACGACGAGGCGGCCGCCAAGATCCGCGAGGCCAACCAGCACTTCCTCGGCCCAGGATACGAATATACGTCTTGACGCGCTGCGGTGCTTGCCGCCGCCTCGTGAGGGCCGTCTGGCCGGGCGTCGCCGTGCGAGCCGTCGAAATGCGGACTGACTGCAATTGCGATAAAGGGTAGAATCAGGCTCGGAAGTTTCGACCGGAGGACGAGGCATGGCTCAGTTTCCGCCCCATATCGACCTCTCTACTCTCGACGGCAGCAACGGGTTCCGGCTCAGCGGTACCTCGGCGCAGGACTATAGCGGCCGTTCGGTGGCCTCGGCCGGCGACGTCAACGGCGACGGCTTCGCCGACCTGATCGTCGGTGCCGATTGGGCCGATCCGCAAGGGCCGCAGTCCGGCGCGAGCTATGTCGTGTTCGGCAGGGCCTCCGGGTTTGCCGCGAACCTCGACCTGTCGAGCCTCGACGGGCTCAGCGGCTTCATGCTGAGCGGCAGTTCGGAGGGCGACTTTGCGGGCGGCTCGGTGGCTTCGGCGGGCGACGTCAATGGCGACGGTTTCGCCGACCTGATCGTCGGGGCGTACAACGCCGATCCGACCGGCGTCCGGGTGGGCGCGAGCTACGTGGTGTTCGGCAAGGCTTCCGGCTTTGCCGCCAACCTCGACCTGTCCAGCCTCGACGGTCACAACGGCTTTGCGATCAAGGGCGAGTCGCTCGAGGACCGGAGCGGCTGGTCGGTGGCCTCGGCCGGCGACATCAATGGCGACGGCTTCGACGATGTGATCGTCGGCGCTCCCATGGCCGATCCGCACGGCAACTTCTCCGGGGCGAGCTACGTGGTGTTCGGCAAGGCCGGCGGATTCGCCGCCATCCTCGCCCTGTCGAGCCTCGACGGCAGCAACGGATTCAAGCTTAGCGCCGAGGATGCGAACGATGAGGCCGGCTATGCGGTGGCGTCCGCCGGCGACGTGAACGGCGACGGTTTCGCCGACCTGATCGTCGCCGCTCCCGCCGCCGGCCCGCACCTCGCTAATTCGGGGGCGAGCTACGTGGTGTTCGGCAAGGCCGGCGGGTTTGCAGCCAACCTCGACCTGTCGACCCTCGACGGCAGCAACGGCTTCAGGTTGAGCGGGGCCGCAAGGGACGACGCCAGCGGCCATTCGGTATCCTCCGCGGGCGACGTCAACGGCGACGGCTTTGCCGACCTGATCGTCGGCGCTGCGTCCGCGGACCCGCATGGGTCGGGTTCGGGGGCGAGCTACGTCGTATTCGGCAAGGCCGCGGGCTTTCGGGCCAATCTCGACCTGTCGAGCCTGGACGGCAGGAACGGCTTCCGCATCAGTGGCGCGGCGGCGGACGACAACAGCGGCTGGTCCGTGGCGTCGGCGGGCGACGTGAACGGCGACGGTTTCGCCGACCTGATCGTCGGCGCTCCCTTTGCCGATCCCAACGGCGCGCTTTCCGGCACGAGCTACGTGGTGTTCGGCAAGGCTTCCGGCTTCGCGGCGAACCTCGACCTGTCGAGCCTGGACGGCAGCAACGGCTTCATGCTCAACGGCGTGGCGACGCGTGACTTCAGCGGCTATTCGGTCGCGTCGGCGGGCGACGTCAACGGCGACGGCTTTGCCGACCTGATCGTCGGTGCCTGGGGTGCCGATCCGCACGGCACCCTGTCCGGCGCGAGCTATGTCATCTACGGGCGTGCACCGGACACCGCGGTCAGCCGTGTCGGGACGGCCGCGTCGCAAACGCTCGCCGGCGGGGCGTTCGACGACACCCTTTCCGGCCTCGGCGGCAACGACGAGCTCTACGGCAACGGCGGCAACGACACTCTGAACGGCGGCGCGGGTGACGATACGCTCCAGGGCGGCACCGGCAATGACATCCTAAACGGCGGCGCCGGTATCGATACGATGGCCGGGGGCGTCGGCAACGACCGCTACCAGGTCGACCGCGCCGGCGATCGGGTGATCGAGTCGGGAGGCGGCGGGACCGACACGGTCAATGCCAGCGTCAGCTACAGCCTCGCTGCCGGTCAGGAAATCGAGACACTGCGCGCCAACGCCGGTGCGACCGGTCTCATCCTCGTGGGCAATGAATTCGCCAACACGCTGATCGGCGGCGCCGGCGACGACACGCTTACCGGCGGCCTGGGCAACGATATCCTCAATGGCGGCCTCGGCGACGACCGCTATCATGTCGATAGCGCCGCCGACCAGGTGGTCGAAGCCGTCGGCGGCGGCATCGACACGGTCTATGCCAGCGTCAATTACAGCCTCGGTGCTGGCCGGGCGGTGGAAGTCCTGCGGACCGAGGCGGGCGCCGGCGGGCTCACGCTTTCGGGCAACGAGCTCGACAACACACTGATCGGCGGCGACGGCACCGACAGGCTGGTCGGCCGTGCTGGCAACGACATCCTGAACGGCGGAGGCGGGGCCGACATTCTCGATGGCGGCGCGGGGGATGACCGGTACCATGTCGACAGCGCCGCCGACCAGGTGATCGAGGCCGTTGGCGGCGGCACCGACACGGTCTATGCCAGCGTCGGCTACAGCCTGGCCGCTGGCGCGGAGATCGAATTCCTGCGCGCCAACGCCGGTGCGACCGGTCTTGTGCTCACCGGCAACGAGCTTGCCAACACCCTGCTTGGCGGCGACGGCGGCGACACGCTCGTCGGGGGCGCCGGCAACGATATTCTCAAGAGCGGCAACGGCGACGACCTGCTCGACGGCGGCAGCGGCAACGACATCCTGAACGGCGGTGCCGGCAACGACAGGTTCAGCTTCACGGCGGCGCTCGATGCGGGCAACAATGTCGACATCATTCGGGATTTCGCCGTCGCCGACGACCTGATCCAGATCGACGAAGCGGTGTTCGCTGGCGGCGGACTGGCGCCGGGGGCGCTTTCGGCGAGCCAGTTCGTCATCGCCGCCGCCGCAATGGATGCCAGCGATCGCATCATCTACAACGCGGCCACCGGCGCGCTGTTCTACGATGCCGACGGCACCGGCAGCGGGGCCCAGGTCCAATTCGCGACGGCAAGTGCAGGTCTCGCGATGTCCGCCGCCAGCTTCGTCGTCACCTAGCCGGAAGGGCGGCCGTCCCGAGGCTGCATGCGTTGATTGCGCTCTGGTGCTGCCGGACAGGATTGAACTGTCGACCTCTCCCTTACCAAGGGAGTGCTCTACCACTGAGCTACGGCAGCGAAGGCATCTCATGCCGAGCGCGGGCGGGATATGCCACAGGGGGGCGGGCGGTTCAACTACTCCCGCCCGCCGAAACCGGCCAATGCTGCGGCTTGCCGTCCGGCGTCGCGGGTGCCTACCATCCGGAAAGCAAGTGGAGGAAATACAATGGACTGGCTCCCGATCTCTGCCGATTCGCACATCACCGAGCCGCCCAACTGCTATGTGGACAACATCGATCCGGCTTTCCGCGAGCGCGCGCCGCATGTGGTGCGCCGCGACGGGATCGGGGACACCTTCGTCGTCGAGGGCATGAAGACGCCGGTGCCGCTCGGGCTGATCGCGGCGGCAGGCATCGCGCCGAAGGATATTCGCGCGGGCGGTGCCAAATTCGAGGATCTGCATCGCAGCGGCTGGGATCCGAAAGGGCGGCTGGCCGATCAGGACAAGGACGGTGTCGCGGCGGAGATCATCTATCCGACGGTCGGCATGCTGATCTGCAACCATCCCGACTTCGACTACAAGCACGCCTGCTTCGAGGCCTACAACCGCTGGCTCCAGGGCTATTGCAGCCAGGATCCCGACCGGCTGGTCGGCATGGGCCAGACTGCGATGCGCACGGTCAAGGAGGGCATTGCCGACCTCGAGCGCATCAAGGCGATGGGGTTCAAGGGCGTGATGATGCCCGGCAATCCCGGCGAGAAGGACTACGACGATCCGATCTACGACGCCGTGTGGGAGGCCGCTGTCGCGCTCGAGCTGCCTCTGTCGTGGCACATCCTGACCACCAGCGGCGACAACACCATGGTCAAGCCGCGGGGGCCCAAGCTCAACAGCTTCCTGTCGATCATCCGCGGCTGCCAGGACATCATGGGCATGTTGGTGTTCTCGGGTGTGTTCGAGCGCCACCCCGGCCTGCGCGTGGTGTGCGTCGAGGCCGATGCCGGCTGGGCGCCGCATTTCAGCTATCGCATGGACCACGCCTACAAGCGCCATCGCTACTGGATGAAGGGCAAGGACCTGGCCCGCCTGCCGTCTGAATACTTCCGCGACCACATTTCGCTGACCTTCCAGGATGACTGGACGGCATTCCAGTTCGCCGACCGTCTCGGGCCGCACCAGCTCATGTGGGCCAACGACTTCCCGCACAGCGATTCGACATGGCCGTGGAGCCAGGACGTGCTGAAGGAGCAGACCAGCCACCTCGATCCGGCGCTGAAGAAGCGCATCCTGCGTGACAACGTGGTCGAGCTCTACAAGCTGGCGGCGTAGTTCCGCTGGGGGCGCGGCGGCCCCCCGCGGGGGATGGGGGAGGGGGAGAACCAAGCCCACCCCCGCAAGAGGGGCGCCCCCCCCAAAGAAACAAAAACCCCGGAACCCCCCTGCACCACAATTACCCGTTGCCAAACCCAACCCGCGCCCCCGTAAGCCCGCGTTAACCCCAACCACATTACCGAACCCCAATTCAACCCAAGAGCAAAGTACAC
>CAMFJT010000094.1 GCA_945957125.1 uncultured Rhodospirillales bacterium | reverse complement strand
AGATCAACTACCTGGGCGGCGGGACCAAGAGCGCGCCGGCAGGCACGGCGAGCCCGGATTCCTATCTCTGGGTCGGCGCGGTGGTGGGCTACTGGAATGCGACCGCGAACTGGGACGACGTGACGACCGGCAAGAACCCGGCGGCGGCCGCGCCGGGCGTGAACGACACGGTGACAATCGGTGCGGCGGCCAACGGGGCGGCACAGGTGATCGTCGGCAACGGCAATGCCTATGGCCTGACGCTTGAAGGCGAGACGCTGCTCAACGGCGTATTCAAGGTGGTCGGCACGGGCGCCAACGGTGGACTCACCGTGACGTCTTCCGCGTCGGCCTACCTCTACGGCGGCAGCTCGTTGTCGGTTTCGGGCGATGCGACTTTCGGCGGCTATGGCGGCGCGACACTGGACGGCGGCGCCATGACGGTAACGGGAACGCTATATGGCAACTACCCGACCTCGTTCCTGATCGAGAGCGGCGGCAGCCTGACGGCCGGCCAGCTGGTCAACTATGGCAGCTACTACAGCGTCAAGACCGGCGGGACGCTGACGGCCAAGGGGAACGTGTCGGACAGCCTGGGCGGGTGGGCATCCTATACGATCGACAGCGGTACCTTCACCGTCACGGGGACGTTCGTCTCGAGCAACGACTACGTCTATGCCCAGGACGGCGCGAAAATCCAGCTCGCGTCACTGGCCGAAGATTCGGGCGGCCGCGGGGTCACGCTCTATGCCGATGCAACCTCGTCGATCGAGATCGGAACGGCCGGTGGCGTGGCGGCGGGCACGATCACCATCGATGCCGCCAAGACGGTGACTGAAGCGGGAAGCTTCACGGCGCCCACCATCGACAACGAAGGGACATTGGCGATCGCGGCCGGCCAGACGCTCTCCCTGTATGGTGCCTTGGGTGGCTCCGGAACGGTCTCGATGGCGGCGGGATCGACGCTGAACCTGAACGGTGCCGCGGGCGCCGCTCAGACGATCGATCTCGGCGGCGGCAGTGGCGCCCTGCTCGATCTGCTGGATCCGGTGCACTATGCCGGTTCGCACCTCGTGGGCTTCGGCGCCAACGACCAGGTCGAGCTTGCCGGTGCGTGGTCGTTCGTGAGCTTCAGCGAGAATGGCGGCGGTACGCTCGGGACGTTGACCCTCACCGATTCCACGCACCAGATCGGGCTCAACTTCGCCGGTGATTTCACTGCGAGCGACTTCATCGTCAGCGCTTCCGGCAATACGTTCATCACCCATTCCTGAGGACGCGTCAGGGCCTGCGGGCAAAGACGTTGAAGCTGGCGAGGTCCTCGACGCGCTCGTAGCCGTCGCGCCAGCCCGGCGCGACCTTGTCGAAGAATGCGATGTCGAAGCCGTGCAGCAGGATGAAGTCGAGCCCGGCCGACTGCACGAACGGCGCGAAGCGGCCGTGGCGGAGAGCGTCGAGGGCGTCGACCCGCATCTTGCCGTCGAGATTGACCACGCGATCGGGGTAGAGGAAGCCGATCCTGCCTGATTCGGCGAAGCCGAGCCGGGCGTTGCTCGTGGCCAGCGGCGAGCGCACGATCGCATAGGCGATGTCGCCCATGTAGCTGCGGAACGGCAGGGCGAAGTCACGCCAGGTCCAGTAGGAATGCGAGCCCGCGACAGCGGCGGCGAAGGCGCAAGCCGCGACCGCTCCCGCCGGGCGAGGCGGGAAGCGGGCGAGCAGGCGGGCGATCGCCAGCGACAGGACCATCAGCATCAGCAGCTTGATCGGCGCGAAGTAGCGCTCGAAGAACTGGATCGCCGAGCTGAACAGCGGATAGTACAGAAGCAGCAGCAGCCCGGCGGCGGCGAGGCTGGCCAGCATCCAGGCCGACGCCCGGTCCAGCCATGCCTCGCGGTCGCGCCGCCAGACCACCGCGAGGCCCGTCATCGCCGCCAGCACCAGCCCGGCCGCCGCCGCGACATGCTCGTCGACGAGGCTGCGGATCCGCAGTCCCAGCAGCGGCACGATGCTGAGCGCCAGCTTGTCCAGGACGAGGCTCCCGTCGGCGCGGCCGCGCAGCGCGGCGGAGGTCGCGATGCCGCTTTGCGGCAGGGGATCGCCGGAGGCCCACAGGCAGTAGGCCAGCCAGGGCAGCACGAGCAGGCTGGCGACCGTGCCCACGATCAGCGCCTCGCGCACCGGATGCCGCCGCGTGCCGGAGGCCAGCATCGCGCCGAGCACGGCCGCGCACAGGAAGACGCCGTCGTTGCGCGCCAGCATGGTGAGGCCGGCCAGCGCGCCGAGCCCGGCCAGTCGTGCACTGCCGGCGGGCCCGCCCTGCAGGTGCGACTGAAAGGCGACCAGCAGTGCCAGGCAGAGGGTGAGGTAGAGCCCGGTCTCCATGCCGTTGAAGTAGTCCTGCGCGAGCTGGCCCTCGCCCAGGAACAGCGTCGCGATCACGGCTGCGGCGAGGGGCGGCAGGTCGCCGCCGCGCGCGGTGCGCACGAAGCGCAGCAGCAGCCAGGCGCTGCCGAACCAGCAGGCGAAGCTCGCGGCGTAGATCAGGGCGAGCGCGCCGCGGTCGCCGGGCGCCAGCGCGAAGGCCATCGCGCAGACCGCGGCCCACAGCGGCTGGAAGCCGGTCGTCCAATGCACGCCGTCGATGGTGATGCCGCGGCCGGCGGCGATGTTGCGCGCGACGGTGAAGAAGTAATAGGCGTCGTCGCCCCCCTCGGCGAAGGCCTGTGCGACGAGATCGGGGCCGGTCAGGCGGTGGGCGAAATCGGCCGCCTGAACGGCGATCATTGCCCCCAGAATCAGGAAAATCGCGTGGGCAAAGCGATTCAAATCGACAGCCGGTTGAAGACGAAGCGGGGGATATGGCGGACGATCAGCATGATCGGCCACCAGATCTGCGGGCTGTAGACCGTCGCCTTGCCGCGCCGGATCGCGTTCACCGTCTCGCGCGCGACCTGGCCGACCGGTGCCAGGCGCCGGCCCTGCGCCTTCTGCGCGGCGGTCATTGCCGTGTCGGTCGGGCCGGGCTTGACCAGCACGACCTTCACGCCGCTGCCCGCGAAGCGGTGCTGCATGCCCTCGGCATAGCGCCCGAGCAGCCCCTTGCAGGCGCCGTAGGTGTAGTTGGCCTTGCGCCCGCGATCGCCCGCCACCGAGCCGATGATCGCGATCGTGCCGCGGTTGGCCTTGGCGAAAGGCGCGGCGAAAGCCTCCGCAAACAGCACCGGCGACACCGCGTTCACCTCCAGCGAATCGCGGCAGATGGCGAGATCGTCCTGGCAGGCCTGCTGGTCGGACAGCCAGCCGTGCGCGATCAGCACGATGTCGACCGGCCCGGCCGCGACGGTCGCCTTGGCGAAGGCCTCGATCGCCGCCGGATCGAAGAACTCGGGCGGGGCGAGCGCGACCGAGCGTGCGCCGCGAACCGTCAAGTCTGCCGCGATTCGCTCCAGCTTGGCCGCATCGCGTGCCATCAGCACGAAGTCGGCCCGATCCTCTGCCGCCCACAGCCGGCAGCAATGTTCGGCGATGCCGGAAGTCGCTCCGATGACGACGATCTTCATGGTGTCCCCTTCAGCTCCCCATCAGCCGACGCGACATGCCCGAGCTCATGCCGCGATCGCGATGCGCGGCGAAGGCGGGCAGGTTGGGGTAGGTCGCCTCGTAGAGCGCCCGCGGCATGCGCGCGTCCTTGGCCGGATAGAGCCGCCCGCCCGCCGCGCGCACGATCTCGTCGAGGCGGGCGAAGAGCGCCGGCAGCGCGCGGCTGTGGCGGAAGTCGAGCGCCAAGGTCACGCCCTCGCGCGGGAAGCTCAGCAGCCCGGCCGGCGGCCGCTCGCCGAAGGTCTTGAGCACGGCGAGGAAGGAGCCTTCCCCGGATTGCGAGATGGCGTCCAGCATCTCGCGCGTCGCGGCGAGTCCGGCGGCGCGCGGCACGACGCTCTGGTACTGGAAGAAGCCCATCGGCCCGTACAGCCGGTTCCAGTCGAGCACCGAATCGAGCGGGAAGAGGAACGGCTCGTAGTGCACGACCTGCACGCCGGTGCGCCGTTGCCCGAGCGCGTGGTAGAGCGCGTTGAACGGCTTGAGCGACAGGCGGTTGACCATCGAGACCGGCGGCGTGAGCGGCACCCGCCGGGTGCGCTCGCGCCACGGCTTGCCGCTGCGTCCGGCCGCCGGACGGGCGCGCATGAAGAGGCCCCGCAGGTCGCTGCCCGAGGTGCAGTCGATCCACGACACGGTATGTTCCCAGCCCGCTTCCGATTCGTCGGACAGGGAGAAGAAGTCGGCCAGCCCGCGGAAGGCGACCGTCTCCGCCTCGAGCCACGGCCCGCCGCTCGGGCGGAGCTGCAGCTCGACCTCGACGATGACGCCGGTGAGCCCGAGCCCCGCCACGGTGGCCGCGAACAAGTCGGGCCGCTGGTCCGGCCCGCACTCGATTGCCTGGCCGTCGCTGCGCATCAGCCGCAGCCGGCGGACATGCTCGCCGAAGCTGCCAACCACATGGTGGTTCTTGCCGTGCACATCGTTGGCGATCGCCCCGCCGACAGTGACGAACTGGGTGCCCGGCACCACCGGCAGGCCCCAGCCGCGCGGGATCATGAGCCTCTGGATGTCGCGCAGCACGACGCCCGCCTCGCACACCAGCCGGCCGGTCGCGGGATCGAACGAGATGAGGCGGTCGAGCCCTGCGGTGCGCCACAGCACGCCGCCGGGATTGAGGCAGGCATCGCCGTAGCTGCGACCCATGCCATAGGCGATGCCCGGCCCGCGCGCGAGGGCCGCCGCCACCGCGCCGCGGTCGGTCAGCTCGACGATATCGTGAGGAGGGGCCTCCAATCGACCCCAGGACGAGACTGGCCGCATCTTTCTGCTAGTATAGGACAATTGGGGAAGGGGAGCGGATCAATTCCGAATTCGGCGTACTCGTTGCTGCGGCTGACGCGGCCGAAGCAATGGATCAAGAACAGCTTCGTGCTCGCGCCCCTGATCTTCGCCCGCGCCTATTCGGACGTGAGCGCGATCCAGAGCGCGCTGTTCGCTTTCGGGCTGTTCTGCGTCGCCTCCGCCGCCTGCTACATCGTCAACGACATCCGCGACATCGAGCGCGACCGCGCCCATCCGGTCAAGAGCTGGAGCCGGCCACTGGCGGCGCGACACGTCTCCCTGCGTGCCGCCCTCGTTTTGCTGGCGGTGCTCTATGTCGTCCTGATCGCGGGATTCTTCGTGCTTCCGGCGCTGACGGTGCCGATCCTCGGCTATATCGGCTTGAACCTCGCGTATAGCTATTTCCTCAAGGACCAGCCGGTCATCGACATCTTCTCGGTCGCCGGCGGCTTCGTGATCCGGGTATGGGGCGGCTCGGCCGCCCTCGGCGTGCCGCTGTCGAGCTGGATGGCCATCACCACTCTTTGCCTCGCGCTCTTCCTCGCGTCGATCAAGCGGCGGACAGAGCTTGCGTCGGCCGGGTCCGGCGGCCGCAAGGTGCTGAAGGAGTATTCCCTGACCCTGGTCGACCGCTATGCCGAGATGTCGGCGATGGGGGCGCTGCTCTTCTACAGCCTGTTCGTGATGTCGACCAACCCCAAGCTCGCCGCCACCATCCCCTTGGTGCTGTTCGGGATGTTCCGCTACTGGTACGTCGTTGAGACGCGCGAGGGCGGCGAGACGCCGACCGACGTGCTGCTGACCGACTATCCGTTGATCGCCTGCATCCTGATCTGGGGCGGAATTTGCGTGTACGCTCTGATGCCGTGAAGCATGTTCCTGTCCTGATCGCTGGGGGCGGCCCGGTCGGCATGACCCTGGCCCGTACGCTGGCCTCGCTCGGCGTGCGCTGCATGCTGGTCGAGCGCAATGCCACGACCACGCGGCATCCCAAGATGGACATCACCAACGGGCGCTCGATGGAGCTGTTCCGTCGTCTCGGCCTGGCCGACGCGCTGCGCGCGGTGGCGGTGCCGGAAGCGAACAATTTCGACGTCTCCTGGATCACCTCGCTGACCGGCCGCGAGTTGCATCGCTTCCGCTATCCGTCCGTCGCCGAGAAGCGCGCCGAGATCCGCGCGCGGAACGACGGCACGCAGCCGCGCGAGCCCGCCATGCGCGTCAGCCAGGTGATGATCGAGCCGGTACTGCAACAGGCCATCGTCGGTGACCCGCGTGTCGAGGCGCGCTGGGGCGTGGCGTTCGAGGCCTTCACGGAGGACGAGGCGGGGGTGACCGCTACGCTGCGCATCGGGGCGACAGGCGAGACCGAGACCGTGCGCTGCGACTACCTCGCCGGCTGCGACGGCGGCTCCTCGATCGTGCGCGAGCAGCTCGGCATCGCCTGCGAGGGGCAGGCGGCGGTCACGCAGCGCTACATGATCCATTTCCGCTCCGACGCGCGGGAGCTGCTGCAGGCTTTCGGGGTCGCCTGGCACTACCAGACCGCCATGGGCACGCTGATCGCGCAGGACGACAAGGACACCTGGACGCTGCAGACGCGACCGCCCGCCGGCGTCGATCCGGCGGCGATCGACCCTCATCCGATCCTCGACGCCTGGGCCGGCCGGCCCTTCGCGCGCCAGATCCTCGTGGCCAATCCCTGGTTCACGCACCTGCTGCTGGCCGAACGCTACCAGGAAGGCCGGGTGTTCCTCGCCGGCGACGCGGCCCACCAATACATCCCGACCGGTGGCTACGGCATGAATACCGGCATCGGCGACGCGGTCGATCTCGGCTGGAAGCTCGCGGCGGCGGTCAAGGGCTATGCCGGCCAAGGCCTGCTCGACAGCTATGGCCGCGAGCGGCGGCCGGTCGGCTATCGCAACCGGCTGGCCTCCGAACGCCATACCGGCGTGCGCATCGCGATCGCCGAGCTCTACCGCAACGAGGGCGATCCCGAAGCGCTCGCGCGGGGCATCGCGGCCCTGGGCAACGCCGAGAACGAGAGCTGGGGCATCGAGTTCGGCTACCGCTACGACGGCGTGGAGGGCGATCCGGTGATCTATACGCCGACCACCGCGCCGGGCGCGCGCCTGCCCAGCACTTTCCTGCACGATGGCTCGGCGCTCTACGATCGGCTCGGTCCGTGGTTCACGTTGCTGCGGTTCGGCGATGCCGATCCCTCGCCCTTGATCGACGCTGCGCCCGTTCCGCTGGAGATCGTGGTGGTCGACGATGCGTCCGTTGCGCCGATCTACGAATCGCGCCTCGTCCTGGTTCGCCCCGACACCCACGTCGCCTGGCGCGGCGACCATTGCGACGATGGCGAGGCGGTTTGGCGGAACGTGCTGGGATGATACTTTCCCACATCTCGACCACGGCCCCGAAGCGAGTGAAGCAGCAGGTATTGCCATGAAGATCGCGGTCATCGGCGGCGGGATCGGGGGCCTCTCCGCAGCATTGCATCTGCTGAGGGCTGGGTTCGATGCCCATGTCTACGAGCAGGCGCCGCGCATCACCGAGATCGGCGCCGGCATCCAGATGAGCCCCAACGCCTCGCGCCTGCTGATCCGGCTCGGCCTGAAGGAGGCGCTCGATGCGGCGGGCGTGAGGCCGCTGGCCGTCCATCAGCGACGCTGGGACGATGGCCGCACCCTGCAGCGTGCGCCGCTCGGCCCGGAGGTCGAGGCGACCTTCGGCGCGCCCTATTATCACTTCCACCGCGCCGACCTCGCCAATCTGCTGGCCGCGGCGCTGCCGGCGGAACGCGTGCATGTCGGCCACAAGCTCACCGACCTCGACCAGAAGGGCGAGCGTGCCATCGCGCGGTTCGAGAACGGCGCGACTGTCGAGGCCGACCTGCTGATTGGCGCCGACGGCATCCACAGCCGCGTCCGCCACGTCGTGTTCGGTCCGGAGAAGCCGCGCTTCACCGGCTGCGTCGCCTGGCGTGGCCTGGTGCCGGCCGAGAAAATCGCGCAGCTCGGCATCGAGGTCGCCTCGAACAACTGGATGGGACCCGACGGGCACGTCGTCCATTACTGGGTGTCGGCCGGCCGATTCATGAACGTCGTTTGCGTCGCCGAGCATGGCGACTGGACCTCCGATAGCTGGACCGACAAGGGTCGCGTCGCCGATGCGCTGGCGCGCTACGAAGGCTGGCACCCGAACGTCCGTCGCCTGATTTCGGCCTTTCCCGAGACCTTTATCTGGGCGTTGCACGACCGGCTGCCGCTGCCGCATTGGACTTCCGGCCGCGTGACGTTGCTGGGCGACGCCTGCCATCCGATGCTTCCGTTCATGGCGCAGGGCGCTGCGCAATCGATCGAAGACGGAGCAGCCCTGGCTTCGCTGTTGCGCGCTGCGCCGGATGACGTGCCGGCGGTCCTGCGACGCTACGAGGAGATCCGCAAGCCGCGTGCGACGCGCCTGCAGGAGGCGAGCGCCAACAATCGCACCCGCTTCCACCTCCACGACGGGTCCGAGCAGCAGAAGCGCGACGAGGCGCTGGCGAAATCGGGCGATCGTTCGATTGCCAATATCGGCTGGCTCTACGGACACGACGCGGCCGATGTCGGCTGAAGCCGTTCTTGCGTTCGCCGTCGCCACGCCGGCGCAACTCGCGGCGGTCGACGCGCTGATGCGCTCGGCCTTCGCGGCCTACATGGAACGGCTGGGCCGTGAGGTCGCCCCCGAGGCCTATGGCTGGTTCGGCGAGGCGATCGCGCAGGGAGACATCTACGTTGCCCTCGACGACGGCGAGATCGTCGGCGCCATTGCCACACGCCGTCGTGAATCCGGCATCGAGCTGGCCAATATCGGGGTCGCGCCCGCGCGACAGAAGTCCGGGATCGCGAGCTTCATGATCGTCAAGGTCGTACAGCTCGCACAAGCCAGAGGCGTGCGGACCCTGTCGCTCACCACCGCCGAGATGATGGAAGATCGCGTCCGACTCTATCGCCGCCACGGCTTCGAGATCGTGCGCCGCGGCCTGCCGGACCACGGCAAGGACGCGCACATGCGCGTTCATATGGAAAGAGTTCTGATTGCGCGATGACGACCACGACCGTCATGCTCTTGCCGGAGTGCGGGCGGGACCCCCGCGCTCCGGCAGGAGCATGAGGCTGACGAGGGGAGCGAACGCATGATCGAGATCAACGGGATGGCGCACGTCATCCTGACCGTCAGCAGCTGGGAGAAGGCACATGCCTTCTACGGCGAGCTGCTGCCCTTCCTCGGCCTCAAGAAGGTCTATGACGGCAACAACTTCCTCTACCACGTCGGCGGGCGGACGGCGGTCGGCATCCAGCGCTGCGCGCCGGAGCACGAGGGGCTGCGCTTCGACCAGAATCGGATCGGGCTGCATCATTTCTGCCTGCGTGCCCGCACGCGAGAGGATGTCGACAAGGCAGCCGAAAAGGTCCGCAGCATCGGTGGCCGGATCGACCGGGGCCCGCTGGAGGGCGACTGGGCGCCGGGCTACTATTTCTTCGTCTTCGAGGATCCCGACGGTATCCGCCTCGAGGTGAATTTCATTCCCGGCAAGGGCCTGCTCGCGAACGACCCTCCGCTCAATCCCAGCACGGACCCGGACTGGGACCAGAATGCCGGGCCGCCGCGATTTTGAGAGGGGACGACCGATGGACTACTACGATCTCGGCACCTATTCGCGCCGCGTGACGACGGACTCGCCCGAGGCGCAGCTCTGGTTCGACCGCGGCCTGAACTGGCTGTTCGGCTTCAACCACGCCGAGGCGATCAAGTGCTTCGCGACGGCCGTCGAGCACGATCCCGGCTGCACGATGGCGCATTGGGGCATCGCCTATGCCGCCGGGCCGAACTACAACCTGCCGTGGGATCGCTACGATCCGGCGGGTCGCGCCAAGGCGCTGGGTGCGGCCTACGATGCGATGACCGCGGCGCTCGCCGTCGCCGATCGCGCCACGCCTGTCGAGCGGGCATTCGTCGAAGCGCTGCGGGCGCGCTATCCGCAGCGCACGCCGATCGACGACCAGTCGGAATGGGACAAGGCCTTCACCCGCGAGATGCGCCAGGTGTTCGCGCGCTTCCCCAACGACCTCGAGGCGGCCAGCGTGTTCATCGAGGCGATCATGGATGAGACGCCGTGGCAGATGTGGGACATCGACACCGGCGGCGTGCCCGAAGGGGCCGGCACGCGCGAGGCGCTGGCGCTGTTCGACATGTTGTTCGCCGACCGGCCGGCGGCATGGGACCATCCCGGCCTGCTGCATCTCTATGTCCACCTGATGGAGATGTCGCCCTTCCCACAACGCGCTCTGCGGCAGGGCGACCGGCTGCGCGAGCTGGTCCCCGAGTCGGGCCACCTGGTGCACATGCCGACCCATATCGACGTGCTGTGCGGCAACTATCGCGATGTCGTGGTCTACAACCAGAAGGCTGTGGCGGTCGATCGCAAGTTCCTCGCGCGCGAGGGTGCGCTGAACGTCTATGCGCTGTATCGCACGCACAATCACCACTTCATCATCTACGGCGCGATGTTCCTCGGCCAGTATGAGCCGGCGATCAAGGCGGCGGAGGAGCTGATCGCCACCACGCCCGACGCGCTGCTGCGCATCCAGTCGCCGCCGATGGCCGACTTCATCGAAGGTTATCTCTCGATGAAGCAGCATGTGCTGGTGCGCTTCGGCAAGTGGCGCGAGATCATCGCCCAGGAGCTGCCGGCCGACCGCGACGTGTACTGTGCGACGACCGCGCTGATGCTCTATGCCAAGGGGCTGGCGCACTCGGTGCTGGGCGAGATCCCTGAGGCCGAGAAGGCGCGGGCCGCCTTCCTCGAGGCCAAGGCGCGCGTGCCGGAATCGCGGCGGGTGCACAACAACACCGTGGTCAGCCTGCTCGACATCGCCGAGGAGATGCTGAACGGCGAGCTCGAATACCGCCGCGGCAACTTCGACGTGGCCTTCGCCCATCTGCGCCGCTCGGTCGAGCGCGAGGACGGGCTGGCCTACGACGAGCCGTGGGGCTGGATGCAGCCGACGCGCCATGCGCTCGGCGCGCTGCTGCTGGAGCAGGGGCAGCTCGCCGAGGCCGAGGCGGTCTATCGCGCCGATCTCGGCTTCGACAGGACGGTCAGCCGCTCGTGCTGGCATCCCGACAATGTCTGGAGCCTGCACGGCCTGCACGAATGCCTGACCCGCCGCGGCGAGACGCTGGAGGCGCCGCTGATCAAGGCCCGCCTCGACCTGGCGCAGGCGAGGGCCGACACGCCGGTCCGCGCCTCCTGCCTCTGCCGCAGGCAGGCCGCGTAGCGTTTGCCATCCTGTGATACAGTAGCGGTGCGAGCCTGGGACCCAGCGGCCGTAGGAGGAACGCCATGAACGATTTCGCGACCCTGTCGCAGCGTGCCGATGCGTACGAAGAGAAGATGTCGCGCGAGCTCGACTATCATGTCGTGAAGTCGCGGCTGCACAGCCTTGCCGAAGGCGACATGAGCGCGCCGCCGAGTGCGGCGTCGCTGATGAAGGGCAATCCGAACGCCCGCATGCTGATGGTCGACGACCCGCGCCTGCCGGCGATGCCGGAGAAGCCGACGCTGGTCGACTTCTTCAAGCTGCGCTTCGGCCCCAGCATGCACCTGCTGCAAAGCGCCCGACATGCGGTGAAGGGCGGGCTGCCCGAGAAGATGGTGCTGGCCTGCCTGCTGCACGACATCGCGGGCGTCGGCTTCATCCGCGGCGACCACGGCTACTGGGGCGCGCAGCTCGTCGAACCCTATGTCGACGAGGAAGTCACCTGGGCGATCCGCGCCCATCAGGTGCTGCGTTTCTATGCCGACGAGGCCGCCGGCTACGAATATCCGCAATCCTACGTCACGATGTTCGGCCCCGAGTACCGCCCCGACCCGTACATCGAGGAGGACTACAAGCGCATGCGTGCGCACAAGTGGTACATGTACGGGCGTCAGATCACCGTTCACGACATCTACTCGTTCGATCCCAACGTGCATGTCGAGCTCGAGGAGTTCACCGACATCATCGGCCGCAACTTCCGCCAGCCCGAGCAGGGGCTGGGCTATGACAACAGCCCCGTCGCGCATATGTGGCGCGCGATGATCCGTCCCGGGAAGTATCTGTAGTCCTTGCCGGAGCGCGGGCGTCCCGCCCGCTCATGGCTTAGGCGGTCGGGACGCCCGCGCGTCGGCAAGAGATCAGAACGGCAGGCCGACATAGTTTTCGGCGAGGACGGTCTGGGCGGCGCGGGAGCTGGCCAGATAGTCCAGCTCGGCGCGCTGCATCTGGGCTTCGAAGCTCGCCTCGGGGTGCAGCCGGTGCAGGAGCATGGTCATCCACCATGAGAAGCGCTCGGCTTTCCAGACGCGGGCGAGCGCGGTTTCGCTGTAGGCGTGCAGCAGGTCGTCGTTGCCCCGAGTGTAGTGCGCGACGAACGCGCGGCAGAGATAGTGGACGTCCGAGGCCGCGAGATTGAGGCCCTTGGCGCCGGTCGGCGGCACGATATGGGCGGCGTCGCCGGCGAGGAAGAGGCGGCCGTGCTGCATCGGCGTCGCGACGAAGCTGCGTAGCGGTGCGATGCTCTTCTCGATCGACGGGCCGGTCGTGATGTCGGGTGCCGGCTCCGAGCCGAGCCGCAGGGCGAGCTCGTCCCAGATCCGCGCGTCGGGCCATTCCTCGATCTTCTCGTCGAGGCTGCATTGGATGTAGTAGCGGCTGCGGGTCGGCGAGCGCATCGACGCCAGCGCGAATCCGCGCGGATGGCTGGCGTAGATCAGCTCGTCGGAGCAGGGTGGCACGTCGGCCAGGATGCCGAGCCAGCCGAACGGGTAGGTACGCTCGAAGGTTCGGACCAGCGAGGCGGGGAGGGACGGGCGGCTTGCGCCGTGGAAGCCGTCGCAGCCGGCGACGAAGTCGCAGGCGAGCTCGCGCTCGGCGTCGCCCGCGCGATAGCGCAGCCGCGGGCGGTCGCCGTCGATGTCGTGAATCGTGACGTCCGCGGCCTCCCAGACGATGGGCCCGTCGCCGGCGAGCCGCGCCGCGATCAGGTCGCGCGTCACCTCGGTCTGGCCGTAGACGGTGACCGTCTTGCCGACCAGGTCGCGGAAGTCGATGCGCAGGCGCCGGCCACCGGCGGCGATCTCCACGCCGTCATGGACCAGCCCATCACGATGCAGCCTATCGGCGACGCCGGCCTCTTCCAGCAGTTCGACCGTGCCCTGCTCCAGCACGCCGGCGCGCACCCGCGCCTCGACATAGTCGCGCGTTCGGGCCTCCAGGATCACGCTCTCCACGCCATGCAGCTTCAGCAGGCGGGCGAGCAGCAGCCCTGCCGGTCCGGCGCCGATGATGCCGACTTGGGTCCGCTCCTGCATTGCCACGCGCGTTGTCTCCCGGCCGATATGCTAGACGGGAATCGTTTGGGGCCAAAACAAAACCTGCCTTACCTCAGGTGCGCAGGCCGGCCTGGCGGAGCAGGGGCATCACCGCGCTGTCGAAGTATTTGAGCTCCTCGGCGTAGTCGAGGAAGCCGAACACCACGCCGTCGATGCCGGCGGCGGAGACATCGGCGAGCTGCTGCGTGACCTGCTCGGGCGTGCCGACGATCGGGTTGGTGCCCCAACCGGCGACGATCCGCTCGCGATGCCGGTCGATGCGGTCGTTGAACGACTGGCTTTCGATACCCAGCACCTTCATGAGATTGCCCGCGGCGACCCAGTCGCCGTGCTCGATGATGCTGCGATAGACCTGCCGCGCCTCGGCCTCGGTCTCGCGGCAGACGATGAGTGCGGAGGTGCAGACACCGATGTGCCGTCCGTAGTCGGTGCGGGCTCTTGCGCGCATGCGCGCGGCGACGCCCTTGACCTGCTCGATGCTGTCGAACCCCACGAAGCTGAAATCGACCTCGCGGGCGGAGAATTCGGTCGCGGCCGGCGAGTGGCCGGCATTGATCAGCACGGGATAGGGCTTCTGGATCGGCTTGGGATGAGCTTGCGCCTGCCTGATGTGGAAGTCTGCCGATTCGAAATCGAACGGCTCCTCCTCGGTCCACAGGCGTTTGACCACCGACAGCCATTCGGCGCCGTAGCGATAGCGGTCGTCGTGCGCTCGCTGGCTGCCCTGGAACATCTCCATCTCGGGCGTGAACCAGCCCATCACCAGGTTCAGTGCGAAGCGGCCATTGGAGATGTGATCGATCGTCGTCGCCTGCTTGGCGGCGACGATCGGATGCACGGTCGGCACGTGCGAGGTGGCGGCGACCATTATGTGCTTCGTGGCCTGCGCGAGCCCTGCCGCCCAGGTGTAGGTCTCGAACGATTCGCCGTTGAAGTCGGTCGTGCCGCCGAAGCCGCGCCAGCGCGCGACAGGCAGGGCCAGCTCGAAGCCCATCGCATCGGCCCGTCGCACGATTTCGCAGGTGTGCTCCCACGTCACCTTATGGGTCGTAGGCGCGTGGCTGATGTTGACGCCGTAGCTGCAGTTGACGCCGAACACGCCGAGCTTGAGCTTCTGGCCGTTGTACAGCGGCACGTGCGCGCGGCGGTATTCTTCGAGCGCGATCGCTTCGGCTTTGGTCATTGCGGCTCTCCGGCTGGGAGCGCGGCTCTGGAGAGCCGCGCTCCCAGCGTTCAGAACGTCCGGTTCGCGTCGGGCCGATGCTTGTTGCGCAGCACGAACCCGGAGCGGTCGGCCTTGCGCGGCTCGCGCACCCAGACCTCGCGGTTGGGATGCAGGCCGCCGCCGCGCGTGGCCGGCACGGCGCTGAGCCGGGCGCGGCGCAGCAGGCGGGTGTCGGCGATGCCGCAATTGGGATGGATGCCGCCGTTGTCGGCGACGACCTTGTCCCATGCCGCCTGCCGCTTCGCACGGACCGCCGGATCGGAGAGGGCGGTGCAGTTCAGCTCGTCCTTGTTGAGGTCGGCGACGATCTCGTCGCCCTCCTCGATCAGCGCGATGGGGCCGCCGAGGGCGGCCTCCGGACCGACATGGCCGATCACCAGCCCGACGGAGCCGCCGGAGAAGCGGGCGTCGGTCATGAGCCCCACGACGATGCCGCGCTCGCGGCACAGCGTGGTGATGCGCGACGTGGGATCGAGCATCTCCGGCATGCCCGGCGCGCCGCTCGGTCCCTCGTAGCGCACGATGATCATGTCGTGGTTCTGGAAAGTCTCCGGTGTGCGGTCGAGCGCGTCGAGCAGGCCCTGCTCGCCCTCGAAGACACGCGCGCGGCCGCGGAACAGGTTGTTCTCCAGCCCGCCCTCGACGCCGGCGAGCTTGAGGATCGCCGAGAAATCCGGCGACAGGTTGCCGCCCAGCACGCGCAGGCCACCGGTCGGCTTGTAGGGCTTCTCGACCGGATAGACGACCTTGCCGTCGGCCTTCTTGGCGCCGAGCCTCTGAACCTGGGCCGCCAGCGCTTCGCCGGTGCAGGTCAGCACGTCGCCGTTGAGCAGGCCCGCATCGAGCAACTCGCGCACGATGACCTGAACGCCGCCGACCGCGTCGATGTCGACCATCGAATATTTGCCGTAGGGACGGGCGTCGGTCAGCACCGGCACGACCTTCTGCGAGAGGTAGTTGAACTCCTCCGGCGTCATGATCTCCTTCCAGAAATCGCCGTAGCCCGCGGCACGCGCGATCTCCGGCGCATGCAGGGTGACGTTGGTCGAGCCGCCGATCGCCATCGCCACGATCACCGCGTTGCGCAGCGAATCGCGCACCACGATGTCGCGCGGCTTGAGGTCCTTCGCCATCAGGTTGGCGAGATGGTCGACCAGCTCGGCCGCGAACGGCCCGGTGCGGCGCGGATCGTCGGACGGCGGCGCCACCATGTGCAGCGGCTGCATGCCGACCACGCCGATGAAGGTCTGCATGGTGTTGTAGGTGAACATGCCGCCGCAGCTTCCGATGCCGGGGCAGGCATGGCAGGCGATGTGATGGCGGTATTCGGCGTCGGGATTGCCCGCCACCTGGTAGGCGCTCACGATGTCGAGCGCCTCGCCGGTCTTGGGATCGTGGCCGGGATGGATCGGACCGTCCGACATGATGATCGAGGGCCGGTTGTGCTCGAGCAGGGCGGCCAGCGTGCCGACCGGCGGCTTGTCGCAGGCCACGACGGCGATCGTCCCCGCCAGGCCCGTGGCGCTGAGATGCTCGCACAGCGCATCGTTGGTGACCTCGCGGCCGATCAGCGAGTAGCGCATCTCGCGCGTGCCGTTGCGGATGCCGTCGGAGGTCGCGATCGTGTACTCGGGCTGCACCAGGCGAAGCTTGAGCTGGCCCTGGCCCTGGCCGATGCGGCCCTTGAGCTGCTCGTGGATCGCCTCGACCTTGGCCATGACGCCGAGATAGCACTGGCTGTCGCCCTTGGTGCCGACGACGCCGACCGAGGGCTCGTGGATCAGGTCCGGATCGGTGCCGAGCGCGCGCGCCAGCCCGATCGTCTGGGTGGAACGGCCGGGATGGCGATCGATGAGAACGTTTGTCGGTTTCATTGGGCGAATTCCATACGGCTGGTGGGCGCCCCGCGTTTTAGGGGACCGGACCGGTCCTGACCAGCCCGCCCGTTGGCATGGAAAACTGCTACAAAACCGAGAACGAGCGGAGGAGGAGGCCGGCATGGGGGCGCGGACAGGGGCGCAGTTTCTCGAGGGGCTGCGGCGGACGAAGCGGGAGATCTGGGTCGACGGCGAGCGGATCGTGGACGTGACAGCGCACCCGAAGCTGCGCGGCGGCGCGGAGAGCCTGGCGGCGATCTTCGACCGGCAGCACGAATTCGCCGCCGACTGCCTGTTCGCCGATCCCGAGACCGGCGCGCCGACCAATGTCAGCCACATGATCCCACGCTCCCGCGAAGACCTCCTGCGCCGCCATGCCGGGCTGGTCCGGCTGTCGGAGGGCTCGATGGGCATCATGGGCCGCACGCCCGACTACATGAACATGAAGTTCTCCGCCTTTGCCTCGGCGCCCGAGGTATGGGCCGGTGCCGACGGCCGCAACGAACGTGGCGCGCACAATGTGGTGGCGTTCCAGCGCCGCCTGGCGCGCGACGACGTCTCCCTCACGCACACCATCATCCAGCCGACGGTCGACAAGCGGACCGACGCGCGGATCGTCGGCAACAAGGTCACCATCCGCAAGGTCGGCGAGACGGCCGACGGCATCGTCGTGCGCGGCGCGCGGGTGCTGGCCACGCTCGCGCCCTATGCCGACGAGACGGCGGTCTATCCCGGCCAGCCGATCCCGCCCGACGCGGCGGACTATGCCGTGTCCTTCGCCATCCCGCTCGACACGCCGGGGCTGAAATTCCTGTGCCGCGATTCGGCGGCGGCGCCGGGCGCCGATCCGTTCGACAAGCCGTTGTCCTCACGCTTCGACGAGCAGGACGCCTTCTGCATCTTCGATGACGTGGTGGTGCCGTGGGACCGCGTGTTCATCGACGGCGACGTGGCGATCTACAATTCGATGCGCGCGACCGGCTATGCCATCCACATGACCACGCAGTCGACCGTGCGCGCGCTGACCAAGCTGGAATTCGCCTATGGGCTGGCGACGCGCATGGCCGAGCTGATCGGCGACCATTCGCCCGCGACGACGGAGATGCTGGGCGAGCTGGCCTGCTACGTGCGCCTGACCGCCAACGCACTGGAGCTGTCGCTCGAGAAGGGATGGGAGCGGGCCGACGGGGTGTGGTTCCCCGACGGCGCGGTGCTCGAGCCGATGCGCTCCATGCTGCCGGTCTGGATGCCGCGGGTCGCCGAGATCATCACCCTGGTCGGCAGCCACAACCTGCTGACCACGCCGAGCCGCGCCCAGCTCGACGATCCCGCACTTCGCCCGCTGATCGACGAGATGCTGCATGGCGCCGACGGGGCGACGGCCGACGCGCGCGCCGCGGTGTTCCGTCTGGCCTGGGATTTCGTCGGCTCGACCCTGGGCGGCCGCGGCTTCCTCTACGAGCGCTTCTATCTGACCTCCGCCGCGCGCAACAAGCAGATGCTGCACACGCGCTTCTTCGACCGCACCCGCTCGCAGGCCCTGCTCGACGACATGCTGTCGCGGGACGCACGGCGATAGGCCGTCGAAGACGAATGGCTGCGTGCCTTCTTCGTCGATGATATTCGGTCTCGGAATATCCCGGCCGACCTCCAAGCCCGGCTGTTCCGGAAGCTGCAAATGATCGACGATGCGACGACGGATCAGGATTTGCGCGTGCCTTCGAGAAATCACTTCGAGAGGCTCCGGGCGCGCTGGCTCGGCCTCACCCAGGGCTCGCTCGCGGCCGCGATGGGGGTGCAGCGCAAGCATGTGAACGAGCTCTGCAACGGTCGGCGCGCCGTGACCGCGCCGACGGCTCTGATCCTCGCGCGCGTGTTTGGCAAGACGCCTGACTTCTGGCTGAACGTGCAGCGGCGTAGCGACCTGTGGGGGCCATGAACAGTCCGCGCGAGCGTGAACGCATACGGCGCGCAAGGCTCCTGCCGACCGCAGCCTGAGGAGGCCGGCCTCTACGCCGCCTCCTCCAACGACGGGCACGTGCCGCTGACGCGGGTCTGGCGCATGTAGCGGCGATAGCGGTCGGCGTCGTAGCCGCTGCCGGCGTGGAGCAGGCAGCGATTGTCCCAGAAGACGACGTCGCCCGGCCGCCAGGCGTGATTGTAGATGTGCTCGGGCTGGATCGCCTCCTCGGTCAGCGCGTCGATCAGGGCGCGGCCGGCCGCCCGGTCCATGCCCTCGATCTCGCGCACGTGGGAGCCGAGGAACAGGTTGCGCGCTCCGGTCGCCGGATTGGTGCGGACGAGCCGCTGCCGGACCGGCGGCAGGGAAGCGGCCAGCTCGGGCGAAACGGCATCGGGCGCGACCTTCGACCGCGAGAAGACGTAGTCGTGGATCGTGACCAGGGGATCGAGCTCGGCCTTGCGCTCCGGCGGCAGGCGATCGTAGGCCGCGCGCAGCGAGACGAACATCGTCGTGCCGCCTTCGGCCGGCGTCTCGTAGGCGCACATGATCGACAGGTATGCCGGCACCGGTTTGAACGAGGCATCGGAGTGCCACATGTTATTGCCGGTAAGGAAGATCGTCTTCTTGTGCGTGTTGCCGAGCACCGTGCCGTCCTGCTGCACGTTACCGATCGTGCCGAAATACTCGACCTTCCCGAGGCTGGTGTGGCTCGGCTCGGGCCTGCCCAGCTGGCGCGTGAGGGCGAGCTGGCGGCCGTCGTCCATCGACTGGTCCGGGAAGTGAACGAAAGAATAGCGGTCGATCGCCGCGTCGATCTCCCGGACCGCGTCGGGCACCAGCGGCTTGCCGAGATCGATGCCGCGGATGCTGACGCCGAATTCGGGATGCAGCGTCTCGTAGCGTAGCTGGGACATGGCGGACGACCCTCCGGGACGGCGTCAACAATGCAATTGCGAGCCGTGAATCGTCAAACGCCATCCCGCTGCCCGACTTGCATGCCCTACGCCTCCCGTCCGCACTGACTTGGTTTCCTCCGGTCATGATCTTGCCGGACCGCGGGCGTCCCGCCCGCTCATGAGCCTCGTGCGACGGCCTTGAAGCAGGAGCGGGCGAGACGCCCGCGCTCCGGCAAGAGGGTAAATGCTGCATGCTGCCGATCGGTGCGCGATAGTGCGCGATGCACTATTTCTTCGACCCTTCCGCCGCCTTGTTCGCCCTGCATGCCGCGCTCGTGATCGGCATCGGCTTGCGCGTGATCATGCGCCGATCGGTGCGGGGCGTCGCTCTGTCGTGGCTGCTGCTGGTGGTGACGCTGCCTGTGGCAGGGTCGGTGATCTATCTGCTGATCGGCGAACGCCGGATCGGGCGCCGTCGCTCTCGCGCCATCGCCGATTTGCGCACGGATGTCGGGCAGATCGCAAAGGCCGTCATCCCCACCCACTTCACTGCCGTGGGTTGGAGCGAGCTTCCGGCGGCGGCCCAGGCGATGGACCGTCTGGGCCGCTCGATGATCGGCTTTGCTACGGTTCACGGCAATGCCTTCGAGATGGTCACGGATACCCAGGCCATCCTTGCGCGGCTGGTCCGCGAGATCGATGCCGCAAGGACCAGCGTCCTGATGGAGTTCTATATCTGGAGCGATGGCGGGGCGGCGGACGATGTCGTCGAGGCCGTCATCCGCGCGGCAGGGCGGGGCGTGTCGTGCCGTCTGCTGATCGACGCCCTGGGTGCGCGGCCGTGGTGGAAGGGCAAGCAGCCGCAACGCCTGCGCGACGCCGGTGTCCAGCTTCGTCCCGCGCTTCCGACCGGGCTGCTGCGCACCCTCGTCGGTCGCACCGACCTGCGGCTGCACCGAAAGATCGTGGTGATCGACGGCGTGACGGCCTGGACCGGAAGCATGAACCTCGTCGATCCGCGTTACTTCAAGCAGGATTCCGGGGTGGGCGAATGGATCGATGCGATGGTTCGCTTCCAGGGCCCGGTGGTCAATCCGCTTGCCGGTGTGCTGGCCAGCGACTGGATCATCGAGAGCGGCGAGCCGCTGCAGGCGCTGATCGCCAGCGCCAACCTCGGCCGCGTGGAGCCCGCAGGCACGGCGAACGTGCAGGTCGTTCCCTCGGGGCCGGGCGAGTCGGAGGACGGTCTGCTGCAGATGATCCTCGGGTTGATCAACGCCGCCCGGGACGAGCTGGTGCTGACGACGCCCTACCTCGTGCCGGACGATCCGATGATCCTCGCGCTGCGTGGTGCCGCCGGCCGCGGCGTGAAGGTGACGGTCATCGTGCCCGAGAAGGTCGACTCGGTGCTCACGCGGTACGCCAGCCGGTCCTACTACGACGACCTTGTCGACGCCGGCGTGGCGATCCAGCTCTATCGCGGCGGCCTTCTTCACACCAAGTCGATGGCGGTCGACGGGACGATGTCGATGTTCGGCACCGTCAACTTCGACATGCGAAGCCTGTGGCTGAACTACGAGGTGGCGCTGTTCGTCTACGACCGCGCGTTCACCGAGACCCTGCGCGCCTTGCAGGACAGCTACATGCGCCAGTCGACGCCGCTGGACCCTTCGGTTTGGGGCCGGCGGCCGTTCCGCGAACGGCTGATCGAGAACACGCTGCGCCTGTTCAGTCCGCTGCTGTAACCGAAGGGCCTGGTGCCTACCGCGCCGGAACGTGCGCCTTCAGGAAGGTGCGCACGCGGTTGATCGTGCGCGCCTTGAGTTCCGGCGGGTCGCGCCACGGGAACACCGTGATCTCGGCATTCGGGGCCAGCGACGCGACATCGATCGATGTCGGCAGCGGATGCGAGGAGGTGTCGTCCGGCAGGACCAGGATCGGCGCCGGGCAGCTCGCGATGAAGTCGCGCGGCACGCTGTAGAGAAAATCGGGCTGCGCGCGCCACAGGCTGTGGAGATACTTCTCGATGGTTTCCATCGGCACCTCGGGCCGTCGTTCCCGGAAGCCCGCGAGCCAGTTCTGCTGGCTGTGGCGGACCATCACATCCGGGTCCTCGGGGCGATGGCCGACAGTCTGGCAGAAGACGGCGGCCACGACCCGTTCAGGTGCGCGCTGCAACAGCTTGCCGGCGAAGCAGCCGCCGATGCAGTAGCCCATGAACAGGAATTCGCGGATCCCGAGATGGTCCATCAGCCCGAGCTGGTCGTCGGCGAAGGCGTCCCACGCATTCTCGACCGGCACCGGACCGGTGGACTCCCCGCCATTGGCGTTGCGCTGGTCCATGGTGATGCAGCGGAAGTCGGCCTTGAACTCTGCCATCGCGTTGATGACGGCGGTCTGCCAGTTGGCGACGCGCGAGTTCAGGCCACCGCCCGGGATGACCAGCAACGGGAAGCCGCTGCCGACCTCTTCGTAGCGGATGCGAACGTCGCCTCTTTGATAGAACGGCATCGACATTTCCTCCAAACGGGCCGGGAGCTTACGCGAGTGGCTCACTCATTTCGATGCCGTCTCCTTGCGTCCTGAGCGCAGCGAAGGACTTCGCCGAACGATCAGACAACGGCCGTGTGGCCGGGATATGGTCCTTCGCTGCGCT
>CAMFJT010000093.1 GCA_945957125.1 uncultured Rhodospirillales bacterium | reverse complement strand
CGCGTTCGAACACGACGTCCTTGCGACCGTACGTCGGCATCACAGCCGTAATCACGATAGTCCTCCTCCAAAAAGAAAACCTCGCCGGGACCGGCGCTTCCGGGACGGAAGTACCGGCTTCTGGCGAGGGGCCGGCACTATCGGACCCGGGGCAGGGGGTGTCAACTTTGCCGCACCGGGCCGGCAAGGATGATGGCCCTCCCCCGTCTTCGGGGGAGGGGGCCGCGTCTTACGCGGACGGAGGGGGTCAGGTTCATGCACCGCCGCGGACTCGTGACCCCCTCCGTCGCGGATTACCGCGCCACCTCCCCCGAAGACGGGGGAGGGGTCCTTGAGGGGGCGGGACCCCTCTGCTAGAGGACCCGCCTTCCCCCGCAGAAACAGGTCATGAGCACGCTTCCCACCCGCAACCGTCAGCTTGCCCTGCATCGCGCCGGCTTCCGGTCGGTGCCGGAGATGCTCGACTATGCGGCGCGGGGAGAGACCGGCGTCACCTTCTACAGCGCGCGCGGAGAGGTTCTTTCCGCGCTGCCGTGGCAAGAGGTGCGCGAGCGGGCCCATGTCGTGGCGCGCAAGCTGATCGGGGCAGGATTTGCGCGTGGCGAGCGGATTCTGGTCACCGCCGATACCTGGCCCGGCTTCTTCGATACCTTCTTCGGCGCCCAGTATGCCGGCCTGCTGCCGGTGCCGGTCTCGATCCCCGTCGGCATCGGCGGCAAGGAAGCCTATCTCGACCAGCTTCGCCGCCAGCTCGCGGCTTCCGGGGCGGTCGCGGCGGTCGGGCTCGACGATCTCGCCGGCTTCCTGGCCGACGCGGCCGCCGAATTCCCCGCGGTTCGTCTCCACGGCGGCATGAACGCCATCGAGGCGTTGCCGGAGAAAGCGGTCGACCTGCGCCCGCTGCGGCCCGACGAGCTCTGCTACATCCAGTTCTCGTCCGGCAGCACACGCCATCCGCACGGCGTGCAGATCACCCAGGCCGCGCTGATGGCCAACCTGGCCGGCATGGTCGGGCCGGCGGGGCTCGACATCGTGGAGGGCGACCGGGCGGTGAGCTGGCTGCCGCTCTATCACGACATGGGCCTGATCGGCTTCACCTTCGCGCCCCTCTCCACCCAGCTCTCGATCGACTACCTGACGCCGCGCGATTTCGCCCGCCGGCCGATGCAGTGGCTCAGCATCATCTCGCGCAACCGGGGCACCGTCTCCTACAGCCCCAGCTTCGGCTACGACCTCGCTGTCCGGCGCGGCGCGGCGCAGGTGCCGGCCGACCTCGACCTGTCCTGCTGGCGCCATGCCGGCATCGGCGGCGACATGGTGCGGGCGGGCGTGCTGGAGCGTTTCGCCGAGACCTTCGAGCCACGCGGCTTCCGGCGCTCCGCCTTCATCCCGAGCTACGGCATGGCCGAGGTCTGCCTCGCCATCACCTTCAGCCCCGGCGGCACGGGCGTGCGTACCGACACCGTCGACCGCGTCGCGCTCTCGGAGCGGCAGCAGGCCCGGCCGGCGGCCGACCCCGGCGATTCCCATAGTGCCCGCCGTTTCGTCATCTGCGGCAAGGTGCTGCCGGGCCACCAGCTCGAGGTCCGCGACGAGGACGGCCGCCTGCTGCCCGACCGCGCGGTGGGCCGCATCTTCGTCAAGGGCCCGAGCGTCATGCCGGGCTATTTCGGCGAGCCCGAGGCCAGCCGCGAGGTGCTGTCGGCCGACGGCTGGCTCGACACCGGTGACCTCGGCTACGGGCTGGACGGCGAGATCGTCGTCACCGGCCGCGCCAAGGACCTGATCATCGTCAACGGCCGCAATGTCTGGCCGCAGGACATCGAATGGGCGCTCGAGGCGCGCAAGATCGTGAAGAGCGGCGATGCGGCGGCCTTCTCGGTCGATACCGGCGAAGGCGAGCGGGTGGTCGTCGCGGTGCTCGCCCGGGTCTCCGGCGAGGAGGCGCGGGTGGCGCTGGTCCGCGAGGTCGCCGGCGCGGTGCGCGAGGCGGTGGTCGTCGACTGCGATGTCGTCCTGGTGCCGCCGACCATGGGTCTTCCGATGACGTCCTCGGGCAAGCTCTCTCGCTCGCGCACGCGGGCCAACTACCTCGCCGGCCAGTACGAACCCAAACCCGCCGCAGCCTGACGTGCCGGTGGCGGCGGTCACCGGCGCGACCGGCTTCGTCGGCCCGCACCTCATCGCCGCCCTGGCGCGGCACGGCTGGACGCTGCGGCTGCTGATGCGGCGCTGGACGCCGCTGCCGTCGCTCGCTGGGGTCGATGCCGAGATCGCCTGGGGCGACCTGTCGGACGAGGCGAGCCTGCGTCGCCTGGTCGAGGGCGCCGATGCCGTGGTCCATGCCGCCGGTGCGATCAAGGCGCGCCGGCCGGAGGACTTCCAGGCGATCAACCGCGACGGCACTGCCCGGCTGTCGGCGCTGGCGCCGACCCTGCCGTTCCTGCTGCTGTCGTCGCTGGCGGCCCGCGAGCCGCAACTCTCGCCCTACGCTGCCAGCAAACGCGCGGCGGAGGAGGTGGTCGCCCGGCGGCGCGGCCCCTGGCTGGCGGTCCGCGCGCCCGCCGTCTACGGACCGGGCGATCGGGAAACCCTGGCCTATTTCAGGATGGCGGCGCGCGGCTTCGCGCTCCAGCCGGATCGAGCCGACGCCCGGCTCTCGCTCATCCATGTCGAGGACCTGGCCGAAGCGCTGGCCGGCGCCCTGGGCACATTATTGCCGTCTCGGGTCTGTGAAATAGATGATGGCCGTCTGGCCGGCTACAGTCACGCCGACATGGCCGCTGCGGCGGCGGCGGCACTCGGGCGACGGGTCCGGCCGCTGCGGATCCCGCAGGGTTTGATCGGCGCAGTTGCCGCGCTCAATGGCCTTCGGTCGTCGGCGCAGATCCTCACCCCGGCGAAAGTGCGCGAATTGTTCCATCCCGACTGGGTGGCGCACGACCGCAGCCTGGCGGCATCCGCGGGCTTCGTGCCGCGTTATGACCTGGCGGCGGGCTTCCGCCACACCATCTGGTGGTACCGTGCCCACGGCTGGCTCTAGTTAGGTGTGAAACACGGCGTAACAATTTGTTATTTCACTATGAATCGGTGTTTCTGCCACATAGTCCTCGTCCGTCCCCCCGGAACCGGAGAATTCGTTTTGAGCACCGCCCAAAATTTGATCGTCGAAAACGACGACGCCCCGCATTCCTTCCGCCGTCACCCCAGCCGTGGCGAGGTGATGGCCGAGATCTGTGCGCAGCTCGACGCGTTCCGTGCCGATGACGCACAGGTCATTCGTGGCGCCACCGTCATTTCGAAGGACCTCAGCATCGATTCGCTGGCGGTCATGGACATGATCATGGAGCTCGAGGATCGCTTCGACGTGTCCATCCCGATGAACACCGTGGCCGAAATCCACACCGTCGACGAGCTCGCCGACACGATCCTGAAGCTCGCCGCCCGGCGTTAATCCGCCATGGGACTGTTCGACCGGCATGCCGGGCTGCTGGACGCCTATCGCGACGTCCGCACCACCGGCGCGGACCCGTTCCAGATCCGCATGGAGCGGGTGCTCTCGCCGACCGAGGCGATCATCAACGGCAAGAAGTGTCTGACGGTCGGGACGAACAACTATTTCGGCCTGACCTTCGATCCGTCCTGCATGCAGGCGGCGATCGACGCCATCCAGGCCGAGGGCACCGGCACGACCGGCTCACGCATCGCCAACGGCAGCTACTCCGAGCATGTCGCGCTCGAAGAGGAAATCGCCGCGTTCTACGGCAAGAAGCACTGCATGGTCTTCACGACCGGCTACCAGGCCAATCTCGGGGTGATCTCGACCCTGGCCGGACCGGACGACTTCCTGCTGATCGACGCCGACAGCCACGCCTCGATCTACGATGCCTGCAAGCAGACCCAGGCCGAAGTCGTGCGCTTCAAGCACAACGACCCGGCGAGCCTCGACGCCCGCCTGCGCCGGCTGGGAGACAAGCCGGGCAACCGGCTGGTGGTGCTCGAGGGCATCTACTCGATGCTGGGCGATTCGGCGCCGCTGAAGGAGTTCGTCGAGGTCTGCAAGAAATACGGTGCCTACGTGCTGGTCGACGAGGCCCATTCGCTGGGCGCGCTGGGCGACAACGGCCGCGGCCTGTGCGAATCGGCGGGCGTGCTCGACGACTGCCACTTCATCGTCGGAACCTTCTCCAAGACGCTGGGCGCGATTGGCGGCTACTGCGTCTCCAACGACCCGGACTTCGACATCCTGCGCGTCACCGTGCGGTCCTACATGTTCACCGCCTCGCTGCCGCCGTCGATCGTGGCGTCGGTGCGCCAGGCGCTGAAGGTGGTCAAGGCGCGGCCGGAATTGCGCAAGCAGCTGTGGGACAATGTCGCCACGCTCTATGACGGGCTGTCGGCGCAGGGCTTCAAGCTCGGGCCCGAGCACGGGCCGGTCGTCGGCGTCCACCTGCCCGACCGCATGACCGCGATCGGCTTCTGGCGCGCCATGCTCGATGCCGGGATCTACGTCAACGTCGCCGTGCCGCCGGCCACGCCCAACGGCGTGTCGCTGCTGCGCTGCTCGCTCTGCGCGGTGCACACGAAGGAACAGCTCGAGCACATGATCGAGGTCATGACCGGCATCGGCCGGCAGATGGGCGTCCTGCCGCCCAAGCTGCGGGCGGCCGGGTAGCTTGTGTCGAAGGCCAGTCGTCCTGAGCGCCTGTGAATTTATCGGTCGGATGAGTTCCGCTGGGGGCGCGCCACTCCCGTGGCGCGTCTTCCTCGCGATTGCAGCAACCCCTGACGCGCCACGGGATTGGCGCGCCCATAGGCGCTAACTTTGCCTTCGGCAAAAGCCATCATGCTCCTCTCCCCCGATAGGGGGAGAGGCGGGGAGAGGGGGTGGCGTTCGGTGCATCTACTCTCCCGGTGCTCATTTGGCGCGATGTGGCATGACGAACGAGCGTGGTGCAGAAGGCATCTGAAACCCCCTCTCCCCGCCTCTCCCCCTATCGGGGGAGAGGAGCATGAGAAAGAGGGCAAAGTTAGCGCCTATGAGTGGCGCGCCCTCAGCGGAAGATCCTTTGGGATCAAAAATTCACAAGCGCTCAGGATGACGGCGGGTTTGCCGGGGCAACGATGACGATGTTCACGCTCGCCCATCTCTCCGATCCGCATCTGCCCATGCCGCGGGCGGGACTGCTGCAGCTCCTCGGCAAGCGGGCCACCGGCTACTACAACTGGTGGCGCCATCGCGTGCATCTTCACGTGCCCGAGGCGCTGGCCGGCATCGTGGCGGACATCAAGGCGCAGCGGCCCGATCACATCGCGCTGACCGGCGATCTGGTCAACGTCGCCCTGCCGCAGGAATTCCGCCGCGCCGCCGAATGGCTCGCCGCCTTCGACACGCCCGACCGCATCACCGTCATTCCCGGCAACCACGACGCCTACGTGCCGATCCCGTGGGCCGAGGGCCTGGGGCAATGGGGTGCCTACATCGCCGGCGACGGTGCGCCGCCGGCGGCGAGCCTCGACGTCTTCCCGACCCTGCGCCGCCGCGGCGGCATCGCCCTGATCGGCTTGTCGACCGGCGTGCCCAAGCCGCCCTTGCTGGCGACCGGCGATCTCGGCGCCGCGCAGATCGCGCGCGCCGAGCGGCTGCTCGGCGAGACCGGCCGCGAAGGCCTCTGCCGCATCGTGCTGATCCATCATCCGCCGCTCACCGATCAGTCGCGCTGGAAGCATCTGACCGACGCCGATGCCTTCCAGGCGATGATCCGCCGCGTCGGCTGCGAGGCGATCCTGCACGGCCACAACCATCGCAGCGAGATCGCGCGCATCGCCGGCCCGGCCGGTGCGGTGCCGGTGCTGGGCGTCACCTCGGCCTCGGCGGCGCGTGGCAGCAAGTACGGCCGCGCGCGCTATCACCTGCTGCACATCGTGCGCGACGGCACGGGCTGGCGCCTGCGGGTGCAAATCCGTGCGCTCACCGCCGACGACAGCGGCTGTGAACCCGACGGCGACCTCGTGTTCCACAGTTCCGCCCCGGCGGACATGGTAGCCTGAGCGGATCATGGAAAATTCGGACATCGTCGTCACGCCGGTCCAGGGCAAGGCCGACCTCAAGGCCTTCATCCAGCTCCCGGTGCGGCTGTTCGCCGGCCACAAGGGCTACGTGCCGCATCTGAACGTGGAGCGCCAGGAAGCCTTCTCGCCCGACAAGAATCCGCTGTTCAAGCATGTCGAGGTCCAGCTCTTCCTCGCCCGGCGCGCCGGGCGCGTCGTCGGCCGCATCTCGGCCCAGATCGATCGCGCCTATCTCGATCGCTATGCCGATGACACCGGCCATTTCGGCTGCCTGGTGGCGGAGGACGATCCGGCGGTCTTCGCGGTGCTGTTCGCCGCCGCCGAGACCTGGCTGCGCCAGAAAGGCATGAAGCGCTGCACCGGCCCGTTCAGCCTGTCGGTCAACGAGGAGGTCGGCCTGCTGGTCGACGGCTTCGACAGCACCCCGGTGCTGATGGTGCCCTACGACCCGCCCTATTCGGGGCCGCGGGTCGAGGCCAACGGCTACGCCAAGATCAAGGACCTGTTCTCCTACAATTACGATGTCCAGAACGCGCCCGAGACGATCGGCAAGAAGCTGATGGCGCGCGCCGGCATGGCCGAGCGGGTCAAGGTCCGCACCGCCAACATGAAGATGTTCGACGCCGAGGTGCGCACCATCGTCGGCATCTTCAACGACGCCTGGAGCGACAACTGGGGCTTCGTGCCCTTCACCCAGGCCGAGATCGACCATGCCGCCAAGGCGTTCGGGCCGGTGATCGTGCCCGAGCTGGCGGTCTTCGTGGAGGTCGACGACGAGGCGGTCGCCTTCATCGTGGCGCTCACCAACCTCAACGAGGCGATCGCCGATTTCGGCGGCCGGCTGGGGCCGGTCAACCTTCTGAAGCTGCTGTGGCGGCTCAAGATCGCCGGCGTCGGCAGCACCCGCGTGCCGTTGATGGGTGTGAAGAAGCGGTTCCGCAACCATCCGCTGATGGGCGCGGGGCTGGCGATGATGGCGATCGACCAGCTTCGCCAGAACGGCAAGCGCCTGGGCAAGAAGACCGCCGAGCTGGGCTGGATCCTCGAGGACAACAAGGCGACCAACAACATCATCCGCTCGGTCGGCGGCGTGCACTACAAGACCCATCGCATCTACGAGAAGGCGCTGGGGTGAGCGGCACCGGACCGCTGGGACCGCGCCACTCCGTGGCGCTCATGATCATGAGGCGCCACGGAGTGGCGCGGTCCCAGCGATGAGCGCCCACCCGTCGGCGTTCGCGCCGCTCGCCAACCGCGCCTTCCTCGGCCTCTGGATCGCCAACCTGCTGTCCAACATCGGCGGCTGGATGCAGACCACCGGTGCTGCCTGGGAGATGACCAGCCTCACGACCGAGCCGATCTATGTGGCGCTGCTGTCGGCTGCGGGCACCTTGCCGATGTTCCTGTTCTGCTTCCTTGCCGGCATCCTCGCCGATCGGTTCGAGCGGCGGCGCTACATCATCCTCTGCCAGTTCTGGATGATGGGCGTGGCCGGCGTCCTCGCCGTGCTGGCCTGGTTCGGGCAGCTCACCGCCACCAACCTGCTCGCGCTGAGCTTCTGCATGGGGCTGGGCAACGCGATGAACGCGCCCGCCTGGCATGCCGTCGTGCCGGAGATCGTGTCCGGCCCGCAGCTCCGTCCCGCGATCGCGCTCAACTCGGCAGGCTTCAACCTCGCGCGCACGATCGGGCCGGTGGTCGGCCAGATCCTGCTCGGGCTGGTCGGCGTCTTCCTGCTTTTCGCCATCAACACCGTCACCTACATCGGCGTCATCCTCGCCCTCCGGGCGTGGAAGCGACCGGCCGAGGCGCACGCCGCCCAGCGCCGCGAGGGCTTCTTCGAGGCCGCCCGTGCCGGCATCGCCTTCGTGCGCGGCTCGGCCGAGCTCAAGGCGATCTTCGCCCGCGGCCTGTGCTTCTTCGTGCCGGGCATCGCGATGGGCACGCTGCTGCCGGTGATCGGCCGCTTCGAGCTCAAGCTCGACGAGCTGACCTTCGGCATCCTCTATGCGGTGTTCGGCATCGGCGCCGTGGCCGGCGCCATGTCGATGCCCACGGTCAACCGCCTGCTCGGCGCCGATCGCGCCAATATCTGGGCGATGGGCGTCACCGCCGTCGCCACGCTGGTGGCGGCGCTGGAGATGACGCCGCTCGTCGTCGGCATCGTCGTCACGCTGAACGGCGCCTGCTGGATGACGGTGATCGCCAACAACGGCGCCTCGGTGCAGATGATCCTGCCCAACTTCATGCGCGCGCGCGGCATGGCGGTGCACCAGATGGTGTTCTTCGGATCGATGGTCGCGGGCTCGCTGCTGTGGGGCAAGGTCGCCAACCTGTGGAGTGTGCAGGCTGCGCTGATCCTGTCCTCGCTCGCGCTCGTGCCGCTCACGGTGCTCGCCGCGCTGATCCGCTTGCCCGGTTCGTCGATGCCGCGCACCTGAAGCGCAACCTTGCGCGGCGCCGGCTTGTTGTCGTCGGGGCGAGAGACTCAGAAATTTGGCCGGCGGGGCAGAATCCGCTTGTAACGTCGGCCATTCGTTGTAGATACGCATCCAAGACGCCCACGCACGTGCCGCTGGCCCATAGTGGTTACGCAACGACGGAAAGTGTTCTTTTTGGCAGTGCCGGCGCAAGCCGGGTCCGGGAAGGAGCTTCTGATGATTGCTTGCCGCGCGGGGCTGTCTCCCCGCTATTATGTCGTTGGCCTGGCGGTGAGCCGGGCCTTCCCGTTCGAGCTTCCTTCCCCGCGGATCCAGTCTCCGTCGAGTATTGGCTGACGCACGCTGCCGTCACGGCACCGGCGTCGCCTGCTCACCCTCGAACAATTCGACGTTTTAGACGGGGAACCCCCCAGTAATGACCGAGCGTATTTTCCGTTACCTGCGCGAGCAGCAGCCCGAGACTCCTGTCCTCGTGGTCGATCTCGACGTGGTCGAGAGCAACTTCCGCCGCATGCGGGAGCTGCTGCCGGCGGCGCACATCTTCTACGCCGTGAAGGCCAATCCGGCGGCGCAGATCCTGTCGCGCCTGGCGACGGCCGGCTCCAAGTTCGACACCGCCTCGCGCGGCGAGATCGAGATGGTGCAGGCTGCCGGCGTGTCGGCCGACCGCATCTCCTTCGGCAACACGATCAAGAAGGAGAAGGACATCGCCTGGGCCTACCAGCAGGGCGTGCGCCTGTTCGCCTTCGACAGCGAGGCGGAGCTGCAGAAGCTCGTCCGCGTCGCGCCGGATGCGAAGGTGTTCTGCCGCGTGCTGGTCGATTGCGGCGGTGCCGAGTGGCCGCTCAGCAAGAAGTTCGGCTGCACGCCGGAGATGGCGAAGGACCTGCTGCGCAAGGCGCAGGAATGGGGGCTCGACGCCTACGGCATCTCGTTCCATGTCGGCAGCCAGCAGACCGATCTCGACCAGTGGGACCGCGCGCTGGCGCAGGTGTCGCAGATGTTCTTCGCGCTCGCCGAGCAGGGCGTCGACCTGCGCATGGTCAACCTCGGCGGCGGCTTTCCCGCGCGCTATCGCGCCGAGGTCAACGGCATCGAGGCCTACTGCGAGGCGGTGACCCGCGCGTTGGTGCGGCACTTCGGTAACCGCATGCCGGAGGTGATCATCGAGCCGGGCCGCTCCATGGTGGGCGACGCGGGCGTGATCCAGAGCGAGGTCGTGCTGGTCTCGCGCAAGGCGGCCAACGACCGCAAGCGCTGGGTCTATCTCGACATCGGCAAGTTCTCCGGCCTGGCCGAGACGATGGACGAGAGCATCAAGTACCGCCTGCGCACCGCGCGCGACGGCACGCGCGTCGGTCCGGTCGTGCTGGCCGGCCCGACCTGCGACTCCGCGGACATTCTCTACGAGAAGACGGAGTACAAGCTGCCGCTGGCGCTCAAGCCCGGCGACAAGGTCGAGATTCTCTCGACCGGCGCCTACACGACGACCTACTCGTCGGTAGCGTTCAATGGCTTCGCTCCGTTGAAGGCGATCTGCATCTAGCCCTCTGCCTTCACGGAGACGAAACACGGGGCCTTGAGAAAGGCCCCGTTGCCATTTCAGGACAAGACCATAGAGAAAGGACAAGGGGGCATCATGGCCAAGAAGTCCAAGAAGAAAGCGTTCAGGAAGCATGTCGCGTTCGGCGGCCGCATGGTGATGATCGGGTTCGGCTCGATCGGCCAGGGCGTGCTGCCGCTGATCTTCCGCCACATCGATATCGAGCCGGAGCAGATCACCATCATCTCGGCCGAGGATCGCGGCGGACTGAAGGAGACCGAGCGCTACGACGTGAAGTTCATCGAGAAGCGCCTGACGCAGGAGAATTTCCGCGAGGTTCTCGACAAGCATGTCGGCAAGGGCGACTTCCTGGTCAACCTGTCGGTCGAGGTCGCCTCGACGTCCCTGGTCGAGTTCTGCCAGGACAAGGGCGCGCTCTACATCGACACCTGCATCGAGCCGTGGCCGGGCGGCTATACCGATCCCAGCCTGTCGGTCTCGCGGCGCTCGAACTACGCGCTGCGCGAGACCATGCTGGCGCTCAAGCCCAGGTACGAAGGCGGGCCGACCGCGGTAATCGCCCACGGCGCCAATCCCGGCCTCGTCTCGCACTTCGTCAAGAAGGCGCTGCTCAATCTCGCCCAGGATTTCGGCATGGACGCCGCGGCGCCGACCACGCGCGAGGGCTGGGGCCGGCTGGCGCGCGACCTCGGCGTCAAGACGATCCACATCGCCGAGCGCGACACGCAGGTTTCCAAGAAGCCCAAGAAGGTCGGCGAGTTCGTCAACACCTGGTCGATCGACGGCTTCGTCTCCGAAGGCAGCCAGCCGGCCGAAATGGGCTGGGGCACGCACGAGAAGCTGTTGCCCTATGACGGCGCGCATCACGATTTCGGCTGCGGCGCGGCGATCTACCTCAATCGTCCCGGGCTGGTCACCCGCGTGCGCACCTGGACGCCGCTCGAGGGTCCGTTCCACGGCTTCATCATCACGCACAACGAGTCGATCTCGATGGCCGACTACTACACGTTGCGCGAAGGCGGCCAGGTCACCTACCGGCCGACCGTGCACTACGCCTACCATCCGTGCGACCAGGCGATCATGTCGATGCACGAATGTGCCGGCAAGAACCTGCAGCAGCAGAAGGACCAGCGCCTGATCGTCGACGAGATCGTCCATGGCCGCGACGAGCTCGGCGTGCTGCTGATGGGCCATCGCAAGGGCATCTACTGGTACGGCAGCCAGCTCGACATCCACGAGGCGCGCGAGCTGGCGCCCTACAACAACGCGACCTCGCTGCAGGTCTGCGCGCCGGTGCTCTCGGGCATCGTCTGGGCGATCGAGAACCCGCAGCGCGGCGTCGTCGAGGCCGACGAGATGGACTTCGAGCGCAACCTCGAGATCTGCCTGCCCTATCTCGGGCCGATGGTCGGCGAGTACGGCGACTGGACCCCGCTGCAGGATCGTGGCCGGCTGTTCTACGAAGACCTCGACACGGCCGATCCCTGGCAGTTCACGAACTTCCGGGTGATGTAAGGGCCGCGTGGAGAGATCTTCTCTCCACCCCGCGCTTCACGCTCGGAGCTTGTTTATTTTTGGGGCGGCTGTGTTCTGGGGGGGGCGCGCCAGTTTAGTGGCGCGCCCCCAGCAGAAGACCTTTGGGATCGAGAATTCACAAGCTCTCCGGTCGAGACGACGGCCGGCTTCGTGGCGGATGCTGGAAGTCGGGTGAGAACGTCGAGAGAAACGAGAGCCATCGCCGTCTTCCGTCTCCCGGCATATGATCGCGGGCGAACGGGAGTGGTGACTCATGGCAAGGCTGTCTCGTCGAAGCGTCGTGCAATCGGCTGGGCTCGGGACGGCGGCTGCGCTGACGGGCCGTGCGGCGCATGCGCAGCCGGCCAGCTTCGATCCCAACGCGATGGCGGCGGAGGTTTCGGCGCGCCTGTTCGACCAGGACGGGCTGGCCCGTCCCGCGCCGATGCAGCCGACGCTATCGGATCTCGCCAAAGGCCTCGACCGAACGCTCGTGCTCGGCGGCGGCGGTGAGTATTACGTCGCGTGGTACTGCGGCTTCATCCACGGGCTTTACGACCTGGACGTCGATCTCAACGCCGCGGAGATGATCGTCGGCACCTCGGCCGGCGCCTATGCCGGCTCCTCGCTGGCGTCCGGCCACTTCGCGCGCCTGCGCCGGGAGTTCGAATTCTTCAGCCACGTCCCCGGGCTGTTCGCCAAGCTCGCGCCCGTGGCCAGTCCGAATGCCAGCCAGAAGCGGGCGCAGGAGATCAACTTCAACGTCAAGGACGGCAGCCCGGCATCGATCCGCGCCATCGGCCTCGCCGCGCTGGCCGCCGACAATCATCTCAACGGCGATGGCGTCGAGCGCCTGGCCTGGCTGCTGACCGGTGACAGCCGCACCGATTGGCCGGTCGCCAAGATGTATACGACGGCGAACGACTGCTACACCGGTGAGCGCCTGGTCGTCGGCCAGGCCGTCGCGCGCAGGAACGGCATTCCCTTGGCGCACGCGGCGGCGGCGAGCTCCTCGCTGCCCGGTGTGATGGGCCCTACCTTGCTGGGCCAGCGCTTCTGCATGGACGGCGGCATCGCGCGGACCTGGGCGCATACCGACGTCGTCGCGGGCTCCAGGCGCGCAATCGTGATCACCCTGACCAACGGATACGAAGGCGCGTTGCTCAGCGGCATCCCGCACAACATCCACGACGAGATGAAGGCGCTCGAGGCGACCGGTACCAAGGGCATGCTGATCATCGCCGGCACCCCGCCCGGCACCAACCTCCTCGATCCGCGCCAGATGGAGCCGGCGCTGCGCGCGGGCTACGAGCGCGCCAAGCTCGAAGCGCCCAAGATCAAGGCTTTCTGGGCCTGACATCCGCCGCTTCGAGGTCGGGTCTGGACTTCGCGGTGAAGCCTATTCATCTTGCTCGTCGGCCAATGACAGGTGAGATGCAATGAGCGACGCAGTCCTGGTTACTGGCGGTGCAGGCTATATCGGAAGCCACGTCAGCAAGGCGCTGGCCGATTCGGGACTGACGCCGGTGTGCTACGACACGCTGGAGAAGGGGCACGAATGGGCGGTGCGCTGGGGCCCGCTCGAGCGTGGCGACATCGGTGACGCCGCGCGCCTCGACGAGGTCTTCGCCCGCCACAAGCCGCGCGCGATCATCCATATGGCAGGCTACATCGAGGTCGGCGAGTCGGTCCGACAGCCCGAGCGCTACATGCACAACAATGCCACCAAGAGTGTCGTCCTGATCGACGCGGCGCTGCGCCATGGCATCGAGGCGTTCGTTTTTTCGAGCACCTGCGCCGTGTACGGCCTGCCGCAGACCGAGCGCCTCGACGAGAAGCATCCGATCGCGCCGCTCAGCCCCTATGCCGAATCCAAGGCCAAGGTCGAGGTCACGCTCACCGGCGCGGCGGCGCGTGGCCTGCGCGCGGCTTCCCTGCGTTACTTCAATGCCGCGGGCGCCGATGCCGGCGGCGAGATCGGCGAGGCGCACGCGCCGGAGACCCATCTGCTGCCGCTGGCAGCCGATGCGGTGCTGGGCTACGGGCCGCCGCTCACCCTGCTGGGAGACGATTATCCGACGCCCGACGGTTCCTGCGTGCGCGACTACATCCACGTCACCGATTTGGCCGACGCCCATGTCCGCGCCATCGGCTGGTTGCGCAGGCAATCCGGGCAGGGCGTTCACGAAACCTTCAATGTCGGCAGCGGCTCGGGTTACAGCGTGCGGCAGGCGGTGGCCGAGACCGGACGCATCGCCGGCAAGCCGGTGCCGCACAGCGTCGGTCCGCGTCGACCGGGAGATTCGCCGCGACTGGTCGGCGACATCACCAAGTCCCGGCGCGAGCTGGGATGGCAGCCGACGCGCGATCTCGCGGTCCAGATCGAGGATACCTTGCGCTGGCGCCGGAAGATGCCGCGATAGCGTCCTCGCGCTGGCCGCGCACAAAGGGTAAACTTGTGCTGGCTGTCGTGTTCGAAGACACACGGCAATACCGCAATAGGCTTGGCGATCCGGAGCGAGTGTAGGCGCGTATGAAAGCTTCCGATCAGTCTTTGATGGACGACGAGGCCGAAGAGATCGGCTTCTCCCACGATTTCGCCACGGTCGCGGACTCCGAGCGTTCTTCGCCATACCTGTTCGTCCTCGTCTTCGGTGTCCTGTTCTGCCTCATCGATATCGGCGCCATGATCGGAACCGGCCTGGCGTTGGCGGAGCTCGAGCAATACGCCGGCCTCGACACGTGGATCACCGCCCCTGTCGTCCTCGGCCTGGCGGCGGCATACCTCATCCTGTCCTGGATACTGCGCATCTACCCGCGTCGACGCGCGGCGCTGGAAGGCGGCGAGAGTGGTCCTGTCATCCGGCTTCTCGCCGGTCTTTTCGCGGGTGTGCTGGCGGCTCGCTTCGCCGAAGGCGGCGTTCTGTTTGCGGAAATCGGCGTATGGGCCATCTGGCTGGCCCTGGGGACGGGCATCGGCAAGCTGGGCCGGATTCTGGTGGCCCGGATCGTGCGCCAGAATGTCGGCGCGGCCTACCTGCAGCGTCCCTGCGTCGTGGTCGGGAACAACGGAGCCGCCCTCGCCCTTGCCCACGGCATCACCTCCGACGAATCGAGCCCTTATCGTCTGGTCGGCTTCTTCGACGACGGGCAGGGACGCGACGGGCCGTTGACCGGCGTCATTCCCTATATCGGCACGCTGGACGCCGTCTCGGCTTTCTCCGAGCGCTACGAGGAGCTCGATGTCTTCCTTGCCGTGCCGTGGACCGCCGGCTCGCGCATCCTGCAGCTCGTCGAGCAACTCCGCTTTATGCCGGCGACCATCCGTCTGATCCCCGACCTGCCGTCCTTCGCCGAGCTGGACGCGGCAGGCGCGGCGGCGGCGGCCAAGCTGACGCCGGTGCTGCAGACGCCGCCGCTGCCGCCCTATCAGCGGGTGGTCAAGACCGCGACCGATCTCGGGCTCGGGGCGATCGTGCTCGTGCTCCTGACGCCGATCCTGATCGGCACGGCGATCGCCATCAAGCTCGACAGCCCCGGGTCGGTGATCTTCCGCCAGCCGCGGCGCGGCCAGTTCGGCCGGCTGTTCAGCATCTACAAGTTCCGCTCGCTCCATACCGCGAAGGCGGACACCAACGCCGACACGCTGGTGACCAAGGGCGATTCGCGCGTGACGCGGGTCGGCCGCATCATCCGCAAGTACTCGATCGACGAGCTGCCCCAGATCATCAACGTGCTGAAAGGCGACATGTCGCTGGTCGGGCCCAGGCCGCACGCCATCATGGCGAAGGCCGACGGCAAGCTCTACGGCGAGGTGGTGCCCAACTACTCGCTGCGCTATCGCGTCAAGCCGGGCATGACCGGCTGGGCGCAGATCAACGGCTGGCGCGGCGAGACCGATACCGAGGAGAAGCTGCGCAAGCGCGTGGAATTCGACTTCTACTACATCTCCCACTGGTCGTGGCGGCTCGACATGAAGATCCTGTTCATGACCCTGCCGGCCATGCTGTTCCCCTCGTCCGGCAACTCGTGATCGGGCGGCGCGGGAGCGGCCGATGACGCGGATCTTCATCAACGGCCGCTTCTTCACGCAACGGCAGACGGGCGTCCAGCGCATGGCGCTGGAAACCGTCCGGGCGATCGACGGCCTGCTCGCCACCGAGGCGGGGCGCGGCCTGGAAGTCACGCTGCTCGCGCCGAGCGGCGCCACGGTGCCGTCGTTCGAGCACATCGCGGTGCGCAAGGCCGGCCTGTTCGGCGGCGGCTACGGCTGGGAGCAGCTCGACCTGCCGCGCCTGGCGCTGGGCGGCGTGCTGCTGAATCTCTGCAATCTCGGTCCGGTGCTCAAGCATCGCCAGGTCGTGGTCGTGCACGACGCCACGCCGCGCGTCATGCCGCAGGCCTTCTCCCGCGCCTTCCGCCTGACCTATCGCGTGCTGGTGCCGGTGCTGGGCGTCGTCGCGGCGCGGCTGGTCACCATCTCCGAATTCTCCCGCCGGGAGATCACCGAATGGTACGGTATTCCCGGCAAGCGGATGGCGATCTGCGCCGAGGGCGGCGAGCACGTCCTGCGCCAGCCCGCCGACCTCGGCGTGCTGCAGAAGAACGGTCTCGACGGCCGGCGCTTCTTCCTCGCCGTCGGCGTCGGCAGCCGCAACAAGAACACCGAGCTCGTCGCGGCCGCCTTCGAGCGGGCCGGGCTTGGCCGCGACGTTCATCTGGTGATGACCGGCGCGCGCGAGCGCCGCGTGCACCGCGAGGCCGACGATCGCAGCTTCGCCTCGGAGGTGATCCACTATGTCGGCCATGTCTCCGACGGCGAGCTGCGCGCGCTGTACGAGCACGCGCTCGCGCTGGTCTATCCCTCGCGCTACGAAGGCTTCGGCCTGCCGCCGCTGGAGGCGATGACCTGCGGCTGCCCGGTGGTGATCAGCGACCAGGCCGCCCTGCTGGAGATCGCCGGCAACAGCGAGGCCGTGCTCGTCACCGGCATGGACGACGTGGACGGGCTCGCCGGAATTCTGACCCGGCTCGCGCAGGACGACGCGCTGCGCCGCCGCCTGTCGGAGCGCGGCCGCGCGCACGCGGCGCGCTTCACCTGGAAGAACACGGCGGCGATCCTCCTCGATCTCTGCAGGGAAGCGGCGTGAATCTCTCGCTCGGCAAGGGCATCCCGGTCTATGCGGTGCTGCGGGCTGCGACTGCCGGCGGCGCGCTGGCCAGCGGCTTCGTGCAGACCTACGTCTTCGCCCGCGTGCTCAGCCCCGAGCAGTTCTCCATCTACATCGTCATCGCCAGCCTCGGCCTGTCGCTGTGGCTGTTCGATCTCGGCGTCGCGAAGGTGCTGTTTATCCATATGCGCGAGGCCTTCCTCAAGGGTCGCCTCGGGCGCGGCTCGGCGGACGAAGCGCTGCCCGGCCAGGCGGCGGGCATCGCGTCGATCTATGCCCTTCTCGTCGGGCTGGGGGCGCTGCTCTGCTTCGCCATCGTCGCCGTGGGAACCCGCCGGGGATCGCTCGAGGCGACCCACGAGGCGTTGCTCTTCACCTACACCGCGCTCAACCTCGTATGGTTCGTGCTGCGCAACGTCAGCGTCGCGGGCGACCAGTTCATCTTCTTCGAATCGCTCGATGCGATCCGACGGGTCGGCCATATCGGCCTGTTCTTCTGCCTCTTCCTGCCGATCTCGTTCCTGTCGTTCATCCTGTGGAGCAATCTCCTGTGGGCCGTGCTGTTTGCCGTCCTGCTCGCGCGCCTGGGCCGCCTCGGCCTTGTCCGGTGGGAGGCGGGGCGGATGGCGGCGACCTCGGCGGCGTTCTTCCGGCGCCATCGCGCGGCGCTGCTGAGCAGCGGCAGCTACGCGCTCGGCGAGATGTACATCTACACCTTCCCCTCGCTGCTCGTGCCGGCGCTGCATGGGCTGGGCGGTCCGACCATCATCTTCGATACCGTCTTCAAGGTCTTCCGTGGCGCCACTGTCGTCTTCTCGGCGGCGTGCGACCTGCTGGTGCCGGCGCAGACCCGGGCGTTCGCCGCCGGCGACACCGCCGGCCTGCGCCGCCATACCTTGCAGGCTCTGGTGGCGGGCCTGGTGCCGGCAATCTGCCTCGGCCTGATCCTGGCGTTCGCGGGCGAGCTGATGTTCGGCATCCTGCTGGGCAAAGCCGCGCAGGTCCCGCCGGCCTTCAACTACCTGCTCATCGTGCTGGTGTTCGCTAACCTCATTCAGACGGTATCGAATTTCGTCCTCGTCCATACCGGCTTCTTCAAGCCGATCGGCCATCTGGCGACCGGCATGGCGCTGCTCATGACCGCGGTGGCCGCGCTCGATTGGCTGCTGCATCTCAGCCTGCTCGGCTTCGCGATGCTCTACGCCGCGGCCTACGTGGCCGGCGCCCTCCTCTACGTCGTCCTGGCGGCGCGCTATCCGCTGGCCGGGCGCCGGCCGCACTGAGCGGGCGGGCCGCCGATGTACGACGCACCCTGGCTGCCTTTCGAGCGTATCGGCACGCTGAACTGGCTGATCCTCGCCACCGGCGCGATCGGCTTCATCGTCTTCTGGTGCCTGGACTATCGTCGCTGGGGCGCGCTGTCCTTCGCGGGCTACCTGTTCGGCTTCCAGTACTTCCTCAAGATCGTGGTGCTCTATCCGTTCGCCTGGTCGGACAACAACATCGTGGCGACCGGCCAGTTCTTCGACCGCATCCTCGACCACCTCGATCTCGCGCTCTACCTCACGGCCGGCGGTGTCGTGGCGATGCTGTGCGGGCTGGCCCTGGGGGCGGCGATGCTGTCGCGGCCGCCGGTGCTGTGCAGCCTCGTCTATCGCTGCGTCGTCCAGGGCTGGTGCGGTAGCGGCGCGGCGGCCGTCTCCATCGGCATCGTGCTGGGCCTGACGGGGCTGCTGTTCGCCCTCGGTTTCAAGCCGTTCGTCGCCCGCTCGCTTGTCTTCGAGAGGCCGGAGCTGCGCCCGTTCTACAATCTCTGGAGCCAGATCGTGCCGCTCTGTGCCGCCGGGCTGGTGGTCTATGGCGCCGGCTGGCGGCGCCCCGGCGTCCTGGTGATGGGCATCGGCGTCACGCTGCTGGGGGTCATCGGCGGCAACCGCACGGTGGCGATCCTGACGCTGATCCAGGTCGGGGTGATCCTCGCCATGCCGCGCCGCTTCCGCAACCTGTTGGTGGTAGCCGGCGGCGCCCTGGCGCTGGCGTCGGCGGCGGTCGCCACCACGTTGCTGCGCGGCGATACCGGCACGTCCGGCGGCGGGCTCGGCACCTTCTTCTTCGGCAACGAGCTGACCGACATGCGCGACTTCGCCTGGATCCTGAGCGGGCTCGACGACGGTCAATGGCTGGGCGGCAAGACGTACATTGCCGGCTACCTCTCCTTCATTCCCGCCTACCTGATGCCGTTCCGCGAGACCTATGCGTTCGGCCGCGTGAGTCCCTTGCTCGCCGGCCTCGATCCCCTGCATCACAGCGGCCTGCGTCCGCCCATCTTCGGCGAGATGTACGTGAATTTCGGCCTGCCGGGCCTGCTGATCGGCGGCTTTATCTACGGCCTGCTGGTCGGCCGTGTGCTACGCTGGATATCGGAATCGCTCGAGGCGCCCGTCGCGGAGCGCCCGGTTCCCGAGGCGGTGGTCTGGACCGGCTTCCTCATGCTGCAGATGATCGACGCCTTCGTCTTCACGCCGGCCTTCTTCGGCGTCTACGTCATCGTCGGCTGGCTGGTCCTGGGACAACTCATGGCGCAATTGGGAAGGCGGCTCGCATGAGCGATCTGCGGCCGGGGCGGCCGATGCGAATCCTCCATATCCTCGAAGCGGCGTCGACCGGCGTGGCGCGCCACGTGCTGGACCTGGCGGACGGCATGTCGCGCGCGGGCCATTCGATCGCAGTGATCTATTCGCCGCTGCGCGAGGACGATCTGTTCCGCAACGGCCGGGCCCGATTGAAGGACGTGCGTTTCCATTCGGTCGAGATGCGCCGCGCACCCGGCCCCTGGGACCTCGCCCCGACGCTGCAGGCGCGCCGGCTCGTGGCGCAGGGCGGGCCGTATGATGTGATCCACGGGCACTCGTCGAAGGGCGGCATGATCGCCCGCCTCGCGGGGATCGGCAGCGGCAGCGCCGTCGTCTACACCCCGCACGCCATCTCGACCCAGGATCCGACGCTGGGCGGCGCCAAGCGACTGGTCTACGGGGCGGGCGAGAGGATGCTGGCGTGGCTGACCGACCGGATCGTCGCGGTTTCGTCCGCCGAGTGCGAGCATATCGTGACCCTCGGAATCCCGCGGGAGAAGCTCGTCGTGATCCCCAACGGCGTGGCGCCGGCCACCGGTCCGACGCGGCAGGCGGCACGGGCGGCGCTGGGGCTGCCCGAGGACGCGCTGGTCATCGGCTTCGTCGGCCGGCTCAGCCCGCAGAAGGCGATCGACGTTCTGATCGCCGCCTTCGCGCCCGTCGCGCGCGCCAACCCCAAGGCGCGGCTGCTGGTGATCGGCGAGGGCGAGGAGGGGGCGGCGGCCCGCCAGCAGGCCGAGAGCCTGGGCTGCGCCCCGCAGGTCACCTGGCTCGGCGCGGTCGATGCGCTGCCGCGCTATCCGGCGTTCGACCTGTTCGCCCAACCCAGCCGCTACGAAGGCTTCAGCTACGCGGTGCTGGAAGCGGCCAGCCATGGCGTCGCCGTGCTGACGACCGACGTGGGCGGCAGCCGCGAGGCCATCGCCGACGGCGTCGGCGGGCTCATCGTGCCGCCGGACGCGCCGGAGGCTTTCGCCAAGGCTCTCGCCTCCCTGACCGGCGACCCGTCACGGCTCGCCGCGATGGGCCGAGCAGCCCGCGAGTCGATGGGCGCGGTGGATGGGCGCCAGCGCATGGTCGACGCGACCCTGGCGGTCTATGGCGGCCTCCTCGCGGGGCGCCCAGAAGTGCGCAAATGAACGCACACTTCCTGCAGCCGGCATAGTAGCGTCGCCTGCGTTCGCTGCCCCTCGGTGGCGACGACCGGGCGGCTGCATGTCTTGTACTCCATTTCCGGCTCCTGCGTCGGACTGTCCGACGCTCAGGCTCCTCAGCCTGTCGGCCGAAATCGGCTTCGCCGCGTCGCTGATCGTCCTGGCGCTCGCGGTGCTGGCGCTGCGGGGCCATTGGCGCGTGGCTGCCTGCTGGGGCAGCGGCATCGTCCTCGGGCTCGGCGTGGTCCTCGCCCTGAAGTGGTCGATGGCGCTGGGTCCGGAGCGACCGCATTTCCCGAGCGGCCATGTGGCTCTGGCGGTCACGTTCTACGGCGGCTTGGCGCTGGTGCTCGTCCGGCAGGAATTGCCCGCGTTGCCGTGGCGGCCGTTCCTCGTGCTTGCGATACTTGCCGCCATCGCCCTGGCGGAGGGAATCTCGCGCATGGCCTTGACGGAGCACGACTGGATCGATGTTTCAGGCGGCTTCGCCGTCGGCGCGCTCGGGCTGGCGCTCACCGGCAATCCCTGGGCATGGCCCTCGATTGGCGGGAGAGACCGGCTGTGGCTGGCGGGAACGCTGGCGGTGACGCTACCGTTCTGCTGGTTGCTCCATCCGCACGTCAGCCCCTGGATCAGGCACCTTGCCGGAGTTTGAGATGCCGCGCTTACGCTGGACTTCGCTGCTGCTGATCGCGCTGTGCGCGACCGTCGCCGGGCCGCCGGCCGGCCGGGCGCAGTCGCCGGCGATCTTCGCGCCCGATCTCAACATCAAGAAGCCGGTTCCGGATCATCCGGAGGAGCCGCCGCCGCCCAAGGTCACCGAGCCGCTCATCGTCAATCCCAACGAGATCGCGGGCCGGGCACAGGTGCTGAGCGGCGACACATTGCGGGTCAACCAGACGACCTTCCGCCTGTGGGGCATCGCCGCCCCCACGATGAGCGAATTCGGCGGCTACACCGCCATGCAGGGGCTGGCGGGGCTGATCGCCAGCCAGATCGTGATCTGCGCGCCCCGCAAGAATTTTTTCCGCGGCGGAATCCAGGCCGCGCAATGCCGCGTCGCGCGCGGCCGCGACCTGGCGGAGGACATGGTCAGGAAGGGACTGGCGCGCGACTGCCCGCGCCAGTCGGGCGCGACCTTCGCGGTGATCGAGCGCCTCGCCGTCGTCGACGTGGCGGGCGGCTTCAAGCTGCCGGAAGAGTGCATCGCGCCGTTTTGAGAGGAAGGGTGTCCCACGCCTGCGCGAGCAGGCCAATGTGAACTTTTGCTTCAAAGGCGTCTTGCGCCGGGGGCGCGCCACTGGAGTGGCGCGTCATGGGGTGCTGCAACGGCGAGGAAGACGCGCCACTGGAGTGGCGCGCCCCCCGCGGAAGAAAGAAC
>CAMFJT010000092.1 GCA_945957125.1 uncultured Rhodospirillales bacterium | reverse complement strand
GGCCATCCCGGCGTGAAGTTCGTCACCATGAACGAGATGGCCGACGACTTCGCCAAGCGGTCGCCGAGGAAGACGTGATGCCAACCACCACCTTCGTCCCGACCGGAGCGAAGCGGAGTGGAGGGACTTCCTCATCGGCGGCCGCCATTGAGGAGGTCCCTCGGCTTCGCTCGGGACGACGGCCGGCGAGCGCTCGGGACGGCGACTGATGTGCGCGCTTTGCGGCGTGCTGGATGGCGGCGGTGACTGGACCGATGCGGCCGCGCGGCCCGGCGTCTTCACGCGCAACGTCGATTCGCTGCAGCGGCGGCGGGAACGCATCAATCGGGTGGCGTGCGCGCAGAAGGTGCTGTCGTTCTATGGCCTCACCCTGTCGGACTGGCAGGCCTCGTCGTTCGTGCTCTCTACCCTCACCGGCAAGAGCTGCCTCGTCGACAATCTCACTCATCTCTGGGCGGCGGCCGAGACGCTGACCGGCCGGCCGTGCGACCCGCTCGATCCGCGCCTGATCGAGCGGCTGGAGGCGGCGGGTGGCTGACGTCACGCCGGTCAACCTGATCACCGGCTTCCTGGGATCGGGCAAGACGACCCTGCTGCAGCGCCTGCTGGCCGATCCGGCGCTCGCCGACACCGCCGTGCTGATCAACGAGTTCGGCGAGGTCGGGCTCGACCATCACCTGCTCGAGCGGATCGACGAGACGATGGTGCTGCTGCAATCGGGCTGCCTCTGCTGCACCATCCGCGGCGAGCTGTCGGCCGCGATCAAGGACCTGCATTCCAAGCGCGAGCGCGGCGTGGTGCCGGCGTTCCGGCGGCTCGTGGTCGAGAGCTCGGGCCTGGCCGATCCGTTCCCGATCCTGTCGACCGTGCAGGCCGACCCGGTGCTGCGCCACCATTTCCGCCTCGGCAACGTGGTCACCACGGTCGATGCCGTGAACGGTCTCGGCCGGCCGGAGAGCCTCAAGCAGGTCGCGGTGGCCGACCGGCTGGTGCTGACCAAGACCGACCTGGCGCCGGACTGCGAGGCGCTGGTCGCCGAGCTGCAGGGCCTCAATCCCGACGCCCCGCTGCTGCGCGCCGCCGAGCAGCCGGTCGCCGCGGCGCTGCTGTTCGACGACGGCGCCCATTCGCCCTTGCGTGCCTTCCCGGCCGACCCGGAGGCGTCGCATGGAGCGGTCCACTCGTTCGTCCTGGCGTTCGAGGGCGCGCTCGACTGGACCATGTTCGGCGTCTGGCTGACGATGCTGCTTCATCGCCATGGCGAGAAGGTGCTGCGGGTGAAGGGCATCCTGAACATCGAGGGCTCGGACACGCCGGTCGCCGTGCACGGCGTGCAGCATCTCGTCCATCCGCCAATTCACATGGCGGCGTGGCCCGACGAAGACCGCCATTCGCGGCTGGTGTTTATTGTCGACGGGCTGGAGCGGTCGGCGATCGAGCGCTCGCTGGCGGCCTTCGCAGGACGTCCCATAGCCCGATCAGGCCCTTTGGCCACAGCAGCAGGATAGCGGCCAGCACCGCGCCGAGCACGATCTTGTCGCCGTCGCCGCCGATCGAGAAGAAGGTCTGCTGCACGATGATCAGGGCGGTGCCGATCAGCGGCCCGAGCAGCAGGCGCCGGCCGACCACGACGATGGCGGTCAGCATCAGCACCAGGAAGTAGCTCTCGAACATGTCCGGACCGACATAGGCGCGCTGGTAGGCGTAGAGCCAGCCGGCCAGCGCCGAGATCGGCGCCGAGGTCACGAAAACGAGGAAGCGCACCGCGCGCGCGTCGACGCCCAGCGCCTGCGCGAGGTCGGGATTCATCTGCACCATCAGCGCCGAGGTGCCGAGCCGCGACTGGCGGAAGCGCTCGATGAACAGCAGGGTCAGCATCAGCAGCGCCCAGGCGACCGGCCAGAGGGCGGCGTCGCCCGCACCGTTGATACCGTGGCCGAACAAGGTCAGCTCGAGCGGCGGGACGCCGACGATGCCGTCCGAACCGCCGAGGAAGGGCCAGTTGAAGGCGACCTCCATGGCGACCACGGCGGCGGCGTAGGTCACGAGCGAGAACACGAACTCGCGGGTGCGCAGGGTGGCGAGGCCGAGTGCGGCGGCGAGGACCAGCGAGACCACGATCGCCGCGCCTGCCGTCTGCCAGCCGTTCCAGCCGGCATTGACCGCCAGCATCGACGCGGCATAGCCGCCGGCCGCCCAGAAGATGGTGTGGCCCAGGCTGACCTCGCCGAGATAGGACAGGATCAGGTCGGCGCCGTAGGCCATCACCGCGAGGATCGCGATGCTGGTGCAGGCGGCGTACACGACCGGCGCGCCGCCGGCGACCGACGGCACGAAGTAGGCGAGCGCCGCGAGGATCAGCGCGGCGGGAGTGGCCAGCGCCTTCATCGTGCCGCCCTCGGAGCGTGTGGACGATCGCTGGGAGCGCGGCTCTCCAGAGCCGCTCTTTCTTCGCTTTTCGGCGTCCCATGAGCGGCTCTGGAGAGCCGCGCTCCCAGCGTTTCGAGGCAATTGAACAAGCTCGCGTCCCCCCTCACCGCGCACCGAGCCCGCGCGGCCGCGCGACCAGCACGACGAGCAGCAGGGCGAAGGCGGCCGCCGTGGTATAGGCCGGTGAGACCAGGGCGCCGAACAGGGCGGTGAACAGGCCGAGGCCGAAGCCCGCGACCAGGCTGCCGACGACGCTGCCGATGCCGCCCAGCACCACGACCACGAAGGTCAGGATCACCTCGTCGAAGCCCATGCTGGTGAGGATCGGGCTGCGCGGCGCGACCAGCCCGGCGCCCAGCGCCACGGCCGCGCATTCGAAGACGAAGACGCCGATATAGACCAGCGTGGCATTGATGCCGAAGAGCTGTGCCAGCTTCGGGTCCTCCGCGACCGAGCGCACCAGCGCGCCGAGCCGGGTGCGATTGAGCACCAGCCAGAGCGCGCCGAACAGCAGCAGGGTGCAGACCAGGGTCAGCACGTCCTGCCAGGTGAACCAGATGTCGCCGAAGCGGATCTCGCTGGTCTGCAGCGGGCTGATGAAGCGCTCGGGATTTCCGCCGAACAGCCGCGCCGCGCCGCCCTGGAAGAGATAGCCGAAGCCCAGCGTCACGATCATCAGGCTGGTCAGGTTCTGCTGCATGACCAGCCGCAGCATCATGCCCTGCAGCACGATGCCGAGCAGGCCGAGCGCCAGCACCGCGATCGGCACGGCCACGAAATAGTTGACGCCGAGATGGGCCATCGCCGCCCAGGCGATGAAGGCGGCCAGCATGTAGAGCTGGCCGTGGGCGAAATTCACCAGCCGCGCGGCGCCCAGCAGCACCGTCCAGCCGATCGCGATCAGCGCATAGCCCGAGCCGAGCACCAGTCCGTTGATGAGCTGCTGCGCCAGGTTCATGCGCTCAGGGCTCCGAGATAGGCATCCAGGATGCGCGGATCGTCCTTCATCGCCGCCGCCGGCCCCTTGGCCACGACCTTGCCGCGTTCCAGCAGGTAGAGCTCGTCGACCAGCTCGAGCGTCGCACGCACGTTCTGCTCGACCAGCAGCAGCGACAGGCCGCGATCGACCAGCTTGCGCATCGTGTCGAGCAGCTCGTAGACCAGCCGCGGCGCCAACCCGGCCGACGGCTCGTCGAGCAGCAGCACCTTCGGCGCGGCGCGCAACGCGCGGCTCACCGCCACCATCTGCCGCTCGCCGCCCGACAGCATGCCGCCCTTGTGCTGGCGCCGTTCGGCCAGCCGCGGGAACAGCTCGTGGATCTCCTCCATCGTGAAGAGATGCCGGCCGGTCGTGTCGGAGGGTGGCTTCACCAGCGCGAGATTCTCGGTGACGGTGAGATCGGCGAAGATGCCCTTGCCCTCCGGCACCAGCACCAGCCCGCGCGCGGCGCGGCGATGCGGCGGCAGCCCGTCCATGCTCTCGCCGGCGAGCCGCACCGTGCCGCGCACCTGCGGCGTGCCGCGCGACCAGCCGGCCAGGGCGTTGATCAGCGTGCTTTTGCCCGCGCCGTTGGCGCCGACCATGCCGATCATCCGGCCGGCCGGCACGACGACATCGACGCCGTCGACGGCGAGGTTGCCGCCGTAGCGCACGCTGATGCCCTGGGCTTCGAGCGCGTTCGTCATGCCGCCCGTCCGAGATAGGCTTCGAGCACGGCGGCGTTGCGCTGCACTTCCGCCGGCGTGCCTTCGGCGAGCTTGCGGCCCTGGTCGATCACCACGATGCGATCGGCGATCGCCATGATCAGGTCCATGTGATGCTCGATCACCACGACGGCGACGCCGCGGCGGCGCAGCTCGACCAGCAGGTCGGCGAGCCGTTGCATGTCGGTGCCGCCGGTGCCGGCCGCCGGCTCGTCGATCAGCAGGGCGCGCGCCCCCGACCCGTAGGCCAGCACGACCGACAGCAGCCGCTGCGTGCCGTAGGCGATGTCGCCCGGCCGCTTGCCGTGATCGTCCGGGCCGATGCCGAAGGAGGTCAGCAGCTCGGCGGCGGCCGCCTCGGCACGCCGGCGCGTGGCGCGCTCCTGCCAGGGCAGCGCGATCGAACGCGGCAACGCGGTCGAATGCTCGCGCAGCATCGCGGCCATGGCGTTCTCCAGCAGCGTCAGCTCGCCGAAGAAGGCGTTCTGCTGGAAGGTGCGGCGCAAGCCGCGCCGTGCCAGCACGTGCGTCGGCAGGGCGGTCACGTCCTCGTCCGCGAGCCACACCGCGCCGTCGCGCCGCACGGCATGGGTGACGGCGGCGAAGCACGAGCTCTTGCCGGCGCCGTTCGGACCGATGATGCCCAGGATCTCGCCTGCCTCGACCTGCCACGACATGTCGGCGAGCGCGGTGAGCGCCCCGTAGCGGACGGTCAGCTTCTCGACGCGAAGGAGCGCCAAGCTACTTCAGCAGCTCGAGCTTGGCGGTCTTGCCATCGACGACCTTGAACAGGGTCGCCTTGTGCTGCGCCTGGCCGTTGGCCTCGAACGTCATGTCCCCGAAGATGGTGCCCTTGATCGTCTGGCCGCGGATCGCGCCAGCCACGGTCTTGCGGTCGAGGCTCTTGGTCGCGTTGGCGGCGCTTGCCCAGCACATCAGCGCCTGCGCGCCGAGCGCGTCGCCCTTGTCGGGCACCCGGTCGTGCGCCTTCTTGAAGGCGGCGATGAAATCGAGGTTCTCCTTGATGCCGTCGAACGGCGGCAGGTCGGGGAAGTAGATGTCGGCGGAAACGACGCCGGTCATCGCTTCGGCGGCGATCCGGAAGACGGTGGGCAGGATGGTGCCGACCGCGCCGACGAAGGTGCCCTCGATGCCGGCCTGGCGATACTGCTGGATCAGCGCCGGCATGCCGGACGACTCGGCGGCGTTGATGGCCACCACGGCGTCGGGCTTGGCCTGCTTGACGTTGGCCAGGCTGACGCGGAAGTCGGTCTGCTTGAACGGGAACTGCTCGACGACGACCTTCTCGAACGGCTTGCCGATCTTCTTCAGCTCGGCCTCGATCACGGCCTGCGCGCCGTTGCCGTAGGCGTCGTTCTGCGACAGGAAGCCGATGCGCTTGGCGCCGAGATGGTTGGCGAGGATGTCGGCGATCACCGCGCCGTCCTGGCCGTTCGAGCTGTTGATGCGGATGGCGAAAGGATTCGCGGTGCCGGCGAGGATCGGATCGGCCTTCGACACCGCGGTGATGTCGAGGATGTCGGCGCGCGCCAGCACCGGCTGCATGGCCAGCGTCACCGGGCTGTTCCAGCCCTCGATCACCAGCGCGACCTTCTCGGCTACCATCTCGTTGGCGCGCGTCACGCCGACCGCGGGCGTGCTCTCGTCGTCCTTGGCGATCACCACGATCTTGCGGCCGAGCACGCCGCCTTTGGCATTGATCGCTTCGGCCATGATCGAGACGGCATGAGCGACGCCCTGGCCATTGGGCCCGGCCGGACCGGACAAGGGAACGATGACGCCGACCTTGATGGGCTCGCCCTGCGCCAGCGCGGGAAGACCGCTCGATGCGGTGGCGGCGATCGCTCCCGCCGTGAAATGGCGCCGCCCGAGCTTGATCGCCGTCATGATCGCGTCCTCGTCAATGATCGTTTATTCAGGACAAGGTGCCGTTCGCGGCTTGTAGTGTCAACGCGCTCGCGTGCGGCGTATGAAGGCGCTTGCACCGCCTGAGCTGGAGAGGCCCCGATGACCGTCCCTGACACAAGAGCGTCACGCCGCCTCGGCGGCAGCGGCCTCGAAGTCTTCCCGATCGGGCTCGGCTGCATGTCGCTGTCCGGCGCCTACGGAAAGAGCGACGATGACGAGGGTATCCGCGTCATCCATCACGCGATCGATCGCGGCGTGAACTTCCTCGACAGCTCCGACATGTACGGCTGGGGCCACAACGAGACCTTGCTCGGCAAGGCGCTGGCCGGCGGCCTGCGCGACAAGGTCGTGCTCGCCACCAAGTTCGGCCAGACGCAGCGGCCCGGCGGCGCCAACGGCGTCGACGGCAGCCCGGCCTACGTGAAGGCGGCATGCGAGGCCAGCCTGAAGCGCCTCGGCGTCGAGGTGATTGACCTCTACTACCAGCATCGCGTCGATCCCTCGGTGCCGATCGAGGAGACGGTCGGCGCGATGGGCGAGCTGGTCAAGGCGGGCAAGGTGCGGGCGCTGGGTCTGAGCGAGGCCCGGCCGGAGACCATCCGGCGCGCCCATGCCACGCATCCGATTGCCGCGGTGCAGAGCGAATATTCGCTGCTCTACCGCCAGGACGCCGAAGCGACGCTCGCGACGACGCGGGCGCTCGGCATCGCGTACGTCGCTTATTCCCCGCTCGGCCGCAGCCTGTTGACCGGCGCCGTCAAGCGGGCGTCCGACATCCCCGAAGGGGACGGCCGCGGCCGGCACCCGCGCTTCGCCGCCGAAAACCTCGCACGCAACCTAGCGCTCGTCGCACGGGTGGAGGCGATGGCGAAGGACAAGGGCTACACACCAGGTCAGGTCGCGCTCGCCTGGCTGCTGGCGCAGGGGTCGGACATCGTGCCGATCCCGGGCACCAAGCGTGCCGCGCGGGTCGACGAGAATGTCGGCGCTCTCGATGTCGGCCTCTCGGCCGACGAGGCGGCCAGCCTCTCCGCCGCGATCCCGCCCGGCGCGGCGGCCGGCACCCGCTATGCCGAAGCGCAGATGAAGGCAGTCTACCTCTAGCAAGGACAAGGCCGATCGCCGCGACCGAGCCAGGCACCCGCCGTCTCGCCACCATCCTGTTCGCGGACGTGGCGGGATATAGCCGGATGATGCGCGCCGACGAGGAGCAGACGCTCGTCGATCTACGGGCGCATCTTGCCGAGCTGGTCGCGCCGGTGATGGCGCGCTTCCATGGCCGGATCGTCAAGACGGTCGGCGACGGCGTGATGGTCGAGTTCGGCAGCGCCGTCGAGGCGATGCGCTCGGCGGTCGAGCTGCAGCGCGGCATGGCCGAGCGCAATGCCGACCTGCCGGCCGGCCGCCGCCAGACCTTCCGCATCGGCCTGCATCTCGGCGACGTGATCCTGGCCGACGAGGACGTGTTCGGCGACACAGTGAACGTGGCGGCTCGCCTGCAGGCGATCGCCGCGCCGGGCTCGATCGTGCTGTCGGCCAGTGTCCACGACCAGGTGCGCGACAAGCTCCCGCTGCCGTTCCGCGATCTCGGCGCGCGGACCTTGAAGAACATCGATCGGCCGGTGCAGGCTTACGCGGTGGAGGACGGCGCCGCGCTCCGGCCGGGACGGCGGCGCTGGATCGCGGCAGGCTTTGCCGCGCTGGCGCTGCTGATCGCCGCAGGCGGCGCGCTGCTGCTCGCGCCGCGGCTCGATCTGCCGTTCGGCAGCGCGGCCGGCACCGGAACGGAAAGCGCTCTCTCGGTCGCGGTCCTGCTATTCACCAACCAGAGCGGCGATCCCGCCCAGGACTACTTCGCCGACGGACTGACCGAGGACATCACCCGCGCGCTCGGTCGCTTTCGGCCGCTTACCGTGCTGGCCTACGGCGCGGTGTTGCCTTACCGAAACAAGCAGCTCGCGCCGATGGAGCTGGGAAGGGCGCTCAATGCCCGCTTCCTGGTATCGGGCAGCGTTCGCCGCATGGGCGAGCGGGTGCGGGTTACGGTCCAGCTCACCGACGCCGCCAACGGCACCCAGCTGTGGGCCGAGCAGTATGACGACCAGCTCACCGACATCTTCGAGGTCCAGGAGCGCATCGCCCGCCGGGTTGCCGGCACGCTGGCGACCAACCTGCAGCAGATCGCCCTGGCGCAGAGCCTGCGCAAGCCGACGGCCAACCTGGATGCCTACGACCTGCTGCTGCGTGCCCGCGCGCAGGCGAACGAGGTGACGCGGTCGGGCAACCGCATGGCGCGAGAGCTGCTCGAGCGGGTGACGATGATGGCGCCGGGCTACGCCGACGCGCAGGCCGAGCTTGCCGAGGCGATCTTCCAGCGCGCGACCTACGGCTGGTCGGAGTTCGCGCAGCAGGATGTCGACGCGGCCATCCGCCTGGCGCAGAAGGCCCTCGAGACCGATCCGGACAGCGTGCTGGCCCACGGCGTGCTGGCTCGCGCTTACACGCTGCAGCAGAAGTACGATCTCGGCCTGGCCGAATCCGAGCGCGCCCTGCAGATCAATCCCAGCGACGCCGAGGTGGTGGCCACGCGGGCTGCGGTGCTGCTGTGGACCGGGCAGATCGACGAAGCGATCGCCGCGGGCGAGCTGGCGGGCCGGCTGAACGGCAATCTCGGGCCCGAGCCGGCGCTCAATCTCGGCATCGCTTACATGCTGAAGGGCCGCTACGGCGATGCGGTGAAGGTGCTGGAGGCGGGGCGGGTGCGCTACCCCGGCTATGCCACGCTCGATTTCCCGCTCGCCGGCGCCTATGCCGAGCTTGGCCGGGCCGACGACGCCAGAGAGGCCCTCGAATCCGGCCGGAGCAAGGATCCCTATCTCGACCTCGCCGGCTTCGGCACACGCTTCCAGGATCCGGCGCTGAAGAGGCGCATCCAGGAAAGCCTGCGCAAGGCCGGGCTGAAGTAGTCCGGCTCTATTGCGTCGCCGACGCCTTCATGGCCTGCAGGTGCTCGGCGGCCCTGATGGCGGTCTCCTGCGGCGCTTTGGTGAAGTTCTGCATCCCGCGCTCACCGGCGAAGACGTAGAGATTGCCGTTCGAGATCACCCAGTTGTGCGGGTCCGATTCCCGCTTCACGCCGTTCGACAGGTTCATGGCGCACAGCCCGCCGAACTGCGGCGCGTACTTGTCGGGGCTGGCCTTGAACATCTCGCGGTGTAGGGCGTTGGCGAAGCGATAGCGCTGGCCGTCCCACAGCAGCTCGAACTGCTCCAGGCCGGGCATCGGCCTGGCATCGGTGAAATAGGCGACCGGATCGTAGCCCTTCAGCGCCAGCGGTGCTGGTTCGGCGTGCAAGGGACCGTTCGTCGCGATGGCGCAGGCGGCGAAGGCGGCGATCCGGAAGGCAGTGCGACGCGTTACCATTCGATTCTCCCGGGAGTCGGTGGATTGACGCCCGTGAATGAGGCTGGAGCTGGGCGACGTATGAATGCCCGTTCGACGGTCCGCAACGGCGTCACGTCCCCGCGGCGCGCTCCAGCATGCGCTCGGCGATCTCGCGCTCGCCGAGCACGACGAGGCTGGCGCCGAGCCCTTCCAGATGCGTGACGGCGGCGTCGGAATGGGCGCGGGCCAGGATGTCGATCGACGGATTGGTCTTGCGCGCCTGCTCGACCACCTGGCCGGCTTCGAAGGCCTCGGGGATGGTGACGAACAGCCGGCGCGCCTGCTTGAGATTGGCGGCAGCGAGAATCCGGGGGTCGGCGGCGTTGCCGCTGAACACATCGGCGCCGTCGCGGCGCGCCTTTTCCAGCCCGTCCTCGCTGGTCTCGATCACGACCATCTTCCCGCCTTGGCGGGCCAGCGCGGTGCCGACCAGAGACCCGACCCGTCCGTAGCCCACCAGCACGTCGTGGTCCGAGAGGGCGGTCGGCGTCAGTGCCTGGGCCGGTTCGGCGGCGGCGGCGGGGCTGGCGTCGGGATGCGGCCGGCGGGTCAGCAAGGCGAACACGAGCGGATTCAGCACGATCGAGATGATGGCGCCACCCAGGATCAGGTCGCGCGCCAGCGGCGGGATCATCTCGATCTCGATGGCGAGACCGATCAGGATGAAGGAGAACTCGCCGATCTGGGCACGGCCGGCGGCGACGGCGAGGGCGGTGCCGTTGGATAGCCGGAAGGCGCGCACGATGGCCCACGACAGGGCGGCCTTGCCGACGACGATGATCGCGACGGTCGCCGCCAGAGCGAGTGGCGCTTCGACGAACACGTGCGGATTGAACAGCATGCCGACCGATACGAAGAACAGCACCGCGAAGGCGTCGCGCAGCGGCAGCGCCTCCTCGGTCGCCTGCTGGCTGAGGTTGCTTTCGCCCATCACCATGCCGGCGAAGAAGGCGCCGAGCGCGAACGACACGTCGAACATCTTTGCCGCGCCGAATGCCACGCCGATGGCGATGGCGTAGACGGCCAGCCGGAACAGCTCGCGCGAGCCGGTATGGGCGGTGTAGTGCATCAGCCAGGGGATGACGCGGCGACCGATCACCAGCATCACGGCCACGAAGATGCTGACCTTCACGAGCGTGACCAACAGCCGGAAGACCATGCGGCTGAGCGGCACGGCATCGTTCGCCGCGATCATCGCGGCGGTCGGCAGCAGCACCAGCGTGAGGACCATGATGAGGTCCTCGACGACCAGCCAGCCGACCGCAATGCGGCCACGCTCGGTATCGAGCAGGCGGCGTTCCTGGAAGGCGCGGACCATGACCACGGTGCTGGCGACCGACAGGGCGAGCCCGAACACGAGGCCTGCCTGCCACGACCAGCCCAGCAGGCGGCCGAGGCCCGCGCCCATCAGCGTGGCGACGACGATCTGGATGATCGTGCCGGGTACGACGATGCGTGCCACGGACATCAGGTCCTTGAGGGAGAAATGCAGCCCGACTCCGAACATCAGCAGGATGATGCCGATCTCGGCCAGCTCGGCGGCGAGGCCTGCGTCGGCGGTGAAGCCGGGCGTGAACGGGCCGACGATGATGCCGGCGACGAGATAGCCGACCAGCGGCTGGATCCGCAGGCGATGGGCCAGCAGCCCGAACACGTAGGCCAGCATGAGGCCGGCCGCGATCATGGCGATCAAGGGTGTCTGGTGCTCGGGTATCGCCTCTTCTCCCTGCCGGTCGGTCCTGTCGCGCCGCGGTCAGCCCGTGTATCGCTCGTTTCGAGCGTTGACGGGCTTTTCCACTGATACCGATACTGGCGACGAAATGGGAGGGGTGGAATGAAATTGGCAAGGCGCAGCCTGCTGGGAGCCGGCGCGGCGAGCCTGGGCCTTCCGGCGCGGGCTCAGGAGTTTCCCGCCCGGCCGATCCGCTGGATCATTCCCTTTCCGCCCGCCGGCAACTACGACGTCACCTCGCGCCTCGTCGGCGAGGCGATGGGGCGTCGGCTGGGCCAGACTGTCGTGATGGACAACAAGCCCGGCGCCGGCGGCATGCTCGGTGCGGATGCCGCGGTCAATGCGCCGGCCGACGGCTACACGGTCTTGATGGCGAGCTTCACCGTGCTGTTCGTCGCGCCGCTGATGGCCGGCAAGCCGTCCCTGCTCGCGGCCGTGACGCCGCTCAGCGTTTTGACCACCGTGCCGATGGTCGTCGTGGGGCGGCCGGACGGCCGCTTCGCCGACATGGGCGCGGTGCTGGCCGGGGCGCGGGATCGGCCGGACACGATCACCATCGGCCACGCCGGCAACGGCAGCTCCAACCATCTCGACATCCTGCGCCTGCAGGCGGCCGAGAGGGTCCGGTTCAACATCGTCCCGTACAAGGGGTCGGGCCCCGGCCTCAATGATCTGATGGGCGGCAATATCGACCTCTACACCGACCAGCTCTCGACTTCGCTGCCGCACATCCGGAGCGGCAGGCTGAAGGCGCTGCTGGCGATCGCTCCCGAGCGGCTGCCGTCGCTGCCGGACGTGCCGTGCCTGCAGGACATTGGCGCGGCGCCGTTCGACGGCGGCACGACGGCCGGCCTGTTCGTCAAGGCCGGCACGCCCGCGCCGCTGGTCGCGAAGCTGAACGGAGCGGTGACCTTCGCCCTGAAGGACGACGCCGTGCGCGGCCGGCTCGCGGAGCTGGGCGCGATGGTGCGGCCGACGACGCCCGAGGCGTATGCCGAGATGCTGAAGTCCGACGAGGCCAATGTCCTGCCGCTGGTCCGGTCGGGTCTGCTGAAACCGGAGTAGGACACATGAAGCTCGACAGACGTGGATTCTTCGCGGCGGGTGCGCTGGCGCTCGCCGGATCGGCGCGGGCGGACGCCTTCCCTTCCAAGCAGATCCGCTGGGTGATCCCCTTCGCGCCCGGCGGCAACTACGACGTCACCTCGCGCATCGTGGCCGATCCGATGGGCCGCCATCTCGGGCAGACCGTGCTGATCGACAATCGCCCGGGCGCCGGCGGTGTGGTCGGACTCGATGCCGCCGTGGCCGCGCCGGCCGACGGCTACACGATCGTGATGTCGAGCTTCACCGTCGCCTACGTCGCGCCGATCTTCGCCGGCAAGCAGCAGATGCTGCAGGTGCTGGCGCCGGTCAGCATCCTGACCACGGCCCCGACCCTGGTGGTGGCGCGACCCGACCGCTTCGCCGACATGAAGGCGCTGCTCGCCGAGGCGAAAGCCAGGCCGGGCACGGTGACGATCGGCCATTCCGGCAACGGCACGACCAATCATGTGGCCATCTTGCGCCTTCAGCTCAACGAGCAGGTCAGGTTCAACATCATCCCCTATCGCGGATCGGGGCCGGGCATCGCCGACCTGCTGGCGGGCAATGTCGACTGCTTCGCCGACCAGCTCCCCAGCTCGATGCCGCACATCCAGTCGGGCAAGCTGCGGCCGCTGATGAATTTCGGCCTGGAGAAGATCCCCGACCTGCCCGCCGTGCCGACCCTCGCCGAGGCAGGCTGCACGCCGTTCGAAGGCGGCACCACGGCCGGCGTCTTCGTCCGCCGCGAGACGCCCGGACCGATCGTGGAGCGGCTGAATGCCGGAGTCGTCGCCGGGCTGAGGGACGAGACCGCCAGCAAGCGCCTGCGCGAGCTCGGCGCGATCGTGCGGCCCTCGACTCCCGATCAGTTCACGGAAGCTCTCAGGGCTGACGAGGCCAACGTCTCCGAGCTATTGCAGAAGGGCCTGCTCAAGCCCGAGTGAACTTCAACTTTCTTGCCAGCCCTGCACACAACGCCGAGGTTCAGGCGACTTCCTTCATCACCGCCCACAGGTCGGCTTTCCGTTCGAAGCCGATGCCGGGGGCATCGGGCAGGGCGACGCGGCCGTCGACCACCGGGCAATCGTCGGCGAAGCCGCCGAACGGCGCAAAGACCTGCGGATAGGATTCGTTGCCGCCGCATTGCAGGCCGACGGCGATGTTGAGCGCGAACTGGTGGCCGCCGTGCGGCACGCAGCGTCGCGGCGACCAGCCGTTGGCTTTCAGCATGTCGATCGTGCGTAGGTACTCGACCAGGCCGTAAGACAGCGCCGGGTCGAACTGCAGGATGTCGCGGTCGGGCCGCAGCCCGCCGTGGCGGATCAGATTGCGGGCGTCCTGCATCGAGAACAGGTTCTCGCCGGTCGCCAGCGGCTGGGCATACTCGGTCGCCAGCGCGGCATGGGCGAGATAGTCGAGCGGATCGAGCGGCTCCTCGTACCAGCGCAGCCCGTAGCCCTGGATCGCCTTGCCGAAGGCGATCGCGGTCGTGAGGTCGAACTTGCCGTTGACGTCGACGGCCAGCCGCTCGCCGGCGCCGACGATCTTCAGCACCGCCTCGATGCGTTTCAGGTCCTCGGCGAGCGGCACGCCGCCGACCTTCATCTTCACGCAGGAATAGCCGAGGCCGAGATAGTGCTTCATCTCGTCCTGCAGCGCCGTGAGGTCCTTGCCGGGGTAGTAGTAGCCGCCGGCCGCATAGACCCACGCCCGGTCGTCGTGCTGCCCGCCGTTGTAGCGATCGCTCAGCAGCTTCCACAGCGGGACGCGCCGGGCCTTTGCGACGGCGTCCCAGATGGCCATGTCGATCACGCCGACGGCGACCGAGCGCTCGCCGTGCCCGCCGGGCTTTTCATTGGCCATCATCGCCCGCCAGCACTTCGCCGGTTCGAGAAGGCCTTCGCCATCTAGCAGGGACTCGGGTTTTGCCTCCGACAGGCGCTTGATGAAGCGTTCGTTCAGCAGCCCGTGCTGCGCGTAGCGGCCGTTGGAGTTGAAGCCGTAACCGATCACCGGCTTGCCGTCGACCTGCACGTCCGTAACGACCGCGACGACCGAGGCGGTCATCTGGCTGAAATCGATATAGGCGTTGGCAATGTCGGAACGGATCGGCGAGACGATGTCGCGGATGGCGACGATGCGCATGGATCTTCCTGGGCTGGAAAAGGTCCCGCCGTTCTACAGGTGCGGACGGGCGGCCGCCAGCAGGGCCGGCGCGGCGACCGGCTTGCGCAGGAACGGCGCATCGGCCAGCGGCGCCGGAAGCCGCGAGCGATCGCTCGCCGAGACAAACACGAAGGGAACACCGCGGTCGAGCAGCTGCTGGGCCACGTCGAAGGTCTGTCCGTCCTTCACGGTGATGTCGAGGAATCCGAAATCGACATCCACGAACGACAGGGCATCGCGGGCGCTCGCCGTGACGATCGGCGCGCATTCGAGATGGTCTTCGACCAGAGCGGCGAGCTGATCGGCGACGAACGCATCGTCTTCCACAATGAGGACGCGCTTACCCATGAAACCTCCAACGCTCGGACCCATCGAAGGTTCCGGCGAAAATAAATTAGCTTCCGATGGTACCCCAGTATGGCATTTTGCGTTGGCCAAGTCCGATGCAAGCCGCTTCCCCTCCTGCGAAGTTTTCCGCCCGGCGGATGCTTCGTGCTGCCACGGCCGATCTCCATTCGGCGGTGGACGCACGCTTTTCCGGTTCCTTCGAGGGAGATGCGGGAGGTTATGTCGACTTTCTGTCTTCCATGGCCGCAGTGCTCCTGCCGCTCGAGCGCGCGCTCGAAGGATCCGGCATCCGCACCACCGTTCCCGATTGGCCGGAGCGCCGGCGCGCGTCCCTGGCGGTCGCCGATCTGCAGGTCCTCGGGGCTGCATCGCCGCGGGAGATCGACCCGCCGTCGGTCGACGGCGAGGCGCGGCAGCTCGGCATCGTCTATGTGCTGGAAGGCTCTCGCCTCGGCGGCAAGCTGCTGCTGCGGCGGGCGCTCGGCCATCCCGATCCTCGCGTGCGTGCGGCGACGCGCTACCTCTCGCACGGTGCTGGCCGGGACCTGTGGTCGAGCTTCCTGTCGCGCCTCGAGGGATCGCCTGCGGTGACCGACGCGCCGGACGAAGCCGTCGCAGGCGCGCGCGCGGCCTTCGCCCTGTTCGGCGAGCGTGGCGCCCATCAGCGTGGCGCCCAATGACTGACTCTTCCATCGCAGCCGTCGATCTCACCAATTGCGACCGTGAGCCGATCCATCTACTCGGGGCGGTCCAGCCGTTCGGCTTCCTGATCGCCGTAGCGACGGCCGACTGGACGGTGACGCGCGCCTCGCGCAACGTCTTCGACTGGATCGACGTCAAGCCAGACCTCCTGTTCGGACGGCCGCTCGACCAGTTCTTCACGCCCGACGCTATCCATACCATCCGCGGCCATCTCCAGACGGCGGTGTTCACCAATGCCGTGGCGCGGGCCTTTTCGGTGCCGATCCTGGCGGATGGTTCGCGCTTCGACCTCGCCGTGCACGTGGTCGGCGACTCCGTGGTGATCGAATGCGAGCCGTGCATCGACGAGCAAAGCATCAACTCGGGCGCGCTGGTCCGCGCCATGATCGCGCGGCTGCAGCAGACGCCCGACGTTCGCACCTTCTATCGGGTTGCCGCGCGCGAGATGCGCGGGCTGACCAACTTCGACCGGGTGATGATCTATCGCTTCGACCACGACGGCTCGGGCGAGGTGATTGCCGAGGCGGCGCGCGGCGGCCTCGAGTCCTATCTCGGGCTGCACTATCCCGCGTCGGACATCCCCAAGCAGGCCCGCATCCTCTACGAGCGCAACTGGCTGCGCATCATTCCCGACATCGGCGCCAAGCCCTCGCCGGTCGAGCCGGCGCTCGATTCCGCGGGCCAGCCGATCGACCTGTCGATGAGCGTGTTGCGCTCGGTCTCGCCCATCCACATCGAGTATCTGCAGAACATGGGCGTCGGCGCTTCGATGTCGGTGTCGATCCTGCGCGAGGGCCGGCTATGGGGCCTCTTCGCCTGCCATCACTACGGCACGCATATCGTTCCCTTCGAGCGCCGCACCGCGGCCGAGCTGTTCGGCCAGATGTTCTCCCTGCTGATGGAAAGCCGCGAGCGCGACGGCGAGGCGAGCTACGAGGCGCGCGCGCGCAAGCTGCACAACCAGCTGGTCACGGTGATGGCGGGCGAGGCGACGCGCTTCGAGAGCATCGTGACCCATCTCGACGAGATCGCCGACCTGCTGTCGTGCGACGGCATCGGCGTATCGATCGGCGGCCGTTCGATCCTCCAGGGCATGACGCCGACGGCCGATCAGTTCACGGGCCTGATCGGCCATCTGAACGGACAGGAGATCGTGGAGGTCCACGCCTCCCACGAGATCGGGGCTGCCTATCCGCCGGCGCGAAAGTTCGCGGACAAGGCGTCGGGCATGCTGGTCGTGCCGCTGTCCCGGCCGGCGCGCGACTATCTGGTGTTCTTCCGCAAGGAGGTGACGCGGACCGTCAACTGGGCAGGCGATCCCAACAAGCCGATGACGGTCGGCCCGCTCGGTGCGCGGCTCACCCCGCGCAAGAGCTTCGAGCTGTGGCGCGAGACGGTGCAGGGCCAGTCGATCCCCTGGCAGGCGGTCGACATCCGCATTGCCGAGAGCCTGCGGGTCAGCCTGCTCGAAGTCATCCTGCGGTTGTCGGACATCACCGAGGTCGAGCGGCGCCGGGCGCAGGAACGACAGGAGATCCTGATCGCCGAGCTCAATCACCGCGTCCGCAACATCCTCGGCCTGATTCGCGGCATCATCTCCCAGAGCAAGGATCCATCCCTTACGATCGAGAGCTTCACCGACGTGGTCGGCGGCCGCATCCAGGCGCTCGCGCGTGCCCATGACCAGATCACGGCCGACAACTGGCAGCCGGCCTCGTTCCGGGGGCTGGTGTCGGCGGAGCCCGGCGCCTATCTCGGCGGCAAGGCCAACCGCGTGCGGATCTCCGGCCCGGAAGTGCTGCTCGAGCCGCAGGGCTTCACCACGGTCGCGCTGGTGATGCACGAGCTGATGACGAACTCGGCCAAGTACGGCGCGCTGAGCGACAGTCGGGGGCATATCGACATCGAGACGTCGCTCGATCCGCTACGGAGACTGCACATCCGCTGGAGCGAGAGTGGTGGTCCGCCGGTCAGGCCGCCGACGCGGCGCGGTTTCGGCACGACGGTGATCGAACGCTCGATCCCCTATGATCTCAAGGGAGAGGCCCGGGTCGACTACGCATCGGCCGGCGTGCGCGCCGACTTCATCGTGCCTTCGACCTATGTCCGTGCGGCACCCGGCACGCCGGTCGCCGTGCCCGAGAAGGCGCCGCCGCCGCCCCGCCCGGACGACCTGCCCAAGGACGTCCTGATCGTCGAGGACAACATGATCATCTCCCTCGACGCGGAGGAGATGGTTCGCCGTCTCGGCGTGCCGCTGGTCCGCACCGCGGCAAGCGTTGCCCAGGCAATGGTGGCGATCGATGCGCACACGCCCGACTTTGCCCTGCTCGATATCAATCTCGGCACCGAGACCAGCTTCGCCATCGCCGAGCGGCTGGCGGAGATGGGTGTCGCCTTCGCCTTCACCACCGGCTACGGCGAGGACATTGCCTTCCCGCCCAAGCTGCTCGGCGTGCCGCGGGTACGCAAGCCCTATACCAGCGATACGCTGGCGACCGTGTTGCGGCGGTAGCGCTCACGCTCCGGCAAGAGATCACGCCACCGCCGGGCGACGCATCTGCCGGCTGAGCAGCCACCAGGCGATGGCGGCGTTGAGCACGTTCCACGCGATGCCGTTGAGGAAGGCGGCCCGGTACGAGCCGGTGAGATCGAACATCACGCCGCCCATCCAGCCGCCCAGCGCCATGCCGACGATCGTCGACGAAACCGTGAGGCCGACCCGGGACGCCGCCTCGCTCGGCGGGAAGTATTCGCGCACGATGATGGCGTAGGACGGCACGATGCCGCCCTGGAACAGGCCGAACAGGGCCGACGCGAGATAGAGCGAGGTGAGCGAATCGGCCAGCAGGTAGAAGACCAGCGCGAGGCCTTGCAGGGTCGAGCCGATCAGCAGGGTCATCGCGCCGCCGACCCGATCGGCCAGCCAGCCCGAAGCGACCCGGCTCACGATGCCGAAGCCCAGCATCAGCGACAGCATCTCCGCGCCGCGCGCCACGCCGTAGCCGAGGTCCGAGCAGTAGGCCACGATGTGGACCTGCGGCATCGACATGGCCACGCAGCAGGCCAGGCCGGCCACGATCAGCAGCGTCTGCAGGGCCCGCGGCGACAGGCCGAGGGTGGCCAGCGACTGGTTCGCCACGGCGGCGGCGTGCGCGGCATCGTGGTCGGGCGCCCGCCGTCGCAGCGTCAGTGCCAGCGGGATCATGGCGAGGAAGCAGAGGACGGCCGCCGAGCCGTAGGTCGCGCGCCAGCCATGGTGCTCGATCATCAGGCTGACGATCGGCGGCCAGATCGCGCCCGCGAGATAATTGCCCGACGCCGCGATGGCGACGGCCAGGCCGCGCCGCTTCTCGAACCAGTGCGAGACGTCGGCGACCAGCGGCGCGAAGGTGGCGGCGGCGCTGAAGCCGACCAGCACCTGCGAGGCAGCGAACAGGATCAGCGACGGTGCGAACGGTGCGAGGGCAAAGCCGGCGGAAAGGCCGAGCGCGCTCAGGATCGAGACGAAGACGATGCCGCGCCGGTCGACCAGCCGCCCGGTCACCACGCCGCCGGCGAAGAAGCCGAGCATGTTGAGCGAGTAGGCGAAGGAGATGTCGGCGCGGCTGACGCCGAGATCGGCCTGGACCGCCGGCATGGCGACCGCCAGTGCCCACATGCCGATGCCGCCCAGCGTGCTGAGCGCCACGCTCGCGGCAAGACGCCGCCAGGCGTAGGCCGAATCGATTCCCGCCGCGCTATGCATAGACGTTCCGCCTTATCTGCCGTGCCAGCAGTCCCCAGATCATCGCGCCGTTCAGCACGTTCCACGCGATGGCGTTCATGAAGGCGGCTCGATAGGACCCCGTCGCGTCGAACAGCGCACCGCCCATCCAGCCGCCCAGCGCCATCCCCGCGATGGTCGCCGAGATGGCAATGCCGATGCGCAGGCCGGCCTCTCGCGCCGGAAAATATTCGCGCACGATCATGCCGTACGACGGGATGATCCCGCCCTGGACCAGCCCGAACAGCGTCGATACCGCGAAAAGCGCGGCCAGCCCGTCGAAGACGAGGTAGAGCAGCAGCGCACTGGCCTGGAGGACCGAGCCCAGCAAGAGGGTGCGGATGCCGCCGACGCGGTCGGCGATCCAGCCCGAGACGATCCGGCTGACGATGCCGCCGGCACTCAGGATCGCCAGCATCTCCGCGCCGCGTGCCGGGCCATAGCCGAGGTCGACGCAGTAGGCGACGATATGGACCTGCGGCATCGCCATGGCGACGCAGCAGGCGACGCCGGCGATGCCGAGCCAGACCTGCAGCGCCGTCGGCGACAGGCCGAGCGCCCGCACCGAGTGCGGAGCGTGCGCTGCCGGACTTGCCGCGGCATGAACCGGCGAGGGCCGCATCAAGGCCAGGCAGCAGGGCAGCATGCCGGCGAGGATGACCCCGCCGACGACCAGATAAGCGGTGCGCCAGTCGTAGGCACGGGTGAGGCCCTCGACGATCTTCGGCCACAGCGCACCGCCGACATAGTTGCCCGAGGCGCAGATCGCCATGGCCAGGCCGCGGCGCTCGACGAACCAGTGCGATATGTCGGCGACCAGCGACATGAACATCGCCGCCGAGCCGAAGCCGATCAATGCGCCCTGGACGAGGGCGAACATCCAGAAGGCCGGCGCGCGTGCGGCCAGGAAGCAGCCTCCCGCCAGCAGCAGGGTCGCGAGCAGCATGGTCTGGAAGGCACCGCGCCTGTCGATCATCCGGCCGAACAGCAGCGTGCCGGCGCCGAATCCGATCATGGTGGTGGTGTAGGACGAGGCGACATCCGCGCGCGAGATCGCGAAGTCGGCCTGCACGGCGGGGAAGACCACCACGACTCCCCACATGCCGAAGCTGCCCAGCATGCTGATGGCCGCGCTGGCGGCCAGCCGCCACCAGGCGTACCGCGATTCGACGCCGGACACCGGTCCTGCCGGATCAGCCGCCGAGCGCACCTTGCGTGTTGACGTACAGCGCGTAGAGCGAATGACTCGCCGCCATGAAAAGCCGGTTGCGGTAACGGCCGCCGAAGCAGACGTTGGCGGCGCGCTCGGGCAGCTCGATATGGCCGATCGGCTTGCCTTCCGGATCGAAGATGCGCACGCCGTCGAGCTCGGCGCTGCCCATGCCCCAGCCGCACCACAGGTTGCCGTCGACATCGACGCGGAACCCATCGGGCGAGCCGCCGGGCCCGGCATCGATCAGGATTTTGCCGTTGGCGAGCTTCGCGCCGTTGTCGACCACGTCGTAGACCATGATCGTGCGGCGCGGCTCGGCGCGCGAGGCCACGACGTAGAGCTTCTTCTCGTCGGGCGAGAAGGCGAGGCCGTTGGGGCCGGCGACCTCGTCGGTCATCATCGCGAGCTTGCCCGTCGTGGCGTCGAGGCGATAGACGGCAGGCGTGTTCTCGCTCTCGTCCTTGTGGCCTTCGTAATAGCCCAGGATGCCGAAGGTCGGGTCGGTGAACCAGACCGAGTGATCGGACTTCACCACCACGTCGTTGGGCGAGTTGAGCTTCTTGCCGTTGTAGCTGTCGGCCAGCACGGTGATCGAGCCGTCGTACTCGGTGCGCACCACGCGGCGCGTGTCGTGCTCGCAGCCGACCAGGCGGCCGGAGCGGTCGCGCGTGTGGCCATTGGCGTTGTTCGATGGCTTGCGGAAGATCGAGACGGCGCCCGTCTCCTCGTCCCAGCGCAGGATGCGGTTGTTGGGGATGTCGCTCCACAGCAGGCAGCGGTTGTCGCCGAGATAGACCGGCCCTTCAGACCAGCGGCAGCCGGTGTAGAGCCGCTCGACCGACGCCAGCGGCAGCCGATACTTGTTGAATGCCGGATCGAGCACGCGCACCGCCGGATCGGGATAGCGCTCGTTGGGCTGCCAGCTCGTCATGTCGTTTCCCCTCCGCTCGTTGGCGCGGATGCTAGGGCTTCCCGGCTACGCGAGGGAAGGGGGCGTCGATGTATTTTCGCTTATGGCTGTCATGACGAAGGAAGATACCGGGAGATATCCATCGCGTCGTGAAGGATACGAACGACTTCGATGCACTCGTCGCGGTCGTCGTGCTCGACGCGAAAGACGATGACGTGGCGGCCCTTCGTCTTCACTTCCGTTTGGACCTTCGTCGGTATTTCGCGACGACATCGTCCGCAATCGAGGAAAGATAGCGGCGTAGCGCAATGGGGTCTTCGAAGGCGCGGCATCGGCCAGCTTCGAGATCGGCTATACCGACCTGAATGGCGTCCCTTAGTGCCAGGAGGTTCGGATGCTCCGCCGACAGCCTGTGGCTCGGGACGGGTATGATGCTGCGAATTGGCATGGCTCGTCATCCTTCATAGCTGGGAGCGCGGCTCTCCAGAGCCGCTCATCCTTCGGTTTGCTG
>CAMFJT010000091.1 GCA_945957125.1 uncultured Rhodospirillales bacterium | reverse complement strand
TCGGCGATCATCAGCACCTTGCCGCCGCCCAGCAGCGCGGGCGTGACGTAGAAGCCGAGCGACAGGATGAAGACCAGCGTGCCGGCGCCGATCAGGCCGGGCACGGTGAGCGGCAGGAACACCATGCGGAAGGCCTGGAAGCGCGAGGCACCGAGGCTGCGCGCCGCGGCGACCAGCCCGACATCGATGCCGCGCATGTTGGCGTACAGCGTCAGCACCGCGTACGGCACCATCACGTGCACCATGCCGATCAGCACGCCGGTCTCGTTGCGCACCAGCGCCAGCGGCTCGTCGACGAGGCCCCACGCCACGAGTGCCGCGTTGAGCGGGCCCTGCGTGCCGAGCAGCGCGATCCAGGCGAAGGAGCGCACCAGCACGGAGATCCAGAACGGCAGCAGCACGGCGACCAGCATCAGCCGCTGCAGGCGGCTGGAGGCGGCGCGCATGGCATAGGCCACGACATAACCCAGCAGCAGCGCGAAGACGGTGGTGATCGCGGCGATGCGGACGGTGGTCAGCAGCGACTTCTGCACCGAAGCGCTGGTGAACAGCAGCTGGTAGTTCTGCAATCCGGGTTTCGGATCGGTCACGCTGGTCAGCAGCACGTTGCCGAGCGGCACGATATAGAACAGCACCAGCATCAGCACTGCCGGCAGCACGATCAGCCAATAGGCAGCATGCCTATTCGCCGAGAGCACGGCAGTCCTCCGCCCGCCAGCCGATCTCGACCGCGCCGCCCGGCGCGAGCGCGGCCTGGCCCGGCGCGTTGGCGAACTTCACGATGAAGTCCTCGCGGCCGAGCGCGGCCAGCCGCACGCGGAGCTGGTCGCCGAGGAAAGAGACCTCCAGCACCTTCGCAGGGTAGCGGTTGATGCAGCCGGCCGCGGCGGCGCCCAGCGCCACCTTCTCCGGCCGGATCGCGACGTTGACCTTCTCGTGCGCGCCGACGGCGGTCGAGACGACGCCTTGTCCGCCCTCGAGCGCCACGCTGCATTGCCCGCCGTGCCGCTGCCGCACGGTGCCGGGCAGGATGTTGCTCTCGCCCAGGAACTGCGCGACGAACAGCGACTGCGGCTCCTCGTAGAGCCGCCGCGGCGCGGCGACCTGGCGAAGCTGGCCGGCGCTGAACACCGCGACACGATCGGACATGGTCATCGCCTCGACCTGATCGTGCGTGACATACACCATGGTGACGCCGAGCCGCTCGTGCAGGTGCTTGATCTCGTACTGCATCTGCTCGCGAAGCTGGCGATCGAGCGCTCCGAGCGGCTCGTCGAGCAGCACCAGCCGCGGCTCGAACACCAGCGCGCGCGCCACCGCCACCCTTTGCTGCTGCCCGCCGGAAAGCTGCTGCGGCCGGCGGTCGGCCAGCCCGTCGAGCCGAACCATGGCCAGGGCGCGCTTGACCTTCGACGCGATCTCCGCGCCCGACACGCGGCGGACCTTGAGCGGAAAGCCGATATTCTCGCCCACCGTCATGTTGGGGAACAGCGCGTAGTTCTGGAACACCATGCCGATGCCGCGCTTCTCGACCGGCACGTTGGTGATGTCGTCGGCGCCGACGAAGATGCGGCCGGCGGTCGGCCGCTCGAAACCCGCCAGCATGGTGAGCGTTGTGGTCTTGCCCGAGCCCGACGGGCCGAGCAGGGTCAGGAACTCGCCCGCGGCGACCTCGAGATTCAAGGCGCGCACGGCGTCGACCTTGCCGTCGTAGCTCTTTCGCACGTCGATGAACCGCACCAGCGGTTCGGAAATGGCCGCAGTCATTCAGCTCGGGATGATGGGGGACCTTTCGATGCTGTCGAGCGAATTCCGTGCCAGTGTCGCCGCATGAAGATCGCGACCTACAACGTCAACGGCGTGAACGGCCGGCTGCCGGTGCTGCTGCGCTGGCTGGCGGAAGCACAGCCCGACGTCGTGTGCCTGCAGGAACTCAAGGCGCCGGACGAGAAATTTCCCGCGCAAGCGCTGCGCAAGGCGGGCTACGGCGCGGTGTGGCACGGCCAGAAGAGCTGGAACGGCGTGGCCATCCTGGCGCGCGGAGCGGAGCCGAGCGAGACACGGCGCGGCCTGCCAAGCGATCCGGAGGACCTGCACAGCCGCTACATCGAGGCGACGGTCGGCGGGATCAAGATCGGCTGCCTTTACCTGCCCAACGGCAATCCGGCGCCGGGGCCGAAGTTCGACTACAAGCTGGCCTGGTTCGCGCGCCTGACGCGCTACGCGGCAAAGCTGCAGAAGAGCGCGACGCCGGTGGTGCTGGCCGGCGACTACAACGTCATGCCGACCGAGCTCGACGTCTACAAGCCCGAGCGCTGGGTCGACGATGCGCTGTTCCGGCCCGAGACCCGCGCGGCGTTCCATAAGCTGGCCAGGCAGGGCTGGACCGACGCGCTGCGCACGCTCCATCCCGACGAGAGAATCTACACGTTCTGGGACTATTTCCGGAACGCCTGGCCGCGCAATGCCGGACTGCGCATCGACCATCTCCTGCTGAACCCGCCGCTCGCCCGCCGCCTCGTCGCGGCCGGCGTCGACCGCGACGTCCGCGGCTGGGAGAAGACCAGCGACCACGCCCCGGTCTGGATCGAGCTGAAGCCCGCATCGCGCCGGGGGTAGTGGTTCTTGCCGGAGCGCGAGTAGGAGCGAGGCTCGTCAGGTGCTCTCGTTCGAGAGCACGTCACCGAACAGCGCCCACTTCTCGCCGTCGAACCGCGCCAGGCGGATCGACTGGATCGGATAGAAGTCGGTCGGGCTGGTGTTGATCTTGATGCCGGGCAGCAGCAGCGGCACTTCGAGGTTCTTCATGCTGGCCGCCTGCTTCATCAGGTTCGCGCGGGTCAGCTCGTCGCCGCACCGGGTCAGCACGTCGCGCATCGTGGCCGACACCGCATAGGCGTAGGTGTTGCCCGAATCGGCGGGATTGGCATCCGGCAGGTATTTCTTCATCCACGCCTGCCATTCCTTGAAGTCGGCATCGTTGGCCCATTGCGGATCGGTCGCGTCCTTGAGGTAGGCCGCCGTGATGATGTCCTTGCTGTTGTCGAAGCCCGCCGGCTTCAGCACCGCCGCGACCGACGCCGAGACGTTCGCGAGATAATGGGCCGGCTTCCAGCCGAGGTCGGCGACCTTGCGGATCGCCTGCGCGGCCGCCTTGGGCGCGGCATCGTTGAAGAAGACGTTCGCGCCGGAGTTCTTGATCTGGATGATCTGGCTGTCGACCGTCGGATCGGTGACCTCGTAGCTCACCTTGGCGGTGACGTACTTCTCGTTCTCCTTGCCGAGGCCGGCGAGGAAGCCGCCGGTATAGTCCTTCCCCGAATCGTCGTTCTGGTAGAGCATGCCGATCTTCAGCTCCGACATGCGGTCCTTCCACGTCGCCAGCACGTGCTTGGCGTAGATCGCGCCCTCCGTGTGGTAGTCGGGCTGCCAGCCCATCGTCCACGGGAACTCCTTGGGCATGCCCCACTTCGACGCGCCGGTCGCGACGAAGAGCTGCGGCACCTTCTTCTGGTTGAGGTACTTTTGCACCACGGTGTTGGTCGGCGTGCCGAGGAGCTGGTAGATCGCGTAGACCTGATCGTCCTCGACCAGCTTGCGCACCATCTCGACGGTCTTCGACGGCACGAAGCCGTCATCGTAGGTGATGAAGTTGATCTTGCGGCCGTTCACGCCGCCGGCGTCGTTGACCATCTGCCAGTAGGCGGTGATCGCCTTGCCGATCGTGCCGTAGGCCGACAGCGGGCCGGAATAAGGGTTGGTGTGGCCGAGCTTGATCTCCTTGTCGGTCACGCCGGGATCGTACTTCTTCTGGGCGCCCACGATGGCGGGCGAGAAGGCAAGTGCGGCGGCCGAGCCGACGAGCGTACGGCGTGAAAGTCTCGACATCTGTTTCCTCCTGGCGCGTCCCGGTGTCCGGGATCGTTGGGAGGAGTGTCGCCCAGTTGCCCGCCCGGTGTCATGCCGGGACTCCCATTTGTTTTGTCGCAGCCCTCAGTGCCCCGCCTTGGCGAGCTCGAGGAGGCGGGCCCGGACGCCGTTGGCCAGGGCGCCCTGCACCTTGACCCATCGGGCGAGCGCCCGCTTCTGGTCGCCATCGGGCTGCTCGGTCTCCTGCGGCCGGGTCTCGCGGGCCGCCGCGTTCATGGCCAGGATCAGGCGCGGCAGGGTGCCGTCGGTCTTCGAGAGGACCACCAGGAAGTAGTTCACCGACCGCGCGCACGCCTCCGGCGCGACCGACAGGAGCTGCACGCCGTCGCAGTCGGCGAGAACGCGTGCGACAGCCTCCGTCTCGTAGCGGTAGGCAACCTCCAGCTCCGCCGTGGCAGCCTTCAGAACGTCGTCGTCGAAGAACATCCTGACGTTCTTGCTGGCGGCCCAGCGCGCCGGGGTCATCTCGGCGGCTGCCCCTGCGGCGGATCCCAGGAGCAGCGCTGAAGCGAGCAGGACGAGACGATTCATGATGCACCGGAGAAGGAGAGCGGAAACGGCGCCCGAGGATCGGCGAGCATCCGCAGCGCCGTCAATCGCCACGACGCTTCCCTCCGCGCCCACGGTGGATTTCCCGCGCGCCGGGGGCGTAGTGTCGCTGCCATCGAGGAGGACGGCATGACCTGGTCCCGTGACGACGCTCGACATCCCCTCCATGGCGCCGGATGCCTCTGCCACAGCCCCGCTCTCCAGCAGGCCTCCCGTCGCCTCGACGGCTTCTCGCGCCGTTCGTTCCTCTCCTGCATCGGCACGGCCGTCGCCGTCGGCGGGGTGGGCGCCCGGTCCTCCTTCGCCCAGGGACAAGCAGCGGCACCGGTTGCGAAGACGCTGTTCACGCGGCTCCGGCTGTTCGACGGAAGGTCCGACACGTTGCGACAGGGCGCCCAGGTCCTGGTCGAGGGCAACCGGATCGCGGCGGTCGACACGACGAACAGCGTGCCGCCCGCGGATGCCACCGTCATCGACTGCGGCGATCGCGTGCTGATGCCGGGGCTGATCGATGCGCACTGGCACACGCTCTACGCGGCGGTGCCGATCGCCATGCTCATGGCGGGCGATCCCGGTTTCGTCTTCGCCGCAGCGACGGCGGAGGCGCAACGCACCCTGCTGCGCGGCTTCACCACGGTGCGCGACCTGGGCGGTCCCGTCTTCTCGTTCAAGCAGGCGATCGACGCCGGCGTCGTGCCGGGCCCCCGCATCTTTCCGTCGGGCGCCATGATCACGACGTCCGGCGGCCACGGCGACCTCCGCCTGCCGAGCGAGATTCCGCGCGATTCCGGCCGCCTGAGCGTCGGCGAGCTGGGCGGCAACGCGGCCATCGCCGACGGCGTCGGCGAGCTGCGGATGCGCGTCCGCGAGCAGCTCCTGCAGGGCGCCTCGCAGATCAAGCTGGTGGGCGGCGGCGGCGTGTCCTCGCCGCGCAGCCCGCTCGACATGTCGACCTTCGGCGAGGAGGAGCTGCGCGCGGCGGTCGCCGTGGCGCGCGACTGGAACACCTACGTGACGGTGCACGCCTATGCACCCGCCACCGTCCAGCGGGCGATCGCCGCCGGTGCCGCCTGCATCGAGCACGCGCATCTGGTGGACGATGAGACCGCCGAGGCGATGGCCGACAAGGGGGTCTGGCTCAGCACCCAGCCCTTCCTGTCCCGCGACGATGTCGCCGAGCAGACGGGACCGTCCTTCGAGCGGATGAACCAGATTTTCGCCGGCACGCCACGGGTCTACGCGCTGGCGCGCAAGCACGGTATCCGCACCGCCTGGGGCTCCGATCTGCTGTTCTCGCCGGCGCTGGCGCCGCGCCAGAGCGTCATGCTGACCCATCTCGCGCGCTGGTACACGAATGCGGAAACGTTGCGGATGGCCACGTCGGGCAATGCCGGGCTGCTGGCGCTGTCGCGGCTGCGCAATCCCTATCCCGGCCCGCTCGGCGTCGTCGAGCCGGGCGCCCTCGCCGACCTGCTGGTGGTGAGCGGCAATCCGCTCGACGACATCCGCCTCCTCGAAGACCCGGCGAAGACCCTCGCCGTCGTCATGAAGGACGGCAGGGTCCACAAGAACATCCTGTAGAGCGAGCCCGCCGCCCTACAGCAGGTGCCCTGCCCGCTCCGCCTTGGTGCGCAGGTAGTTCTCGTTGTGGCCGTTGGCCGGGAAGGCGTGCGCCACGCGCTCGGCGACCTCGATGCCGTAGCGTTCGAGCTGGGCGATCTTCTGCGGGTTGTTGGTCATCAGCCGCACCCGCTTGATGCCCATGCGCGTCAGCATCGTGGCGGCCGGCGCGTAGATGCGCTCGTCGGCGTCGAAACCGAGCTGCTCGTTGGCATCGATCGTGTCGAAGCCGTCGTCCTGCAGCTCGTAGGCGCGCAGCTTGTTCACCAGCCCGATGCCGCGTCCTTCCTGCGCGAGATAGAGCAGCACGCCCGAGCCGAGCTTGTTGATCTGCGCGATGGCGCCGCGCAGCTGCACGCCGCAATCGCAGCGCAGCGAGCCCAGCAGGTCGCCGGTGAAGCATTCGGAATGAAGCCGGATCAGAACCGGCTCGGTCGGGTCGATCTCGCCGACCACGATGGCGAGATGCTCCTTGCCGCCGTCGCTCGGCCGCCAGGCGAGGATGCGGGCATTCTCCGCGCCCTCGAGCGGCACGTGGGCCTGCGCGACCTGCTGCAGGGTGCGCGCGGCGGTCTCCTCGTAGGCGGCGATGTCGGCAACGTCGACATAGACCAGGTCCTGCTCGCGCGCCCAGTCGCGCCGCTTGTTGCCGGGATCGCGGCTCAGCGGGCCGACCACGACGGCGGGCAGCAGGCGGGCGATCTTGGCCAGATCGATGGCGGCCTCGGCGACCTGCGGGGCGCGGCTGGCGACCGGCCGCGACAGATGGCTGAGCGCGATGTGCCGGCCGCCGGGCGCGCGCGCGGCGCCCGACTCGCTCTCGTGCGGCCGCAGGATGATGTCGACCGGCACGCCGTCCGGCAGGTCGAGGGTGATCGGCTTGTTGGTCTCGCCCATGCCGCCGGCGATGTGCGGCGGAATCTCCATGCCGATCGCCTCGGCACGGCGGCGGGTGGTGACGAGCACCGGCGCTTCCTGGGCGAGCCCCTGGAGGCGCTGCAGGGCGCGCGGGCCGCAGCATTCGGCGGCGATCACCAGGCCGCCCGAGCCGTCGGCCCCGCGCAGCACGACGATGCCGCCGCGGCGCAATTCGGCCACGGCGCGCTCGACGGCGAGCTGGGCGGCGGCGGTACGGGACGGAACGGTCATGCTTCCTTATATAATCCCCAAAGGCGCCGGACCATGCGGCCGAAAGTGAACCGCTTTTGCAGGGCGGGCGTACGAGATAGACTTCGTTCCCATGGATGCATCAGGCAGCAGCATGTCCAATCGCGGCAAGAAGATCCTGCTGGTCGACGACGATCAGGCCCTGCGCACGGTGCTGGCCGAGCAGCTCGATCTCTATGACGGCTTCACCACCATCCAGGTCGGCACCGCCGCCGAGGGGCTGGAGAAGGCCAAGCTCGCCCATTACGACGCCGTGCTGCTCGATATCGGCCTGCCCGACATGGACGGCCGCGAGCTGTGCAAGCTGATGCGCCGCCAGGGCGTGCGCGCGCCGGTGATCATGCTGACCGCCGCCGATTCCGACGCCGACACCATCCTCGGCCTCGAATCGGGAGCCAACGACTACGTCACCAAGCCCTTCCGCATCAACGTCCTGCTCGCCCGCCTGCGCGCCCATCTGCGCCAGCACGAGCGCAGCGAGGACGCCGTGATGACGATCGGCCCCTACGAGTTCCACCCCGCCGGCAAGATGCTCATCGAGAAGGGCGGCAAGAAGAAGGTCCGCCTGACCGACAAGGAAGCCTCGATCCTGAAGTACCTGTTCCGCGCCGGCGACCGGCCGGTGGCGCGCGACGTGCTGCTGAACGAGGTGTGGGGCTACAACGCCGGCGTCACGACGCACACGCTGGAGACCCACATCTACCGCCTGCGCCAGAAGATCGAGAAGGACCCGGCCAACGCCGCGATCCTGATCACCGACCGCGGCGGCTATCGGCTGCAGCCCTGAGCTTCGGTCAGATCGAGGCGTCGGTCCTCTGCGAGCATTCCGATCCCACTGCCGAGACCGCATGGGCGGAGCGGCCGGTGCGGTGGATGAACGTGTGTACCTTGGAGCGTAAGGAATGCCACACGCGACGACGCCCGACGGCGTGAAGCTGTACTACGAGCAGGCCGGGAGCGGGACGCCGATCCTGTTCGTCCACGAATATTGCGGCGACTGGCGGAGCTGGGAACCGCAGATGCGCTTCTTCAGCCGCAGGCATCGCTGCATCACCTATTCCTTCCGCGGCTATCCCCTCTCCGACGTGCCGGAAGAGCCCGCGATGTACGGCCAGCGCCATGCCGTGGACGATGCCGGGCACATGCTCGACCATCTCGGGATCGCCAGGGCGCATGTCGTCGGCCTGTCGCAGGGCGCTTTCGCGACGGCGCATTTCGCCCGCACCTATCCGGATCGTGCCATGTCGCTCACGCTGGCGGGGATCGGCTCCGGCGCCGGGCCGGAAGGGCACGAGCAGTTCAAGAAGGACGCGCTCGCCACGTCGGCGCGAATCCGATCGGAAGGCATGGCGGCGTACGCGGAGGGCCTTGCCACGAATCCCACCCGCTCGCGCTTCAGGCTGAAGGACCCGCGGGGGTTCGACGAGTTCGTGAAGCATCTGTCGGAGCATTCCGACATCGGCGCGGCGAACACCATGGCCGAGTACCAGGGCAAGCGGCCGTCGCTCTACGATTTCGAGGCGGCGTGGCAGGCACTCGACCTGCCGATCCTGATCATCTGCGGCGACGAGGACGAGCCCTGCCTGCAACCGAGCCTCTACCTCAAGCGCACGCTGCCCAACGCAGGCCTCACCCTGTTCGCCAAGACCGGCCATGCGGTGAACCTCGAGGAGCCCGACGCCTTCAATCGCGAGGTCTCGAACTTCATCGCGCTGGCCGAGGCCGGCAAGTGGTTGCCGGGCCAGCCGATGGCACCGGGCACGAGCTTGATCTGATCTGCCCCGGCAGACCGATTACCGAATTCGGGGCCGGCACCTCGTCGGCAAAGATGGCGTAAGCCCGACCCGTGGGTCCGAAGGCCGGTCCTTGACGATCATGGCGAAGCCCGTCGGGATGATCGCTTCGTTCACCGGCAGATCGCTCGCTCATCGACTGACTAGCGCGCAGCCAATCATAGCCAGCGCGCCGAAGAAGCCCCAAATGACCCATCTCGCCACAGCGTGGCCGTGTTGGACAGGGCAAGAAATGAGAGGGAAGCAGCGGAAGCAGCGGCGGTCGATCTCCGCAACTTGGACGGCTTCATCATGCTCAATAGAGTAGCGCAGCCTTCCGTCATCACCGATCGGACGTGTGCCGCCGAGAAGATGGATTCGTCGAGCGGCCCGACATAAATCACTAATCGGCGCGCATTGTTTTAATATCCACCGGAAGTCTATCCCACCAATACATTGTTGGGCGGCAAACCCAAAGCGAATTCTTGTAATTAATAAAAATTTTAAGCTCTCCAAAATCCAGTTCATATCGATAATATAAAGATAGCATCTCCTTCAGAGACAGATCATTAAACAACGACAAATCCACTGTAACTCTTAACCCTGTTTGCACGCCAATCACAGATATGACTCCAGGCACAGCTTGAAGCCATCCGAAGAAGGCACATTCATCGAGCTTCGATCCGAACCATGGTTCTCGAAGTATAAATACTATGACCTTGCCAGGAGCTCCCCCTGCGCCGTCTTGATATTCTTCTGTCATTTTTTCGGTCCAGTCACACCGCTCAAGTTATATAATCCGCTCGCAAACGAACCAAAGCCGATTGAGCCACGGGTCAATAGCCCGCTGGCATTCGCACCAAAAGGAGAAGTAACGCTAGCACGCGATATCCAGTCGTCCAACGTGATAAATTCAGAATTTGAAAGGAGTGGTGGTCTCTTATTTTGATAACGACCTCCGGGAGTCTGCACGTCCCAGTGTGGACCACCATGGGCATCTTTACCCGGACCCTTCGGTCCCGTTGGCACCCATACGTTACCAGCTTTGTCTTGCCATCCGTACCCAGATCCATTTGGGCTTGGCACCCAGTTGGGACCGCCTTTTGGATCCTTATAATCTGGATGACCATTTTCTCCACCGGGATAGCCGGGCGCCTTAGGTCCATTAGGGTCCCATGCATTGGCAGGCGGCTTCATAAAGGTCGGACCGACTTGGCTCCAAACCGACCCAGCCATGGATTGGATAGACTCCAAAATAGGTTGGCAGACCTGAACGCAAACACCCGCAGCCACAAGAGCGTAGAGAACACCATAAGCCGCAGCAGCGGCGCTTCCTTCTATGATGCAGGCATCTTGGACACACAATCCGGTAGGGTCGATCGCATTGAGGGGGTCGTTCCCGACATACCCGTAAATGTTTATGCTTCCGGCGTAACCAATTGGGTCAGGCTGCAGGAACCTCCCCCACATCGGCGAATAGTGCCGCGCCCGGAAGTAGTAGTACCCACCCAGCTCCGGATCGATCCTCTGCCCCGTGAAGCCGAACTGGCTCGGCGCGGCGGAGCTGGTGCCGTATGGCTTGTACCCATACTTCGTGAGCGTGCCGCTGCCGGCATCCATCAGCGCAGCAATTGATCCGAGAATGTCCGGGATGGGCGTCGCGCGCGCCCCGGCGCCGACCTCGGCTTGCGAGAGCACGTCATTCGGCCCGAGCCCGTAGGCGTACCATCTCAGGATTGACGCCGTGCCGGCGTCGTATTCCAGCACCTCCCGGTTGTCGGCATCGGTGACGAAGAGGGTCGTCGTCGTCGTGGCTCCGACGGTGACCGACTTGCCCTTGCGCCGCCCCAGCGCATCGAAGGCGTAGACCGCGCTGGTGCCGGTCTTGCTGGCCGCAGTCAACCGGTTCTCGGCATCGTAGCCGAAAGTGAAGGTGCCGTCCGAGGTCAGGTTGCCGTTGCCGTCGTAGCCCGGCGTGACGGCGCCAACGGCGGTGTACTGGTTGAGGCTGTTGGCGGTGTAGCTCGTCGTGCTCGCCGGGCCGGTGGGATAGTCGATCCAGCCATTGTCGGTGGCCGCGAAAGACACACGCTGGTTGGCGGCGTTGTAGCCGAAGTCGAAGCTCGTGGCGGAGGCGGTCGACGGCAGGGTCGGGGCCGGCACCGGATCGAACGTGACGCCGGTCGGCCGGTTCATCGCGTTGTAGGAATATGCCGTGCTGTAGACGACCGCGTTGGCCGGCGGGGAGATCGCGGGGATGGGCGCGCCGTTGTCGCACACGCCCGTCAGCCGATTGGCCAGATCGTAGCTAGGTCGCCGTCGGCGTGCTGGAGGGCGTGGCGTTGCAGGCTACCGGCGTCGCGGCCGCGGTGCTGGTGACCAGGCGGTTCAGCGTGTCGTAGCCGTAGCGCAGGGTCGCGCCGGCCCGCGTGGTGCGGGTCAGCATGTTCGACGCCGCGTCCCAGGTGGCGCTCTCGGTGCTGCCGCCGGGGTAGGTGGTGGCGATCAGCCGGTCGAACCGATCGTAGGTGAAGCCGGTGGTGTTGCCAGATCAGTGACCAAACCGCGCGGTCGAGCAAGGCTCGGGCGTGCCCGGCGAGGTTGCCGCAGGAGCCGGCGGCAATGGCTGCCCTCTTTCCGGTCAGGGCTTCGGCGGCGGGACCGTCGGCAAAAAGTCCGTGTCCGCCGCTTGGCAAACTTATAGAAGTCGATCGTTGGGCTCGGCCGGTAAGGCGCGATGAACCTGCATGCTCTGCAGCTTGAGGAATGCTGAAGTGAGACGGTATTGACCTGACAGATCACGCCACACCGGGTGCCGTGAAGCGAGGGGCCGCAGGCCCCGAGCGCAGCGGCGCCCGGTGTGGCCACGCCGCTCCCGGACGGGGTTAGGATGGTGTTGCAACACAACCAATCCACCTCGAACGGAGAACGACATGACCACGGAAAAGAAGGTAGCACGGCGCAAGCTCAGCCTACTCGAGCTGGCCGCCGATCTCGGCAATGTCAGCAAGGCCTGCCGCGTGATGGGCTACAGCCGCCAGCAGTTCTACGAGATCCGCCGCAACTTCCAGACCTATGGCGCCGACGGCCTGCTCGACAAGATCGCCGGCGCCCGGCCGCCTCATCCCAACCGGGTGGCCGAGGCGGTCGAGCAGGCGATCCTCGATCACGGCCTGGCCCACCCCTGCCATGGCGTCCTGCGGGTCGCCAATGAGCTGGCCCTGCACGGCATCCAGGTCAGCTCGACAGGCGTGCGCGGCGTCTGGAGCCGGCACGGCCTGCTCAGCCGCCACAACCGTCTGCTGCGGCTGGAGAAGGCCTCGGCCGAACGAACCGCGCAGCTCTCGGACGAACAGCTCACTCTGATATCGCGCAAGTCGCCGCTTGCCGAGGCCATCCGCTATGCCCTGTCGCGATGGCAAGGTCTCAACCGCTTCCTCGACGATGGCCGTGTCGAGACCGACAGCAACGTCGTCGAGCGCGCCATCCGGCCGATCGCACCGGGCAGGAAGAATCATCTGTTCGCCGGCTCCGACGGCGGCGGCCAGCACTGGGCCGTCCTCGCCTCGCTGATCGCCACCTGCAAGCTCAACGACGTCGATCCAAATGCTTATCTCGCTGACGTGCTCGCCAAGATCGTGGCGCGCCATCCCGTCAGCCGAATCGACGAGTTGTTGCCCTTCGCCTACGTCAAGCCGAAAACCTCACGCCTCCACGCGGCCTGAGAACATCGCTTACGTCGGACTTGGAGCCAAGGTTATGTATTCTGCCCATCAATGACTTCTTAAGATTTTACTCCACAAGATATTTAACAATTCTCGCCAACTGCGGTTGGTCCCATGGGGCGGTTCTCTCAGCTTTCTATCAGTGAAGAATGTAAACCCAGCTCTAGGACCAGAATAGTCTTCTTCCCTATCAAATAGAGTAACATTATCAACTCTGAACGTGGGTGGATTAGTTGCGTCATTTGCCATGGGTATCGGCAGAGCTTGCAGGATGGAATCATGTGCATCCTTAATACCTAACTCCATTGCGGTCTGAATGTCTTCAGCCACAACTACTCTGGTCGTAGCAAATCCAAGGCTAAGAACATTCCGAAAGCTTCTGCCAAGAATGCTTCTTAGTTTATCTGATAGAAGAATATTTTCTCCTATGATGGTCAATACATAGGTCTTTTGAGTCAACGCAGTACTCCTATTTTTTGACCCGATCCGACCCCTTCGAGGGTTCGGAACTTGGCACTTTAGTTTGTAAATCTGTCCGAGCGGGACTGAACTGGATACCTAGTTTAGCACACTCGCTTTGAGTCTGGCAGCCGACGGTGCTTATGTGCCAAGGATCTAGCGTTTCGATCACATCTAGAACGACTGCACCCACGGCCACGACTGGAGCTATGAACTCAAAAAATGCATGCCCCAGTCGTCCTTCTGTCTGGGCATGCGATAACCCTTTGGATCCATCAGGTAAGCGATGGCCGCTGTGTACCATGACTTCATTTGCCGCTCCCCGCTGCGCGGCAACTTCAATGGCACGTGCTTGCTGAGCCCTGCTATCGATCAGTTTAACGCCCCCTCCCCAATCACTCCTTTTACCTCGTTCGATACGTAGGTTTTAAACGCGGATGGCACTGCTTGCCCCAATAAAACGCCTCCGCCGGCTCCAATTGCCGTATCGACAATCGATCCCGACGCACTGAGTGTCCCGTTCAAACTGTTCGCGACCAAATTGCTAGCAGCAGCGCCGACTGCTCCGGCACAAGCCGGTCCACAGACTGTAGCCGCTGCCCCACCAGCCGCACCTCCGATTACCGCGCCGGCACACTCGGAAAATGAGCTAACTCGCCAATTCCAAAGATCAGTTCCCGCCTGAAACGCGAGCCCTATCGTCACTCCGACCGCTGCCCCGGCAAGGCATTGCGGACAAATTCCATTCGGATCGATGTTGTCGGGAGGATCATTGTCGACATAAGCATATAGATTTGATCGTGCTGAAAATGACAGTGGATCGGTTTGCAAGAACCTCCCCCACATCGGCGAATAGTGCCGCGCCCGGAAGTAGTAGTATCCTCCCAGCGCCGCATCTGTAGGTCGCCGTCGGCGTGCTGGAGGGCGTGGCATTGCAGGCCACCGGCGTCGCGGCCGCGGTCCTGGTGACCAGGCGGGTCAGCATGTTCTACGCCGCGTCCCAGGTAGCGCTCTCGGTGCTGCCGCCGGGATAGGTGGTGGTGATCAACCGGTCGAACCGATCGTAGGTGAAGCCGGTGGTGTTGCCGTTTGCGTCCTTCAGCGAGGCGCGCAGGCCGTCGTCCGTCCAGGTCTGCTCCAGCAGGGGCGCGGCCTGGATCGCGGAGCGACAGGTCCGGGACGGCTGGCTGAGCATGGTGCTAGTCAGCGGCGTAGAAAAGGACCTCGGCTCAGTGACCGAAACCGCCCGCTCGAGCAAGTCTCAGGCGTGCCCGCCAACGTTGCCGCGGAAGCCGGCGGTAATGGCCCTCTTTCCGGCCAGAGGGTCGGCGGTGCGGCCGTCGGCAAAAAGTCCGTGTCCGCCCCTTGTCGGACTTATAGAAGGTGGTCGTTGGGCGCGGCCGGTGCGGCGGAATGAACCTGTATACTTTGGAGCGTAAGGAATGCCACACGCGACGACGCCCGACGGCGTGAAGCTGTACTACGAGCAGGCCGGGAGCGGGACGCCGATCCTGTTCGTCCACGAATATTGCGGCGACTGGCGGAGCTGGGAACCGCAGATGCGCTTCTTCAGCCGCAGGCATCGCTGCATCACCTATTCCTTCCGCGGCTATCCCCTCTCCGACGTGCCGGAAGAGCCCGCGATGTACGGCCAGCGCCATGCCGTGGACGATGCCGGGCACATGCTCGACCATCTCGGGATCGCCAGGGCGCATGTCGTCGGCCTGTCGCAGGGCGCTTTCGCGACGGCGCATTTCGCCCGCACCTATCCGGATCGTGCCATGTCGCTCACGCTGGCGGGGATCGGCTCCGGCGCCGGGCCGGAAGGGCACGAGCAGTTCAAGAAGGACGCGCTCGCCACGTCGGCGCGAATCCGATCGGAAGGCATGGCGGCGTACGCGGAGGGCCTTGCCACGAATCCCACCCGCTCGCGCTTCAGGCTGAAGGACCCGCGGGGGTTCGACGAGTTCGTGAAGCATCTGTCGGAGCATTCCGACATCGGCGCGGCGAACACCATGGCCGAGTACCAGGGCAAGCGGCCGTCGCTCTACGATTTCGAGGCGGCGTGGCAGGCACTCGACCTGCCGATCCTGATCATCTGCGGCGACGAGGACGAGCCCTGCCTGCAACCGAGCCTCTACCTCAAGCGCACGCTGCCCAACGCAGGCCTCACCCTGTTCGCCAAGACCGGCCATGCGGTGAACCTCGAGGAGCCCGACGCCTTCAATCGCGAGGTCTCGAACTTCATCGCGCTGGCCGAGGCCGGCAAGTGGTTGCCGGGCCAGCCGATGGCACCGGGCGCGAGCTTGATCTGATCGGCACCCGTTCGCTTCGTCTTCCTGCCAGGAGCTGACAAGGCACTCTACCCGGGCCACCTGAGCGGCCGCAGGAAAGCATCTCCTTGCCAGCGCACGGTGACGGTTCCATTCTCGATCTCAAGCAATCAGAAGCGGGCCCGGGAGGCCTTGATGACCGAGACGCAGAAGGGCACGCAGCGCATCTACTCGCTGCCCGTCGAGACGACGCAGTGGAAGTTCGACGGCGCGACCGAGATCCAGTTCAACTGGGAATACGAGGACGGTTCGGACTCCCTGCTCGAGCTCTACGAGAAGGGCAAGAAGCAGCAGTGGGACGCCAGCACGCGGCTCGACTGGTCGCTCGAGCTCGATCCCGACAATCCCATGCAGCTCAAGGACGAGGCGATCTCGATCTACGGGACCGACACCTGGAACCGGATGAACGAAAAGGAGCGGGCCTGGCTGCGCCGCGAGCTGCAGGCCAACTCGATCAGCCAGTTCATGCACGGCGAGCAGGGCGCGCTGATCGCCACCGCCAAGATCGTCGCCACCGTGCCCGACATGAACGCCAAGTTCTACGCCGCCACCCAGGTGATGGACGAGGCGCGCCATGTCGAGGCGTACAAGCGGCTGCTGCACGAGAAGTTCGGCATCGCCTATCCGATCAACAAGGCGCTGCAGACGCTGCTCGAGCAGACCCTGACCGACCGGCGCTGGGACATGACCTATCTCGGCATGCAGGTGCTGATCGAGGGGCTGGCGCTGGCCGCCTTCCAGTCGATCCGCGACAAGGCGGGCAACACGCTCGCCGGAGCGGTGAATGCCTACGTCATGCAGGACGAGGCGCGGCACGTCTCGTTCGGCCGCCTGGCGCTGCGCGAGTATTATCCGCAGCTCAGCGATGCCGAGCGCGACGAGCGCGAGGAGTTCGCCATCGAGGCGCTGCATTTCATGCGCGACCGCTTCAACCAGTCGGAGGTGTGGGAGCGGCTCGGCCTGCCGGCCAAGGTGCTGGACGACATCCACTACAACTCCAAGCAGATGAATTCCTTCCGCGGCCGCCTGTTCAGCCGCGTCGTGCCGACGATCAAGGACATCGGCCTGTGGGGCCCGCGCATCCGCAAGGCGTTCGCCGAGATGGGCGTGATGGACTACGCCAAGGTCGACGTGGTCGAGCAGCTCGCCAACGACGGCCGGGTGGCCGAGGACTTCGACCGCAGGATGTTCGTCGAGAAGGCTGTCGCTGCGGCGTAGCCGGCGGGCTCTAGTCGGTCGGCGTGGAGTCGGCCGTGCGCGGCTCGGCGCTCAGCCGCGTGTGACGCTGGGAGGCGAGGATCAGGCTGCGCGCCGGCTCGCCGGTCTTCTGCTTGGTGACCAGGCTGGGCGGATCGGCCGGACGCACGGTCGCGGTCGGCGCCGGCCCGCCCGACGGGTGGGAGGCGCTCAGCATGATGACGCTCGCCGCACCCAGCACGCCGCCGATGCCGACGGCGATTGCTGTCAGGATCCACATCAGGTGACGCATCGACTCCCTGGACTCCATTTGCCGACCGTTTTTTACACGCAAGTGCAGGAAGTTTCCTTCACAATCTTGTGCGGCGCGCTGGCGCAACGCGTGCGCATTGCGTGTGAAATCCGGACGCAAACGAGCGCAAATGCGGGCTTTCGCGGGCGTTGCGCGGGCGCGTCGGGATACGATCGATACAATCATTTCGCCGGCCGCGGACGGCCGAGCAGGATCACCGGCAGCAGCAGTGCCGCCGGCACCAGCAGCGGCCAGCGCGTCAGATGCAGCAGCACCGTCCCGATGACGGCGCCGGCGAAATAGCCCGCCCAGGTCAGCGCCAGCAGCCGTGGCGTGGCAATCGACGGCAGGGTTCGCGCCGGCACCGGCCAGAGCCGGTCGAGCGCGGCGTCGGCGACGCGCGCCAGCGTGCTCGTCACCACCACCGTGCTGACCGAAGTGCCGCCGAAATGGGTAAGCGCCGAGGCCTGCAGGCCCATCGCGAAGGCCACGATCAGCACCGCGGTCTCGCGCCCGACCGGCAGGAAGCCGACGGCTGCCAGCACGATCGCCTCGAGCAGCAACGGTGCCGCCGGCCGATGCACCAGCCGCAGCAACAGGCGGGCCAGCATGGCGCCGAGGAAGAAGGTGATCAACGGCGCCAGCCGCTGGGCGGCGAGCTCGTAGAAGCCCTCGGCCGCGGCGATGCCGGCCAGCACCGTGTTGCCCGTCATGTTGGCGGTGAACACGCCGCCCATGACGATATAGCCCACGGCATCGGCGATGCCGGCCACGAGCGTGAGCAGCACGGCCTGGAGATGAGGCTTGTCGAGGATCATGGCAGTGGCACCCCGATTGCAGCTTCGCCATAGTCGCCAACTGCGGGGAGGAAGCCAATGACTCGCTCGACCAGGCGCGGGCTGCTGCAGGCCGGGGCGATGGCGGCGCTGCTGCCGACCGCTTCGACGGCACCGGCGCGGGCACAGGGCTGGCCCAGCCGGCCGTTGCACTTCGTCGTGCCGGCACCGCCCGGCGCGGGCATCCTCGACATCATGGCGCGGGTGATCGGCCAGCACCTACGCGTGCGGCTCGGCCAGCAGGTGGTGATCGACAACAAGCCGGGTGCCGCCAACAACCTGGGCGCGGAGTTCGTCGCCAGGGCGCCGGCCGACGGCTACACGCTGCTGATGTGCAACAGCTCGTTGACGGTGGCGGACCGTCTCTATGCGCGGCTGGGCTACCGGCCGATGGTCGACCTGCAGCCGGTGAGCCAGGTCAACTCGGCGCCGCTGATGCTGGTGGTCCATCCATCGCTGCCGGTCCAGTCGGTGACGGAGCTGATCGCCTACGCCAAGGCCCATCCCGGCAGGCTGAACTACGGCTCCGGCGGCGTGGGCAGCACGCCCTACCTCGCGACCGAGCTGTTCAGCTCGATGACCGGCATCGACGTGGTGCACGTGCCCTACAAGGGCGGCGCGCCGGCCCTCGCCGATCTCGTCGCGGGCCAGCTTTCCTTCATGATCGAGAACGTGCCCGGCACGATGCCCTTCGTGACGGACGGCAAGCTGCGCGCCCTCGCCATCACCAGCCGCAAGCGCTCGCGGCTGGCAGCCGAGCTGCCGACCATGGCCGAGGCGGGCGTCCCCGGCTACGAGATGATCGGCTGGAACGGCGTGTTCGTGGCCACCGGCACGCCGGCGCGCATCGTCGACAGGCTCGCGGGCGACATCATCGCCGTCGTCGGCACGCCCGAAGTGAAGCGACAGCTCGCGACGCTCGGCGCGGAGCCGGTCGGCAGCCGTCCCGACGAGTTCGCCGCCTTCATGAAATCGGAGGCCGCGCGCTGGGGAAAGATCATCGCCGAGCGGGGCATCAAGCCGGAGTAGCCTTGTCCTCTCCTTCGTCGCTTCGGCTAGATTAGACGCAGGGAATCGGTCAAGCGCCGCAGTTCCAGGTCGCTTTCCATCCTGGCGGCGCGGATCGGCTCGAGACCGGCGAAACGGTGCGCCCTGACCTCGCTCGGGCTCATCTCGAATTCCTCGCGGAACGCGCGGCTGAAGACCGACGCGCTGCTGAAGCAGAGGTCCCTTGCGATCCGGCTGACCGGATGGTCGAGCGTCGGATCGCTCAGGAGCCTGAATCCCTCGACCAGGCGGCGGCGCCGGATGTAGTGGCCAGCGCCACCCTGGCCTTCCAGCAGCCGGTAGAGGGCGGGCCGCGATATGCCCGTCTCCTGGCACAGCTTGCGCGGCGTCAGCGCGGGCGAGCGGAGGTGTGCCCGCACGACCCGCCGTATCCGTTCCATCTGCGTGATGCCGACCATGCTGCCGGGCTGCGTCGGCGGATCGGCGCCGGCGACTCCGAGGCACATCTGGATCATGGTCTCGATCGCCGGCCGGAGCTGCGCCATCTCCCTCTGCTCCAGCGCGGGAAGGTGGCGTTCCAGCATCAGCAGGTAGTCGGCCAGCAGCCTTCCCCCGGATGTGTCGAGGACGGTCCCCCGGGCCGCATCGAGCAGGGGAGCGACCGAGTGGAACTCGTCGCGCGACAGCATGAGCTGCACCTGGTCGTAGCTGCTGCGCTCGTTGACCAGCACATCCGCCAGGGACACGACGAAGGGAAGGCCGGACGGCGGCATCAACGATTGGTCCCGAATCGTCAGCTGGCTGATGCCCTTGCGACTCAGGGTGATGACCCAATGGTCCATCGGGTTGCGGCGGATGAGGCGCTTCGTCCGGCTGATGCCGATCGCCGATGCCTGGACGCGGCTGATCGCCCATCCGTTCGACCGCCAGGTCAGGCTCTCCGCCTCGAATCCGGCGGCAGCCGGGCACAGCGCCTTCGTGTCGAAGAGTGAATCCTGCCAGCCGCGCCAGGCATCGAACTGGTCGGATCGCGGCACGCCCTGCGTCGTGAAGCGTTCGGCCTTCATGGAACTCTCGTCACACCACGTCGTAGGTGATCTCGACCTCGGGACCGAAGCAGTGGCCCTGGCAGGTCAGGATCCAGTTGTTGGCGAGATCGTCGGTCGTATAGATGTCGTTCTTGGCGAGCACGACCTTGCCCTTGATGGTCTTCGCCGCGCACGAGGCGCAGAAGCCCTCCTCGCAGGACGACAGCGGGTTGAGGCCAGCGGCGCGGGCCGCCTCGAGGATGGTCTGGCCCTTCTTGTAGGGCACCTTGTGGACCTTCTTCTCGTAGTGGATCGTGATCTCGCTCGGGATCACCTCGCCATCCGCCTGCGGCGGCGGCGGCACGTCCTCGTTGCCCGAGGCTTCGAAGCGTTCCAGCAGCACGCGCTCGCGCGGCATGCCGGCATCGACCAGCGTGCGCTCGACCAAAGTCATGAACGCGCCGGGTCCGCAGAGGTATGCCTCGGCGCTCTCGAAGCCTTTCATCGCACCGACGATCTCCTCGGCCCTGGTCAGGCCCTGCTCGGCATCGAGATGGTGGATGACCTCGAGCCGGCTCGGATGAGCGGCCAGCAGATCGAGCAGCTCCTTGTCGAAGATGATCGAGGGCTTGTCGCGATTGGCGTAGAACAGCCGGATGCGGCGGGTGCCGGCGCGCAGCGCCGACTTGATCAGCGACATCATCGGCGTGATGCCGCTGCCGCCGCCGAACAGCAGCAGCGGCGCGTCGCCGTCCTTCAGCACGAAGCGGCCGGCCGGCGGCAGCACGTGCAACGAGCCGCCCTCCTTCAACGCGTCATTGAACCAGTTCGAGCCCCTGCCCCCGGCCACGCGCTTGACCGTCACCTTGAGCGAGCGGCCGTCCGTTTCCGGTGCGCTCGACAGCGAGTAGCAGCGGTTGAAGGCGCCCTGCTCGTGCGGCACCTGGAAGGTCAGGAACTGGCCGGCGCGGTACTTGAACCGGTCGGCGAGGTCCTCGGGGACCTCGAGGACGAAAGATCGGGCGTCCGGCGTTTCCTGGACGATCCTGGCGATACGGAGCTGATGATAGGCCATTGCTAAATCCACGTTCACTTATCGTGCGGTTTTCCTGGGGGACTCTGTCGCCTGTTTGTGCTATAGCCCCTCAAAATGAACGGAGCGTCAACTTTTTCGCTCCACATTGGAAATGGACAAGGTTCAGCGCGAGGAGGCAAGAGCCCATGACGACGCAAAAGATCTATCAGTTGCCGGTCGAGGTCACGAACTGGAAGTTCGATGGCGCCACCGAGATCGCCTTCAACTGGGAATACGAGGACGGCTCGGCCGACCTGCTTAACCTTTACGAGAAAGGCAAGCAGCAGCAGTGGGACACCTCGACCCGCATCGACTGGAGCCAGGAGCTGTTCGAGGACAACCCGATGGGCATGGCCGACGAGTCCATTCCGATCTACGGCTCGCCCTTCTGGGAGAAGATGACCGAGAAGGAGAAGAACTGGCTGCGCTTCAACCTGCAGTGCCATTCGATCTGCCAGTTCATGCATGGCGAGCAGGGCGCGCTGATCGCGACCGCCAAGATCGTCAACACCGTGCCGGACATGAACGCCAAGTTCTATGCCGCGACCCAGGTGATGGACGAGGCGCGCCACGTCGAGAGCTACAAGCGGCTGATCCACGAGAAGTTCAAGGCGGCCTACCCGATCACCGACTCGCTCAAGAACCTGCTCGAGCAGACGCTGAGCGACCGGCGCTGGGACATGACCTATCTCGGCATGCAGGTGCTGATCGAGGGCCTCGCGCTCGCCGCCTTCCAGCGCATCCGCGACACCGCCAAGAACAACCTCGCCGGCGCGGTCAACGCCTACGTCATGCAGGACGAGGCACGGCACGTCACCTTCGGCCGTATGGCGCTGCGCGAATACTATCCGCACCTGTCGGATGCCGAGCGCGCCGAGCGCGAGGAGTTCACGGTCGAGGCGCTCTACTTCATGCGCGACCGCTTCAACCAGGGCGAGGTCTGGCTGCGTTCGGGCCTGCCGGCCGACAAGCTGATGGAATACGCCTACAACTCGGGCGCCATGCAGTCGTTCCGCACGCGGCTGTTCACCCGCATCGTGCCGATCCTCAAGGAGATCGGCCTGTTCGGGCCGAAGGTCCAGAAGG
>CAMFJT010000090.1 GCA_945957125.1 uncultured Rhodospirillales bacterium | reverse complement strand
GGAACTTCTTCATGCACTCGGGATATGCGTCAGATTAATCGCTCGATGCTCTAGCGCCGCCACGTTTGCGAGCCCGAGCGGCGTTGCCAGGAGAGGGCCGATGCGGGAGAGCGCGGCGCCGATCAGGCCGGCGACGAGCGAGCCGACGAACCGGCCGAGCAGCAACGGCCCGCGCATTGCCGTCGCCAGGGGCGAGAAGACGCCCACGAGAGCAGCCACGATGTTGGCGGCAATCCGCAGGCACAGCGCAGCCGCTTCGCGAGCGAGGAAGCGGACCATGCCCGTGGGCCTGTCGAGCAGGCTCGACAGCCTGCGCAACGCGCCGGGCAGCAACGAAAGGCAGATGCCGACGACCAGGCCGATCTGCCCACCGGGCAGGCCACCGACGAGGGCGCCGATCGCAAGGCACAGGAGGGCATTGATCAGGATGCCGCGGAAGCCGGCGATCAGGGAGCGGTCTTGTCGAATCATTCGATGAATCTCCTTCGGTCGGTCTAGCGTCCGAGCTTCGCGAACGTCGTGCGGCCCACGTCGCCGGCCTGCTCGATGAAGCTGGCGAACATGCCGTCGATCAGCGCCTTGACCTCGCCCGGCGCCTGGCCGGGCGTGCCTGCCGCGTAAGGAGGCTGCGGGTCGTATTCCGCCAGGAGCTGGACGGCCTCGGCGTAGGGCCGGTCGCGCAGGCGACCCACCAGCGTCAGCCCGAAATCGATCCCCGCCGTCACGCCGCCGCCGGTGATCCTGTTGCGATCCTCGACGACCCTGGCGTCGACCGGCGTGGCGCCGAAGATCGGCAGCAACGACCTCGTCGCCCAGTGCGAGGTGGCCCGGTAGCCGTCCAGCAGTCCGGCCGCCCCGAGCACGAGCGATCCGGTGCAGACCGACGTGACATATCTGGCGCGCGAACCGCGGTCCTTCAGGAAGCGTATCGTCGCCTCGTCCTGCATCGCCGCGAGCGTGCCCAGCGAGCCGCCGGGCACACAGAGGATGTCGAGATCGCGCGGACACTCCTCGAACGTCGCGGACGGCACGAAGACGAGGCCGTTGTCGCTGCGCACCGGCTCGCGTGTCGCGGCGGCGAGGTGGACGGTCGAGCCCATCAGGCTCGCCAGCATGTGATGCGGACCGACCATGTCGAGCGCCGTGAACTGCGGATAGATCAGGAACGCGATCTGCTCCGAACCCATCCAGTGCGCGGGCATGGCCGACATGTCGTGCTCGGCGGCGGCCGGGCGGGTCGCCCCAGGCGGCCCGTTTCCGCTCGCCTGCTGGGCCGAAGCATCTCCAGCCGAAGGGACGATCGCCGCGGTCATTGCGGCACGCGCCGAGAATTGCCGGCGTGTCAGGGACATCGCGGACCTCCGTCAGAGCTTGAAGCTGAGCTGGCCGTACACCATCAGCGGTGCTCCCGGAGCGACCTGACCGCCGAACCAGCTGTACGGAACCAAGTACTGGTTGTTGGTCAGGTTCTTGGCCGTAATGGCGGCCCGGACCCGTTCGTTTTCGTACCCGACCTTGGCATCGATCGTATAGTAGCCGCCGGTCTTCCACTGATTCTGGGGATCGACGTACTGGCCGCCGGCGGCATAGATGCCTGCGCCCAGGCTCAGGCCGGGCACCACGCTTTCGTCGAACTTGTAGTCCGCCCAGAGACGCGCCGTATACGGGGGAACATAGGGCAGCTTGTTGCCGGCCGGGATGTTGGTGCCGGCGGGATCGGTGAAGAACGCGTCCGTGTAGCCGTAGCTCACGAGCACGCTCCAATTGCGGTTCGGCTGATAGATCAGGTCGGCCTCGAAGCCGCGCGACGTCTGCTGCGTCAGGTTTGCGGAGAAGGCAGAGATCCGGACCGGAACGTTCGTTCGTTCGATCTGGAACAGCGCGACCGTGCCGGTCAGCGCGTCATTGATGTTGACCTTGACGCCGGTCTCGAACGTGCTCGAGTACTCGGGCGCCGGCTGCGCGAAGGTCTGCGAGAACGGCACCCATTTCATTCCCTGGGAGTAGCTGCCGTAGACCGACAGGCCTTTGGTCAGGTCCACGACGATGCCCGCGCGCGGCAGCAGACGGGTGGCGGAGGTGACGTAGGGAACCAGAGTTCCCGTGGCGTATTCGTTGTAGGTTATGTCGATCGATCCCAGGCGCAGTCCGCCCACCAGATGGACACGGTCGTAGAGCGTCGACTGGATCTGCCCGTAGAGGCCCTTGGTCAGGTAGCTGGCATTGTAGTTGAACAGCACCATGCTCTCGCCGACACCCGGATAGGGGAACGTATACGGGTACGGGAAAGACGGGTTCTGGAGATTGACGGTCGACGGCGTGCAGCCGAACCCGATGATGAAGCAGACATTGCCCAGCGTATCGACGGGCATGATCCCGACCTCGCTGACGCGGCTGTAGTCGCCGCCGATCAGCACCGTGTTCTTGGTCGGTCCCGCCGTGAACTTGGCCTGGATCGTCGGATTGATGCTGAACTCCTGCTGCGCGTCGTACATCTGGATGTTGTTGACGTCGAACGTCGAGTTCGGGATGAACGGCGTGCCGCCCGTCCCTGTCGCATCCAGGAACGGGCTCTGCGAGTTCTGCAACATCTCGGACTGGCTCCACCGCCCCTTGACGTTGACCGACCAGGTCTCGTCGAAGCGATGATCGAAAGTCGCCGTGATGCCGGACAACTTGGAATAGCTGGGCATGATGCTGGGATTGCCGAAGAAGATCGAGCGATCCATCTGGAAGTCGCCGACGATCGTCCCGGTGACGGGCAGGCCGGGATAGGACTGCTGGTGATATTCCGAAACGAAGCCCTGCAGCGTCAGCGACGTGCCCTCGCGGTTGGTCAGGGTGAGCGTCGGGTTGATATTGAAGCGGCGCGTATCCAGAACCTGAATGTAGCTGTTGCTGCCGGTGTATTCGGCGGTGAGGCGGAACAGCACGTTCTTGTTGGCGTCCAGCGGCTGGTTTACGTCGATGTACGGATTGGCGAACATGTAGCTGCCGAAGGTGATGCCGGCCTCGTACTTCGCCTTGTCCGTGGGCATCTTCGAGACGATGTTGATCGCCCCGCCGACCGGAGCACCGCCCCCGCCGCCATAGAGGATGGCATTGGGACCTTTCAGCACCTCGACCCGCTCGACATTCACAAGCCCGTCGCGATCGCCGGCGACGAAGAGATTGCCGCCGAACCCATCGGTCCATAGTTCGGCGCCGAAGCCCCTGAGCTTGTAGGGCACCTGCTCGACATTGCCGATATTGAGCGAATTCATGGGCTGCAGGTTGCTCACGTTCCTGAGCGTCTCGGTCAGGGTCACGTTGCTCTGGCTGTCGATCACCGTGCGCGGAATGACCACGATGTTCTGCGGGATCTGCTCGAGGGGGGTCGACGTCCTCGTGGCCGACTTCGCGGTCAGAGCGCGGTAACCTTGCACCGGGCCGGCGGTCGTATCCTCGATCGGCACGCCGGTTCCCTGGATGACGATCGGCGGCAGCGTAACCGATCCCGGTGCCGGCCGATCCGCTGCCTGGGCCAGCGCTTGCGTCGCCGGCGTGGCGAGGCCGAGCGCGAGGAAGATTGGGATGCGGCGGCGCACCGGGCCGCACATCAGGGGGGCGCGGGACGCCCAGGGCAAGGGACTGGCGACAGCGACGGCGATGCCGGTCGCAAGGCGAATGGAAACAGACACGATTTCTCTCCCCGTTGACTGACGAACGAACGCGCGGCTGCATCAGCCGCGCGGCTTTCAGGTCGTCGGGGAGGAAGGAGGACCGCGCGTTCGCCAGGGGCCGTCGCGGATCGCGACGGACGGACGCTGTGCCTGGGGCAGCAGCGCGAGAATCGCCGCACCGGTCGGCGGCAGAAGCACGAAGCCCTCGGGCGGCGCGGCCAGCGACGGCGCATGCGCCAGCCCGAGACAGCAATCGTGTTGCCCGCCCGCCTCGGAGGGCGCATCCGCGCCCTCCGGATCGACGGCGGCGGTCTTGCACAAGGAGGCCCACAAGGTGCCCGGCTGGCCGTCGCGCATCATCGCCGCATGCGCCAGGGGCTGCATGAGGTTGAGCGTGATGGCGAGCAGCGCGGCGAACAGCACGCCGGCCGGCGGATGGCTCCTCGATGGGCTCACGTCGGATCAGGCCGGATGGCTCACCGCGTCAATGCTTGTGCGGGTCGGGCGAGGCGCCCAGCGCCACCACCGCGAGCTCGACGTCGATCTTGCCCGCCTTCTCGAAGACGAGCGTGACCGGCACGCGCGTGGCCTCCTTCAGCGGGCTCTTGAGTTCCATCAGCATCAGGTGGAAGCCGCCGGGTGCGAGCGCGACCGTCGCGCCGGGCGGGATTTCCAGCCCCTTCTCCAATTCGCGCATGCGCATGACGGTGCCATCCATCTTCATCTCGTGGATCTGCACCTGCCCGGCGGCAGGGCTCGACGCCGAGATCAGCCGGTCGGCGGTCGTGCCGGTGTTGGTGACGGTCAGGAAGCCGCCCGCCGACGGCGCGCTGGGCGGAGTGGCGCGCGACCACGGATGGCCGATCTTCAGGGTGCCGAGCGTGTAGTCGTGCGCGGCAGCGGGCAAGCCGAACAGGGCGATGGCCGCCGACAGGATGAGCAGATGACGACGCTGCATGAATCTTCTCCATTGAACGATGGACTTTGAGGGCTGGCGACAGCCGGGCGCACCCCTTCCCCGGCAGTCGGGCGAAGGGCGAACGTGCAAAGACCCTCGGCGCGATGCCGAAGGCGGATCAGACGACGGAAGGAGGTCCGCGCGGTCGCTGCGGCCCGTCGCGGATGGCGACGGCGGGCGCACGCATGGCCGGCAAGGAGGAAGCAAGCGTGGCGCCGAGTGGGGCAAGGACGGCAAAATCCGCCGTTGGCGACACCACAGGCACGGCATGCGCCAGCCCTAGGCAGCAATCGTGAGCCCGCGCAGGCGCTCCGTCCGACTGCGGGCCACCGTCGGAGTCGGCGACCGCGGCGTTGCAGAAGACGCCCCACAACGCTTGCGGAGCACCGTCGCGCATCGCCGCCGCATGCACCAGCGGCTGCAGAAAGTTGAACGTGATCGCCAGCAGCGCCGCCGCCAGTGCGGACAAGCGCGCAGCCGTCGTGGGAGGCGGGCGATCCATCGTCGAAGTATGCGCGTTGGAAACCAGCGGGTCCAGTGAATGGCTTGCCGCAGGAGCCGCCTGTCGACGCACTGCGCACTTGCGCCTCGCCATATCGTATGCACATTTACATTAAAATGCATACGAGGCCCCTTCTGCCCCTCGCGCTCGTGCTCGCCGTTTCCGCCGGAGCCCGGGCGCAGACAGCCCCGGAAACGGCACCTCCGGCCCCCGCCCCGTCCAGCATGCCGACGGGAGCATCCGTCGTCCTTCCGGCGATCACCGTCACCTCGCCGCGCACGCTGGAGGCCGAGCCGACCGACGCGGCATCCGAGCAGCGCGTTTCGGGCGAGACGCTCAACACGCGGCCGATCGAGCGGCCGGGCGAGATGCTCGAGGCGGTGCCAGGCCTGATCGTCACGCAGCATTCGGGGGAAGGCAAAGCCAACCAGTATTTCCTGCGCGGCTTCAACCTCGACCACGGTACCGATCTCGCCCTCTGGCTCGACGGCATGCCGATCAACATGCGCACGCACGGCCACGGGCAGGGCTATGCGGACGTGAACTTCCTGATCCCCGAGCTGGTCGAGAGCATGCTGATCCGAAAGGGCCCGTATTGGGCCTCGGAGGGCGACTTCGCCTCGGCGGGCTCGCTGCACATGGCCTATGCCAACCGGCTGGAGACCAATCTCGTGTCGGCCACCGGCGGGAGCTTCGGCTACTGGCGAGGGCTGGCCGCCGGCTCGATGAATATCGGCGCGGGTACCTTGACCGCCGCCGGCGAGATCGTTCGTTACGACGGCGCCTGGCAGGTCCCCGATGCCGCGCGCAAGTACAACGGCTTCCTGCGCTATAGCGAGGGCACCTCGGACAACGGCTTCGCGATCACCGCGCTCGCCTACACGAACTCCTGGCACTCGACCGACCAGATCCCGCTGCGCGCCGTGCTCGACGGCTCGCTCGATCGCTTCGGTGCCGTCGACCAGACCGACGGCGGCGACGCCCAGCGCTACTCACTGTCGGCGCGCTGGTCGCGCGCGAACGAGCGGTCGTCGACCAGGATCGAAGGCTACTTCATCTACCAGACGCTCAACCTCTACAACAATTTCACCTACTTCCTGGACAATCCGACCGACGGCGACCAGTTCCACCAGACCGACAAACGCAAGATCCTCGGCCTGAACGCCAGCCATACGCAGAACCATTCGTTCCTCGGGTTCGAGACGGCGACGACGCTCGGCACCCAGTTCCGCTACGACGACATCGCCGTCGGCCTGTTCAACACCGTGCAGCGCATGCCGGTCGGCACCGTACGCGACGATCATGTCAGCCAGGCCAGCCTCGGCCTCTATGCCGAGAGCAAGGTGAAATGGACCGACTGGCTGCGCACCACCGTCGGGGTTCGCGGCGACATGTACTGGGCCTCGGTCGATTCCGACACGGCGGCGAACTCGGGACAGGTCAACGCTTTCCTCGCCAGCCCCAAGGCAGGGCTGGTGATCGGACCGTTCGCGCGGACGGACTTCTACCTGAACGGCGGCCTGGGCTTTCACAGCAACGACGTGCGCGGCGCCACCATCACCGTCGATCCGACCGACAGGGTGACGCCGTTGCAGTCGGTCCCTCTCCTGGTGCGTTCGCGCGGCGCGGAGATCGGCGCGCGCACGCAGTTCATCAAGGGCCTCGATTCGACGGTCGCGCTTTTCATCCTCGAGTTCGATTCCGAGTTGCTGTTCGTGGGCGATGCGGGCACGACGGAGCCCGCCCGGCCGAGCCGCCGCGTCGGCATCGAATGGACCAACCGCTATCGGCCGTTCTCCTGGGCCTCGCTCGATTTCGACCTGGCCTACACGCAGGCGCGCTTCATCGACTACGATCCGGTGGGCAGCTTCATTCCGGGCGCGCCGGCCATGATCGCTTCCGCAGGCATCGTGCTGGGCGAGCCGACCGGCTGGTTCGGCGCCTTGCGCTGGCGCTATTTCGGCGCGCGGCCGCTGGTCGAGGACGCCAGCGTGATCTCCAGCCCGACCTCGATCTTCAACGCCCGTCTGGGCTACGTGTTCGACAACGGGATCAAGCTGCAGGTCGACGGCTTCAACATCTTCAACACCCAGGCCAGCCAGATCGACTACTACTACCAGTCCCAGCTGCGCACCGAGGCGGTGCCGGTCAACGACGTCCACCTCCACCCGGTCGAGCCGCTCTCCTTCCGCTTCACCGTCGCCAAGGCGTTCTGACCGTCAGAGCCAACGTGGATCGGCGGTGAAGTCGATGGTGATCCAGCGCTGCGGGCCTTCGCCGCCGATCGCATCGCCGATCTCGCGCCGGATCGAATCGACGGCGGCGACGCTGGCCAGCGGCCAATCGGGCGTCACGGCGATGTGGATCTCGATGAACTGCGCCCGGCCGACCTTGGCGACGTAGCTGGTGAACGATCGAAAGTCGTACTTGGCCACGGCCTCGTTCATGACCCGGCGCACACGCGCGTCGAGCTCCGGCGGCGTGATCAGCAGGATCTCCTGCAGCGCCTTGCGCACCGTGCGGACCGGCACGAAGACCAGCCCGAGCGTCAGCGCCGCCAGCACGACGGGGTCGGCATAGGGCGTCAACGGCTCGAACCGCGTGCCCTGCATGGCCATGGCGGCAACGAAGGCAACCAGCAGCGCCGAGCTGATCGCCGCCGACATCAGCCAGCTCTGCGCATCCAGGCGCAGGAAGTCCGAGCCGATCCGCCGGTTGAGGCGGCGCTCGTAGAAGAACATGCCGAAGCAGACGACGGAGACGATCACCGCATAGGCGATCGCCCAGTCGAAGGCGAGCTGGCGGCCGCCCGCGAGGAAGCTGCCGACGGCGTTGATGAAGGCATAGAAGCAGAGCAGCATCAGGGTGCCGCCGTTGAAGGCCAGCACCATCGGCTCGATGTGCCAGTAGCCGAACTGGAAACGGCGGTCGTCTCCGGGCCGGGTGACGAGACGCGAGACGAACAGCGCCAGCCCCGACATCGCCGCGTCGATCGCCGAGAACACGCCGTCGAACACGATCGACAACGAGCCCGACAGCAGGCCGAACCCGACGCCGAACAGAGAGACGAGCACGGTGACGGCGATCGACTGGCGCAGGAGTCGTTGTTCGGCGGAAGCAGCGGGCATGCCCGATCATATTCCTCTTTCCCGCCGTGAGGAGAGCGGCCTGCGATCAGATCGGGAAGATCAGGCAGGTCGTGGTGCCGTGCGCCAGGAGCTTGCCGGCGGCGTCGACCAGCCGCGCCTCGGACGTGGCGATGCGCGAACCGACATTGATCACCTTGCCTTCCGCCCGGACTTCCCCCGTCTTGTCCGTCATGGCGCGCACGTAGTTCACCTTGATCTCGACGGTCGTGTAGCCGACGCCCGCCTTGAGGGTGGTGTGGATGCAACAGCCCATGACCGAATCGAGCAGGGTCGCGGCGACGCCGCCATGCACGGTGCCCAATGGATTGTAGTGCTCGAGCTGCGGTCGATAGCCGAACACGACCCGCCCCAGCGCGACCTCCTCGATCCAGAAGCCCAGCGCCTTGGCCATCGGCGGCGCGGGCAGGCGGCCGGCCATGATCTCGCCGAACAGGGTCATGCCGTCCATCGTGCGGGCCTGCTCGATCGGCACCACGCCATATCCGGCCGGGGGAACCTTCATGATCGTCGTCTCCGTCATCGTATTATGTGCATATACACGTTTTATCTTTGCCCCGGCAAGCGCCCGGCGGTAGTCTTGCGCCATGTCGATTTCCGCCCCGCTGCGACTGTCGCCCACGGAATGCACCTGCTTTCGCATCCGCAGCGCCGCGCGCCGGGTGACGGCGATCTACAGCCAGCATCTGGCGCCGACCGGCCTCAAGATCTCGCAATTCTCGCTGCTCGGCTTCGTCGCCGCGGAAGGGCCGGTCGCGATCGGCCGCCTGTCGGAGCGGCTGGCGACCGATCGAACCACCCTTACCCGCAATCTCAAACCGCTGCTGGCGGGCGGGCTGGTCGAGCGGACGAGCTCGGGCGACAAGCGCCGGCACGAGCTGGTCGCGACGCCGGCCGGCCGCGCGCTGTTCAAGCGCGCCCTGCCGCTGTGGGCCAATGCCGAACGGGAAGTGCGGGCAGCGATGGGCGGCCCGCTCACCGCCGAGCTGCACGGCGCGCTCGACCGCTCGATGGAGAGGCTGGCGACGTTGTAGCCGCTTTCGTCTTGCCGGACCGCGGGCGTCTCGCCCGCACATGATCATGAGCGGGCGAGACGCCCGCGGTCCGGCAGGACGTCAGCGATTGGCGTCGAAGAAGCCAAATTCGAGCTCCATGGCGCGGCGGTAGTTCGCGCGCACGGCAGGGCTGTCGACGGCGTGCCGGTCGAGCAGCGCTTCGAGACGCACGGCGAGTGCCTCGAAGCCGGGATCGGAATAGGTCTTCACCCAATCGGCATACGCTGGCGCCACGTCCGTCCCCGCCAGTGCCTGGCCGAGGAAGGCGTAGAGCCGCATGCAGGGCGTCATGCCGGCGATCGTCTCGCCGAGCCGGCCGCGGCGGGCGGCCTCGAGCAGGAAGTCGACATAGGCCTGCGTCGCCGGCAAGGGCGTGACGCCGTCGAGCGAGATATTCAGCCTCTCGGTATAGCTCTGGTGCAGCTTCAGCTCGTCCAGCACGCCCGCGATCAGCTCGGAGAAGCCGAACAGGTCGTCGCGCGAGGTGCCGTGCGCCAGGCAGAAAGCATAGGCGCGCGCGAAGGCGTCGAGGAAGTAGGCATCCTGCGCCACGTAGCTCCTGAACGCAGCCACCGGCAGCGATCCGTCGCCCAGCCCCTGCACGAAGGGATGGGCGAGGATCCTGTCGGCCCAGTCGGCATTGGCCTTCCAGAGCTGCCGTGCCAGCGACACGGGACGATCAGCCCAGCGCCTGGGTGAGGTCGGCGACGATGTCGTCGGCATCCTCGAGCCCGACCGAGATCCGCACGGTGCCGTCGTTGATGCCGAGCTTCGCGCGCTCCTCCGCGCCGATGCGCATGTGCGTTGTCGTCGCCGGATGGGTGACCAGGCTCTTGGCGTCGCCGAGGTTGTTGGAGATGTCGACGAGCTGCAGACGGTTGAGCGCCTCGAACGTGGCAGGCTTGCCGCCCTTGATGTCGAACGTGACGACGCCGCCGAAGTTCGACATCTGCTTTGCCGCCAGCGCGTGCTGCGGATGGTCGGGACGGCCGGGATAGAGGACGCGGTCGATCTTCGGGCTCGCCGCCAGCGCGTCGGCGACCTTGCGGGCGTTGGCGCAATGGCGGTCGATGCGCAGGCCGAGCGTCTCCATGCCCTTGACCAGCACCCAGGCATTGAACGGGCTGAGCGAGGGGCCGGTGTTGCGGATGATCGGTTGCAGCCGGTCGAGGATGAAGTCGCGGCTGCCGAGGATCGCGCCGCCCAGCGTGCGGCCCTGCCCGTCGATGTACTTCGTCGCCGAATGCACCACCACGTCGGCGCCGAGCTCGAGCGGCCGCTGCAGCATCGGCGTGGCGAAGGCATTGTCGAGCACCACCTTGGCGCCGGCCTTGTGCGCCAGATCGCACACCGCCTTCACGTCGACGATGTCGAGCATCGGGTTGGAAGGCGATTCGAAGAGCACCGCGTTGGCCGGTGTCGACAGCGCCTTCTCCCACTGGCCGAGATCGCCGCCGTCGACGAACTCGCCCTTGATGCCGTATTTCGGCAGCAGGTCGTTGATGATGAAGTGGCAGGAGCCGAACAGCTGGCGCGCCGCGACGATCCGGTCGCCGCTCTTCAGCAGCGCGAGCAGCGCGTAGAATACCGCCGACATGCCGGTCGAAGTGGCGCGGCAGGCCTCGGCGCCCTCGAGCGCAGCGAGGCGGTTCTCGAACATCGACACGGTCGGGTTGCCGAAGCGCGAATACTGGAAGTGGTTGCTCTCGCCCTTGAAGGTCGCCTCCGCCTCCTCGGCGCTGTTGTAGGCATACCCCGAGGTGAGGAAGAGCGCCTCGGACGTCTCGTCGAAGTTGCTGCGCACCTGACCGGCCCGCACCGCGCGCGTCTGCGGCTTCCAGCTCTTGATGTCGGGCGCCGCCTTCTTGCGCTGAATGATCCCGTCCATGTCCATCTCCACACGAAAAAGCCCCCGACCGGGAAAGGGCGGGGGCTTTTTCGAGCGCTCCGACCTTTTAGCGGGGATTAACGTGGCCGCAAGCCGGTCGGCTCAAATTCCACGGTAGCGGGGCCTCTATAGGCGCGAAGGCGCGGCCCCGCAAGCGCTATATTCGAGACGCAGGCGCCGGCCATCGACCGTGGCGTTGCCCGCCGATACGATGGCGCGCCGCCATACAGGAGCAGCCCTTTGCCCGAGATCAGGCCTGCGCGAAGGTCCGCTGGCGCGACGGCGCCGCTGCGCCTCGAGCTGGTCGACCTCGAAACCTTTGCCGCGGTCGCCACGCTCGGCAGCTTCAGCGCCGCGGCGCGCCAGCTCAACATCACCCAGCCGTCGGTCAGCAGCCGCATCCAGCGGCTGGAAGCGTCGCTCGGTACGAAGCTGCTGATCCGCACCACCCGGAAAGTCGAGCTGACGCGGCGCGGCAACCTGCTGCGCGTCGAGGCCGACAGGACGCTCGCCGGCCTGCGCCGGCTGGCCGAGCGGTTCCGGCTCGACGCCGCCGCCGCCCGCAATCGGGTAGTGGTCGCCGCCACGCCGATGGTCGCCGCGACGATGCTGCCCGACGTCATCCGCAGCCATGGCGAGCGCCATCGCGGCATCGACATCCAGGTGCTCGACCTGCGCCACGGCGATGCGCTCCAGGCGGTCGCCGCCGGCGACGCCGATCTCGCCGTCATTGCCTTCGACGGCGCGGACAAGCGCTTCCGGTCCCAGACCTTGCGCAACGAGGACATGGTGTTGATCGTGCCGCCGCGTCATCCGCTGGCGCGGTCCGGGCGGGCGACGCTCGACGAGATCGCGGCCTTCCCGCTGATGATGCTGGAGCAGTACGAGACCATGAAGGCCAGCATCGCCGCGGAGGTCGCGCGCCACGGGCTGGCGCTGAAGCCTGCGCCGTCGGCGGGCAATCTCAACACGCTGATGGGCATGCTGGACGCCGGGATGGGCGTGCTCCTGCTGCCGCGCGTGATGGCGCGCCGCAGCCTGCAGGCCGGTCATGCCATGGTCGAGATCGACGGCTTCGCGCTCTTCCGCCGCTTCTGCATCGTGATGCTGCGCGACGCCCAGCCGACCGCCGCGGTGCGTCGCTTCTGCCGCCTTCTTCGAGAAGAGATGGCCTCATCGTGAAAGCAGCGAACCTCGACCTCATCCCAACGCGGGGAGTCTCGTTTCATAGGCAATTCCTATAAATCTATTCGCACAAGCGATTTGTTTCCCGCGCCGTTCGCGCCTTAGATGCCGCCAACAAGACGGCTGGAGGAACGATGACGACGCGGCGTGCTTTCGCCAGGGCATTGGCCTTTGCCCCGATGATCGGGCCGGCCTTCGCGCAGGAGCGCGACTATCCCGGGCGCACCGTCCAGCTCGTGGTCGGCTTTCCGGCGGGACAGGCTTCCGACATCGGCGCGCGCCTTCTCGCCAGGGCGATGGCGGACGATCTCGGGCAGGCGGTCTATGTCGACAACAAGCCCGGCGCGACCGGCATCATCGCGCACCAGTTCGTGAAGAACGCGGCGGCGGATGGCTACACGGTGCTGTTCGGCTCGACCGCGACCCTGGCCATCAATTCGAGTCTGTTCCGCAAGCTGCCCTACGATCCGCTGAAGGACTTCGCACCGGTATCGCTGCTCTGGGTGAGCCCGATGTTCCTCGTCGCCGCGCCCGGCCTTCCGTTCGGCTCGTTCGCCGAAGCGGTCGCCTACGTCAAGGCCAACCCCGGCAAGACGACCTACGGCTCGGGCGGCAGCGGCTCGACCCAGCACATCGCGATGGAGCTGCTGAAGAAGGAGCTCGGCCTCGACATGATGCACGTGCCCTACAAGGGCACGCCCGGCATGTTGAACGACCTGATCGCGGGCCGGGTCGACTTCGCCTTCGAATCGGCCAGCGCGATCGTGCCCTATATCCAGGCTGGATCGGTCAAGGCGCTGGCGACCAGCGTCGCCGCGCGGCTGCCGATCATGCCCGACCTGCCCACCATCGCCGAGCAGGGACTGCCCGGCTTCGAGGCGATGACCTGGGCCGCGCTGGTGGCGCCCGCGGGCACGCCCGCGCCGGTCGTCGCCCGCCTCAACGAGTCGGCCGGCAAGGCCCTGGCCTCGCGCGAGATGACCGACAACTTCGCCAGGACCTACGCGCAACCGCGCCCGGGCACGCCGGCCGACCTGGCTGCTTTCCTGCGCACCGAGAACGCCAAATGGGCCAAGGCGGTCGCCGCCTCCGGCGCCCAGGTGGATTGAAGGAGACCGCGATGTCGAAATCCTCTCGCCAGATGAGCCTGATCGCCTTCATGCAGGCGCAGAACTGTTCCAACTATGTCGGCTCGTGGCGGCATCCCGCGTCGATGTCCGACTTCACGTCGCCGGAATATTACCAGCGCATCGCCCGCACGCTCGAGGACGCGAAGTTCGACCTCGCCTTCTTCGACGATCGCCTCGCCATGCCGGACATCTACGGCGACGATCATCGCGAGACGGTCGCGAACGGCATCCGGACCGTGAAGCTCGATCCGACCGTCGTGCTGATGGCCATGGCCGCGGCGACCTCCCGGCTCGGGCTCGGCTCGACCTACTCGACGACCTACTACGAGCCGTTCCATGTCGCGCGCCTGTTCGCGACGCTCGACCTGATGACCGGCGGGCGCGTCGCCTGGAACGTGGTCACCTCGCTCAACAATTCGGAGGCGGAGAACTTCGGCTACGAGGAGCATCTCGAGCACGACCTGCGCTACGACCGGGCCGACGAGTTCATGGAGGTCGTCACCGGCCTGTGGGACAGCTGGGAGGACGACGCGCTGATCGTCGACAAGAAGTCCGGCCGCTTCGCCGATCCCGACAAGGTGCATCGGCTCGACCATCGCGGCCGGTACTTCAAGTCGAAAGGACCGCTCACCGTGCCGCGCTCGGCTCAGGGCCATCCGGTGCTGCTGCAGGCCGGCCAGAGCGGCCGCGGCATGGCGTTCGCCGCATGCTGGGCGGAGCTTGTGTTCGCGTCCTATCCCTCGCTCGAGATCGGCCGCAAGCAGTACGCCTACCTCAAGTCCGAGGTCGTGAAGGCCGGACGCGACCCCGACCTGGTCAAGATCGCGCCGGCGGTGAAGGTCATCGTCGCCGAGAGCGCGGCGCAGGCCGAGGAGCAGCGCGCGCTCACCGCCGCCCTCGCCAAGCCGATCGATTCGCTGGCGCTGCTCTGCGAGGTGCTCAACGTCGACTTCGCCAAGCGTCCCTATGACGAACCGTTCTCGGACGAGGAGCTGGCGTCGGTGTCGTGGCACAGCCTGCGCGACAAGGTAATCGCCAGGACAGGCAAGAAGAACCCCTCGGTCCGCGATTTCGTCGAGGGTTCGGGACGCGGCACTCTGGGCGAAGGGCCGGTGTTCTGCGGCACGCCCACCCAGGTCGCCGACGAGATGGAGGCGTGGTTCGAGACGGCGTGCGACGGCTTTGTCGTCTCGGCCACGAAGATTCCGGGAACATACGAGGATTTCGCGCGGCTGGTCGTGCCCGATCTGCAGCGGCGCGGGCTGTTCCGGAAGGAGTATCCCGGAACGACGTTGCGCGACACACTGGGCATTCCAAGACCGGCGCCGCGTGCGTGGCGCGCGATGGCCGAACGGAGGCGGGCATGACACAAGAATTTCGCATCCTCACGCCGCAGGGCATGTTGGGCTACGGCGTGCCGGCCGAGCATTTCTGGCGCGGCATCGAGAGCGGGGTCGACGCCATGGTCGTCGATTCCGGCTCGACCGACCCCGGCCCCTACCTGCTGGGCCTCGGCAAGACGATCGTCACGCGCGAGGCCTATGCGCGCGACGTGTCGCTGATGCTGAAGGCCGCCTACGAGCGCAAGATCCCGTTGATCATCAGCTCGGCCGGTGGCGCCGGTACCGACGCCCAGGTCGATTTCATGATCGACCTGATCCGCGAGCTGTCGGCGGCCAACGGCTACAGGTTCAAGCTGGCGGCGATCTATTCCAGCGTCGATCGCGCGATGATCCACGCGCGGCTGCGCGAGGGCCGCATCACGGAGTGCGGCCCGTCCGGCGAACTTGCCCCGTCGGCGATCGACGAGGCGGTCGAGATCGTCGCGCAGATCGGCGCCGAGCCGTTCGCCAAGGTGCTGGCCGAGCGGCCCGACATCGACATCATCGTGAGCGGCCGCTCGTACGATCCCGCGCCGCACGCCGCGCTCTGCATGACCAAGGGCTTCGAGCCGGGCGTCTACTGGCACATGGGCAAGATCGTCGAATGCGGGGCCGCCTGCGCCGAGCCCAAGGGCCGTGTGATCAAGGCCACGATCCGCAAGGACAGCTTCGACCTCGAGCCGATGAATCCGGCCGAGCGCTGCACGCCGCTCTCGGTCGCCGCGCACACGCTCTACGAGAAGGGCCGGCCGGACATCCTGCCCGGGCCGGGCGGCGCGCTGCATCTCGCCAACGCCAGGTACGAGGCGCTCGACAGCCGCCGCACGCGGGTGAGCGGCGGGGTGTTCGTGCCGACCAACAAGTACAGCGTGAAGCTCGAGGGCGCGTCGATCGTGGGCTATCGCACGATCTTCATCGGCGGCCTGCGCGATCCGATCCTGATCGGCCAGCTCGATGCCTTCCTCGCCAACGTGCGCAAGCGCGCCGAAAGCATCTTCCCGCAGCTCGTCTCGGGCGAGGCGAGCATGATGTTCCACGTCTACGGCCGCGATGCGGTGATGGGCGAGATGGAGCCGATGCGCCACGTCGTGCCGCACGAGGTCGGGCTGATGGGCGAGGTCACCGCGCCGACCCAGGAGCTCGCCAACGACATCTGCAACAGCACCCGCATCGCCGTGCTGCACTCGGCCTATCCCGGCCAGATGGCGACCGCCGGCAACTTCGCCATCCCGCTCAATCCGCCCGAGACGCCGACCGGGCCGGTCTGCAAGTTCAGCGTCTATCACCTGATGGAGGTCGACCGGCCGGCCGACATGTTCCCCGTGCGCTACATGGAGATCTGACCGTGAGCGAGGTTCCCCTGCGCGAGCTGGCCCAGGTCATCCGCAGCAAGAATGCCGGGCCGTTCGAGCTGACCTTCGACATCATCTTCGACCGCAAGGCGGCCTACGAGGAGGTCAAGGCAAGCGGCGCGCTGACCGCCGAGAAGCTCGCCCGGCTCTACAACATCCCGCCCGACGACATCCTGGTCGCGATGTTCTTCGACCCCGCCATGGCCTTCAAGATGACGGTCAAGCGGCGCGGGCAGCAGGGCTCGAGCGGCGAGCGCGACACGTTCGGCGCGGCCCAGCATGCGCCGCTGATGGACATCATGATCCCTTCCCGCTCCAACCTCAGGACCTCGGACCCCGCCTCATGACCTCGACGGAATCGGAGAAGCTCGGGCAGTTCGCGCTCGACCTCACGCTCGACGCCATCCCGGGCGACGTGCTGACGCTGGCGAAAGAGCACCTGCTCGATGCGCTCGGCATTGCGCTCGCCTCGTCGCGGTTCGATTTCGGCGACGCGATCCTGAAGGGCGCGCGTGCGCTGGGCGAAGGGACGCAGGCAACCGCGATCGGCAGCGGCGCGCGCCTGCCCGCGCCGTCGGCGGCGCTCGTGAACGGCGTGCTCGCCCACGGCCTCGACTTCGACGACACCCATATCGGCGCGGTCTATCACGCCACCTCTCCCGCCCTCGCGGCGGCGCTCGCCGCCGGCGAGGCGAACGGAGCGAGCGGCGCGGAGGTGCTGGTCGCCTTCACCGCCGCGCTCGAGATCGGCTGCCGTCTCGCCACGGTCGGCGCCGGCGCCTTCCACGATCGGGCGTTCCATCCGACCTCCCTGTGCGGCACCTTCGCCGCGGCGGCGGTCGCCGGACGCCTCGCCAGGGTCGACCATGAGACCATGACCTGGGCGCTCGGCCTGTGCGGCAGCCAGGCCTCGGGCATCCTCGAACGCGGCACCTCGTGGCTGAAGCGGCTTCATCCGGGCTGGGCCGCGCATTGCGGCCTGTCGGCGATGGCGCTCGCGCGCGCCGGCTTCACCGGACCCAACACCGTGCTCGAAGGCGGGCGCGGCTTCTACGCCTCGCACATCCAGCGCATCCCGACCGGCGAGGACCTGCCATCGCACGATCTCGGCCGCACCTGGCAGGCGCGCGGCATCGCGCTCAAGCCCTATCCGTGCTGCCACTTCATCCACGGCTTCGTCGATGCCGCGCTCGCGCTGCGCGGCACGTTCGACCTGGCCGATGTCGAACGCATCGACTGCCCGCTGACCCCGGGCCTGCACAAGATGGTCGCCGAGCCCCGCGCGCGCTGCATCCGCCCCGCGACGCCCTACCAGGCGATGTTCAGCGTCCAGTACGTGACGGCCGCGGCGCTGGTGCAGGGCAAGGTCGACCTCGCCACCTTCTTCGACGAGCCGCTCGACGCGCCGGCGGTGCTCGCGGTGGCCGACAAGACCTACTGCGTGCCCGATCCGGCGAGCGACTATCCGGTGCATTTCCCCGGCGAGGTCGTGGTCCACCTGAAGGACGGCCGTACGCTGGGGGTGCGCAAGCCCGCCAGCCTCGGCACCCAAGAGGTCCCGCTCTCGCGGGCCGGGCTGGAGGAGAAGTTCCTCAAGAACGCTACGCGCGCCATCGCGCCCCGCGCCGCCGAGCGCCTGATCGCGCGGATCGACGCCTTGGAAGAAGCGCCCTCCCTTTCGGAGGTGATGGCGCTGTGCACGGCCGATCCCTTGAAGAAGGGCGACCTATTAGCTAATTTGGCTAATCATGAAGTACGTCAACACGCATGAGGCGAAGAGCCAGCTTTCCAAGCTGATCGCGGCCGTCCGCGAGGGCGAGGAGGTCGTGATCTGCCAGGCCGGCAAGCCGGTAGCGCGGCTCTCTGCCTTCGAATCCACGCCGAAGGTCCCCCAGCTCGGGATTTGGGAAGGCAAGGTCAAGTTCCAGCCCGGCTGGGACTCGCCGGAGACGGATGCCGAGATCATGGCCATGTTCGACGTGTTCAAGGAGTCCGACAAGAATTGAGGCTTCTGATCGATTCGAATGCCTTCATCTGGATGGTCTCTCAGCCTCGGGAACTGTCGGCTGCATCGCGCGACGCCATTGTCGACCCCGCCAATCAGCGTTTCCTCAGCATGTCCGCGATATGGGAGATCGCCATCAAGCTGTCGATCGGCAAGCTCAGCTTGCCCGGTACGTTGCAAGCCGCCGCCAACAGCATGGGCGCGGAGATGTTGCCGATCACCATGACTCATATCGGGCGCGTCCAAACGCTGCCCTTGCATCATCGCAATCCGTTCGACCGCATGATGATCGCGCAGGCGATGGAGGAAGGGCTGACGATCGTCACGCGCGACCGGCACTTCCGGGCCTACGGCGTGCCGGTTCTGGCGGCGTGAGCCTCAGTCCGGCTTGACGTCGGCGGCCTTCGCCACCTCGGTCCACTTCTTCAGTTCCGCTGCCGTGTGCGTAGCGAGCTCGGCGGGCGAGGACGAAGCGATCTCGTAGCCCAGCTCGCTGATCTTGCGCGCGTTGTCGGGATACTTCAGCGACTTCAGCAGCTCGGCGTTCAGCCGGTCGACGATCGCCGCCGACGTGCCCGGCGGGGCGTACAGGCCGGCCCAGGTATAGGCCTCGACGCCGGCCACGCCCTGTTCGCCGATCGTCTTCAGCTCGGGCAGCGCCGGCGATCGCTTCGCCATCGCCAGGCCGAGCGCGCGCAGCTTGCCCGCCTTGATCTGGCCCATCGCCGGCGCGAGCGCGTCGAACACGACATCGACCTCGCCCGCAAGCAGCGCCTGTTGCGCCGGCGCCGAGCCGCGATAGGGGATGTGCTGCATCTTCACGCCGGTCTTGAGGATGAACAGCTCGGCCGTGAGATGGAGGATCGAGCCGTTGCCCGACGAGCCGTAATCGAACTTCGGGCTTTTCCTGATCAGCGCGATCAGCCCCGGGATGTCCTGCGCCGGCGAGTCGGCGCGGACCAGCGCCACCATCGGCACGATCGCGGCGAGCCCGATCGCGGCGAAGGCATTGGGATCGTACTTCAGCGACGGATTGATCGCCGGCACGATCGACAGCGTCGAGACCGTTCCGGTCAACAGCGTGTAGCCGTCGGGCGCCGCCTGGGCGAGGAGCTGGCCCGCCAGCCCGCCACCGGCGCCCGGCTTGTTGTCGATCACGAAGCTCTGGCCCAGACCCTCGCCCATCTTCGGCGTCACGATGCGCGAGATGATGTCGGGCACGCCGCCCGGAGCGAACGGGATCAGGACGCGGATCGGCTGGCCCTTCGGCCATTCCGCCTGCGCAGCGGCGGGTGCCGCCAGCGCCGCGAGAGGTATCGCCAGGGCGGTGCGTCGCGAGAGACTCATGTCAGCTTCTGCCGCGCCAGCGACTGCTCGCGCAGCTGCGTCAGGGTGATGCGCGAGGTCAGCGCCTCCGCGTCGGTCTTGACATGGATGATCGCGGGCTTGCCGGCGGCGAGCGCGCGCTCGAAGGCGGGCGCGAAGTCCTCGGTCTTCTCGACCGTCTCGCCATGGCCGCCGAAAGCGCGGGCATAGGCGGCGAAGTCGGGGTTCTTCAGCTCGGTGCCGTGCACGCGGGTCGGATACTCGCGCTCCTGGTGCATGCGGATCGTGCCGTACATGCCGTTGTCGATCACCGCGATCACGATGTTGGCGCCGTGCTGGACGGCGGTGGCGAACTCCTGCCCGTTCATCAGGAAGCAGCCGTCGCCGGCGAGCGACACGACCATGCGGCCGGGCTCGGCGATCTTGGCCGCGACCGCTGCCGGCACGCCGTAGCCCATCGCGCCGCTGGTCGGGGCGAGCTGGGTCTTGAAGCCGCGATACTGGAAGAAGCGATGCAGGAACGCCGCGTAGTTGCCCGCGCCGTTGGTAACGATCGCATCGTCGGGCAGCCGCTTGTTCAACCAGGCGATGACCTCGCCCATGTTCACCGAGCCGGGCAGCGGGCCGGGCTTGATGTTGTCGAGATACTCGGCATGGCCCTGCGTTACCGAATCCTTCCAGCGCGCGCCATCGACCGGCTTCATTGCCTTCGCCGCCGCCGCGAAGGCCTGCATGCCCGCGTTGATCGGCAGCGTCGCCTGGTAGACGCGGCCCAGTTCCTCGGCGCTGGCATGGACATGGACCAGCTTCTGCTTCGGCACCGGCAGGTCGAACAGCGTGTAGCCGCCGGTCGTCGCCTCACCGAGGCGTGGGCCGACGGCGATGATGAGATCGCAGGCCTTCAGCCGCTTGCCGAGCGCCGGTCCGACGCCGACGCCGAGATCGCCGACATAGTTGGGATGGCGGTTGTCGAACAGGTCCTGGTTGCGGAACGAGGCGCAGACCGGCAGGCCGTTGGCTTCGACGAAGGCGCGGATGTCCCGGCAGGCCTCGGCGCTCCAGCCGCCGCCGCCGACGATCACCATCGGCCGCTCGGCCTGCTCGAGCAGCCCGCGGAGGGTGGCCATGTCGGCGACCGACGGCGCGCCGCGCGCGACCTTGTAGGGCCCGGCATCGGCGACCTCGACCTCGTCGACCAGCATGTCCTCCGGCAACGCGACCACGACGGGCCCGGGCCGCCCGTTCATCGCGCGATGGAAGGCCTGGCTGATCAGCTCGGGAATGCGGCGGGCGTCCTCGATCTGGGTCACCCACTTGGCCATCTGGCCGAACATGTGGCGGTAGTCGATCTCCTGGAACGCCTCGCGGTCAGTCGTCTCGCGCGCCACCTGGCCGACCAGCAGGATCATGGGCGTAGAGTCCTGGAAGCCGGTATGCAGGCCGATGCTGGCGTTGGTCGCGCCCGGCCCGCGGGTCACGAAGGCGATGCCCGGCTTGCCCATCAGCTTGCCGTAGGCCTCGGCCATGTTGGCCGCCCCGCCTTCCTGGCGGCAGATGACGTAGCGAATCGAATTGCGCTGGGCGTAGAGCGCGTCGAGCGCGGCGAGATAGCTCTCGCCCGGGACGCCGAAGATTGTGTCGGCGCCGTGAATGCGGAGCTGGTCGATCAGCACTTGCGCGCCGCTTCGGCGCGGAGAGGTCGCGGTCATCGTCTTCCCTCAGTTCGTAGGTAAGAAAGAGGTTGGCACCAACATCTTGTTCTTCACGGCTGCAACTCTCAGATGCGGCGGTCGACGATCATCGTGCCGTCCCCAATTCACAGTCGAAAATGATTGTGTGGCCTGCGCTTGCCGATCTCAACCCTTGTAGACTCTTCGGCGGAATCAGCGCATAAGTGCGGCATAGCGACACTGGCCGAAGAGTATCCAGCAAGGGAGTCTTCGTCTAAGACGCGAGAGCGAATACCGGTCAACGTCTTCCCCGTGAGCTTCTTGGTCATCATCGTCAAAGGTCTACGAAACGCTGGGACTGAAATCGTCCCGCAAGCGCGCGCCGGACTCCGCTCCTTCTCTTACCTCCAGCCCCGAGCCTTGAATGAGTCGTAAATTGTTTGTGGGCAATCTGCCCTATTCGGTCACGTCCGAGCGCCTGCAAGAAGCTTTCTCCCAGTTCGGCAACGTCACCTCTTCGAAAGTGATCGTCGATCGCGAAACCGGCCGCAGCCGGGGCTTCGCCTTCCTCGAGATGGAAACCGATGACCAGGGCGCTGCCGCGATGCAGGCCATGAATGGTGCTCTCCTCGACGGCCGCTCGATCGCCGTCCGTGAAGCCGTCGAACGCCAGCCCGGCGGTGGCGGTGGCGGCGGGTTCGGCGGCGGCGGCGGTGGTGGCCGCGGCCCGCGTCCGCCCTACGGCGGCGGCGGTGGCGGTGGCTATCGCGGCGGCGGTGGTGGTGGCGGCTATGGCGGCGGCGGCGGTGGCGGTGGCTATCGCGGCGGCGGTGGTGGCGGCTAC
>CAMFJT010000089.1 GCA_945957125.1 uncultured Rhodospirillales bacterium | reverse complement strand
GAACGGCGCCGAGCGCCAATATACGCTCAAAGCCTGATTTTACGAGCGTTCTGAGTGGTCGGCGAACGAGCGCGGACGACAAAGAACTAGGCTGGATGGAAAATGGTGCCCCGAGACGGAATCGAACCGCCGACCCCATCATTACGAATGACGTGCTCTACCAGCTGAGCTATCGGGGCACAGGCGGCGGGTTCTAAGGGAAAGACGTGGGCAGCGCAAGACCATGACGACGACGTTGGCGCTGGTTCCTTTATTGATCGTCCTGGGGCTCCTGGCCTCGGGCCGGGTCGGTGCCTTGACGGCCGGACTGGCAGGCCTCGCCGCCACGCTCGCGGTCTCGGCGACATTGCTGTGGCCGGGCGGCGGCGCGGCGGCGGTCGCGCTCCTGTGGAGCCGCGAGGTGCCGGCCGGGATGTGGCTGGCCTGGCAGGTCATCGCCATCATCGCCTCGGGCATGTTCTTCCATCGCTGCACGCTCGTGCGGCATGCCGCGGGCGGCACGGAGATGCACGACGCGACGCCGCGGCGGCTGTGGTCGGTCTGCTTCCTGCTCGCCCCGTTCGCCGAAGCGGTGACCGGCTTCGGCGTCGGCTACATCATCGCGCTGGCCGCGCTTCGCCGGCTGGGCCTCGGCGGCATCCCGATGCTGGTGCTCGGCCTCTACAGCCAGACGCTGGTGCCGTGGGGGGCGCTCGCCATCGGCACGACGGTCGGCGCCACGCTCGCCGGGCTCACGCCCAACCAGCTCGGCCTCGGCTCGGCGCTGCTGCAGGTGCCGATCCACGTCCTCTACCTGCTGCTCTATTGGCGCTTCGCGCGGCAGGCCGGCGTGCCGGTCTCCGCCGCGCAGAGGCTCGACGATGCCGCCTGGACGGCACTGCTGCTGGCCCTGGTCTGGCTCGCCAACGGCCATACCGACGTGGAGATCGCCGGCGCCGCGCCATTGGCGGCCTTGCTCGCCCTGCGCTTCTGGCGCGACGAGCGGCCCGGAATCGCCGGCCTGCGCGCCGCGCTTCATCGCAACGCGCCCTACGTCGCGCTCACCGTGGCGCTCTGCGCCACGCGGCTGGTACCGCCGCTGCGCGATCTGCTGCGGCCGCTGTGGGCGTTGAAGCCCTACGACAACCAGCCGGCCTTCGCGCCGTTCTACGCGCCGGGCTTCTGGCTGGTGTCGATCGGGCTGGCCGTCCTGCTGCTCGCCCGTGCCCGGATCGGCCGCATCGCCGCGGAGACCGCGCGCGGCGCCTGGCGGTCCTGCGCGGTGACGCTGGCGTTCGTGGTGATGGCCGAGCTCTATGTCGGCTCGGGCATGGCGCAGCAGATCGCCGAGGCGCTGCGCGCCGCGGCGGGCCGTGCCGCGGTGCTTGGCGTGCCGCTGTTTGCCGGCACGGGCGGCTTCCTGACCGGCGGCGGCGCGGCGGGCAACGCGATGCTGATGCCGATGGTGACGGCGCTGGCCCGCGCCGTCGCGGTCGATCCCAGCTGGATCGCCGCCGTGCAGAACAGCGTCTGCACCAACCTCACCATGCTCTCGCCGATCCGCGTCTCCATGGGCGTCGCTCTGGCAGCGCAGGCGGTGTCGGACGCCGAGCTCTACCGGCGCGCCTGGCCGCTCGCGCTGCCGCCCTTGCTGGTGGGGGTCGCAGCCATCGTCGTGCTGCTCTATGCTCCGGCCTCCTGAATTCTGGAGGGTGAGGCGATGGCCAAGGTGGCTTTTCTCGGTCTGGGCGTGATGGGCTTTCCGATGGCGGGGCATCTCGCCGCCAAGGGCCATGACGTGACCGTCTACAACAGGACCTTCGCCAAGGCCGAAGCCTGGACGCAGAAGCACAAGGGCAAGGCGGCGAAGACGCCCAAGGAAGCGTCGGCCGGCCAGGAAATCGTGTTCTGCTGCGTCGGCAACGACGACGACCTGCGCTCCGTCGTGCTGGGCGAGAGCGGCGCCTTCGCCGGCATGGGCAAGGGCACGATCTTCTTCGACAACACCACCGCCTCGGCCGACGTGGCGCGCGAGCTCCATGCCGCGGGCAAGAAGATCGGCGTCGACTTCATCGATGCGCCGGTGTCGGGCGGCCAGGCCGGCGCGGAGAACGGCCAGCTCACCGTGATGTGCGGCGCCGAGCAGGCGCCGTTCGACCGGGCGAAGCCGGTCGCCGACGCCTACGCCAAGGCGATCACGCTGATCGGCCCGCCGGGCTCGGGCCAGATCACCAAGATGATGAACCAGATGTGCATCGCCGGCATCGTGCAGGGCCTCGCCGAGGCGCTGAACCTCGGCCAGCGCGCCGGGCTCGACATGGAGAAGGCGCTGGGCGCCATCTCCAAGGGCGCGGCGCAGAGCTGGCAGATGGAGAATCGCTGGCAGAACATGATCGCCGGCAAGTTCGACTACGGCTTCGCCGTCGACTGGATGCGCAAGGATCTCGGCATCGCCATGGCCGAGGGCAAGCGCTGGAAGGCGCAGATGCCGCTCACCGCGCTGGTCGACCAGTTCTATGGCCGCGTCCAGGAGCGCGGCGGCAACCGCTGGGACACCTCGGCGCTGATCCAGCCGCTGCAGAAGCCGTGATCGCATGAGCCCCTACAAGCTCTACGGCCGGGCCGGCTGGGGCTCCTCGCTGGTCGAGGCGCAGCTCGCCTGGTACGGGCTGCCGTTCACCTTCGAGCCGGTCGGCGATCTGTTCAAGGAGCCCGACGCGCGCGCCCGGCTCGAGAAGGTCAATCCGCTCGCGCAGGTGCCGACGCTCGTGCTGCCCGACGGCACCGTCATGAGCGAGAGCGCGGCGATCACGCTTCTGCTGGCGGACATCGCCGGCAGCGATTCGCTGGTGCCCGGACCGGGCGCGCCGGAGCGCGCGGCGTTCCTGCGCTGGCTGGTCTTCATCGTCGTCAACATCTACCCGACCTTCACCTACGCCGACGATCCGGCGCGCTTCGTGTCGGTGAACGCCGCGCGCGATCCCTTCCGCGCGGCGACCGACGCCTATGCCCAGCGGCTGTGGCGCCAGGTCGAGACGGCGGCGAAGGGGCCGTGGTTCCTCGGCGAGCGCTTTTCGGCGCTCGACATCTACGTGTCGGTGATGACCCGCTGGCGGCCCAAGCGCGGCTGGTTCGAGAGCGAGACGCCGCGGCTGTTCGCCATCGCCCGACGGGCCGATCTCAAGCCCGAGCTGGTGGAGGTCTGGAAGCGCAATTGGCCGACATGAAACGCCGCCTTGCCCTCACTTTACCGCTCGCGGCCCTCGCGTTTCCCGCGCGCAGCCAACAGAGCTGGCCGGACCGCCCGGTCACCATGGTGGTGCCGGCACCGCCCGCCGGCGGCACGGACCTGGTCGCCCGGCTCTACTCCGACCTGCTGAGCCAGGAGCTCGGCCAGCAGGTGATCGTCGACAACAAGGGCGGCGGCAACGGCAATGTCGGCACTGCCGTCGTTGCCCGCGCCAGGCCCGACGGCTACACGATCCTGATGCAGTACTCGGCCTATCACGCGGCCAATCCGGCGCTGATCAAGAACCTCAACTGGTCGCCCGACGATTTTGCCGGCGTGGCGATGGGTGCCTCCGCGCCGCACGTCATCGTCATCGCGAAGAAGGTGCCGGCCGCCACGCTCGAGGAATTCATCGCCTATGCCCGCGCCAACAAGGGCAAGCTGAATTACGGCTCGGTCGGCCAGGGCTCGGTGCCGCATCTCGGCGGCGTGCTGTTCAACAAGGCCGCCGGCACCGACCTCGTGCACGTGCCCTACAAGGGCGCCGGCCCCGCGACCGCCGACCTGGTGGCAGGCCAGGTCGAAATGCTGATCGTGACACCGCCGTCCGTCTCCGCCCACATCCGCAGCGGCGCGGTGAAGGCGCTGGCCCTCGCCAGCGACACCCGCCATCCCGCCTTCCCCGATATCCCGACGACGGCCGAGGCGGGACTGCAGGGCTTCCTCCTCGACGCCTGGTTCGCGCTGTTCGTGCCGGCCGGCACGCCCCAGCCGATCATCGACCGCCTCAACGCCGCGATGCGCAAGATCGCGAAGATGGACGTCACCAAGGAACGCGCCAACCAGCTCGGCACCGTGCTGAAGGACTGGACTCCGGCGGAGATGGACAAGTTCGCGCGCAGCGAGGTCGCCGCCTGGGGCCAGGTGATCCGCGACAACAACATCACGATGGATTGAGTCCCGAATGACCTGCGTCGGCATCGTCGGCGGGCTCGGCGTCGACGCCACCGTGCACTACTACGAACGCATCGCCGCCGGCTGCAAGGCGCGCGGCATCGTGCCCGACCTCGTCTTCGTCCACGCCGATGTCGAGCGCGGCCAGGCCTTCGTGCGCGCCGGAGATCTCGAGGGACTGGCCGCCTATCTCGCCGGCTTCATCGAACGCATGGCGCGCGCCGGCGCGGAGGTCGCGGTCATCCCGGCCGTGACGCCGCACGTCTGCCTCGCGCAGATCAAGCCGCTGCTGCCCGTCCCGCTGATCAGCATCGTCGATCCCTTGGCGGCCGAACTGCGCGCCCGCGGCACGAGGCGCGTCGCGCTTTTCGGCTCGGTCTACACCGTGCAGGCGAGCCTCTGGGGCCTCCTGACCGGCGTCGAGATCACGAAGCCGCAGCCCGACGAGATCGCCTTCATCGGCCAGGCCTACCAGCGCATCCTCGACGGCCAACCCTCCCCCGGCGACGCCGACGCCCTGCGCCGCATCGCCGCCGAGCTGCAACGCCGCGACGGCGTCGAGACCATCCTGATCGCCGGCACCGACCTCACCGCCCTCTTCGACGAGCAGAGCGCCGGCTTCCCTTGCCTCGACGTCGCCCGCCTGCACATCGACGCGATCGTCGAGGCGTTGGCAAAGGGGTACGGCGAACCTCTTCCTTCCTAGAACACCGCCCTCACGCCGACGATCTGGCCGAGGCAGCGGCCGACATGTTCGGCGGTGTCGGTCGCCAGGCCCTCGACCTCGATCTCGACGCTGAGCGCGTCGTCGGCGGCTTGGGCGAAGACGCGGTTCGGCACCAGGCCGCGCTTGGCGAGCAGCTCGAGCGCGCGCGGCAGGACGCCGGGCTCGGCGTCGGCTTCGAAACAGTAACGGACGGTGGTGGAATTACGCTTGAGCGCGAGAACGGACGACATGGAACGACTCCTTGCAAGGCGGACGAACGGCAACGGGCCGGTTTGCGGTGCAAACCGGGGTGCTAATTCGCCGGGCAAGGAGATTCCTGCGGGCCATCGACGCGACTATAGCGCAAGCCTCAGGCCGCAGGCTACCTTCCTCGCAACAGACCCGCCGGGAAGGAAACAAAGATGCGTTCGACACCCATCTACGAGGTGCATGCCGTCAAATACGCCCACCTGCCGCGCAAGGCGTGGGAAGTGCAGATCAACCCCGACCCGCACGATGCCGACTTCCCGATGGACTATTTCGTCTGGGTGGCGATCCCGCTCGACGAGAGCGGCAACCGGCTGGTCGGCGGCAAGCCGATCGTGATCGACACCGGCTTCAACGCCCAGGTCGGCGCCAAGCGCGGCCGCGAGGTGAAGACCAACCCGGCCGACCTGCTCGCCCATCTCGACATCGATGCGAGGGAGGTCGAGGACGTCATCATCACCCACCTGCACTACGACCATGTCGGCAACTGGGACCGCTTCCCCAAGGCGCGCTTCCACCTGCAGGACAAGGAGATGCAGTTCGCGACCGGGCGGCACATGTGCCACGGCAGCTTCCGCCACGCCTACGAGGTCGAGGACATCGTCGGCATGGTGCGCGTGCTCTACGGCAACCGGGTCGTGTTCCACGACGGCGACGAGGAGATCCAGCCGGGCATCTCCGTGCACCTGATCGGCGGCCACACGATGGGCATCCAGTCGGTGCGGGTGATGACGCGCAACGGCTGGCTGGTGCTGGCCTCGGACGCCTCGCACTATTTCTGGGGCGTCGAGCAGAACAAGCTGTTCTCGATCGTCTTCTCGGTCGCCGACATGCTTGCGGGCTACGACACGCTCAAGAAGCTGGCCGACGGCCGCATCGACATGGTCGTCCCCGGCCACGACGCCGAGGTCTGCCGGCGCTACCCTGCCTCGAAGCCGGGGCTGGAAGGGGTCTGCGTGCGGCTGGACTGAACTACAGCTTTCCGCCCCATCGGCTCATCACGACCAACGTCGCGACGACGAGCACGCCCGCGAGCCCGAACCTGACCCACAGTCGCCGGGCCGCCGGCCAGATGAGGCCGGGCCCATAGACCAATGCCAGCAGGATTGCAGCGGTCGCCGGCATGAGGAAGGCGCCCATCTCCGTACCCGGCAGCGGAAATTCGATCCAGCGGCCGATATGGACCGTGGCAAGAAGCGGACCCGCACGCAGCTTCTGCTCCATTGCCGCGGCCGACAGGCGCGTGATGTCGACCCCGTTGACCGAATAGGTCGTCGTCACGAAAAGGCCGTTCAGGACCATCGCGACGAGCACACACAACACCACGATCGCGACATGGCCCAGAAACGTGAGAAAAGGCTTCACTCTATCGGGTCTTTCTCGGTATCTAGTGGAATTAATGCAATTAAATACACTTGATGATTGAGCCAGACAACCGGGCAAGATCCTCCTCTGCATTCGACATCTGTGAACAACCTCTCCTGCTGGAGGCGCGCCACGATGCGGAAGAGAAGAACGTGGTCAATCGCGCGCGACGATCACTAGGGCCTGCATCGGAGCCTCGATCGGGCCGGGCCCGTATTCGGCGGTGAGGGCGGCGGCGGCGGCGTCGGTCGCCGCCTGCAGGCCGGCTGGGCCGGGCGCCTGGGCCTCGATCTCGCCGCGCATCGGCGTGCCCTGGCAGAGGCCGATGGCGGCGTCGCGCGCGGAGGCAGCACGGCTCGGCAGGGTCACGACCTCGAGCTCGACCGTGCCGAAGCCTGCGGCGGCGAGCTCGCGGCGGATCGTGTCGCGGTCGGAATGGCCGTGCGGCGTGCGGGCGAGGAAGCGCGGCGGGTTGGCCGGGAAGTGCCGCGCCATCGCATCGACCACGCAGCGCGTGGTCGGATTGCAGTCGAGCGAATCCCAGATCGTGAAGACGAGGCGGCCGCCCGGCCGTAGCACGCGGCGCGCCTCGCGATAGCCCGCGACCCGGTCGGGAAAGAACATCACGCCGAACTGGCAGACCACCGCGTCGAAGCGCGCGGCCTCGAACGGCAGGGCCAGCGCGTCGGCCTGGCGCAGCGTCGCGCGCGCCAGCGCAGGCTTGGCGGCGGCATGATCGACCATCGCCTGATTGAGGTCGGTGGCGACGATCTCGACCGCCGCCGGCAGCGTCGCGGCGAGCACCTCGGTCACGATCCCGGTGCCCGCGGCGGTTTCGAGCACAGCGCCCGTGCGCAGATCGGCGAGCCGCTTGCCGACCTCATGAGCGTAAGGCCCGAACAGCAGCGGGCCGAGATAGCGGTCGTAGAGCGCCGGGATCGAGCCGGCGAAGACGGTGTCGTTGCCGGCCGGCCCGGTCATTTCTTCTCCACGTTCCAGAGGGCCAGCTCCGGCACGGAGAGCAGGCCCGTGACATTGCTGCGGATCGCCGTCGGCGTGTTGAACTGGCCGAGCGGCGCGAAGGTCGGATAGGCACCGGACAGGCGTAGTGCGACCTGCTCGGCAATCTCCTTCTGCTTGCCCGCGTCGGTCTCCTTGGCGAAGGCATCGCGCAGCTTCTCGATCTCCGCATCGCACGGCCAACCGAATGTCGCCTTGTCGCATGACGCGTTGATGAAGGCGGCCGAGACCGGGTTCATCACGTCGGGCGAGCCCCACGAGGTGAAGAACGCGCTCCATCCGCCCGACGCGAGCGGATCCTTGCGGGCGCGTCGGGCGACCAGCGTCTGCCAGTCCATCGCCTGAAGGTCGATCTTGAAGCCTGCCGCCTCGAGCTGCGGCTTGGCGACCGTGGCGAGCTGATTGTGGCCGGCAATGTCGGTCTGGTGCAGCAGCACGAGCGGCGTGCCGTCATAGCCCGCCTCCTTCAGCAGCTCCTTGGCCTTGGCCACGTTGCCCGAGAGCTTGTCGTCCCAGCCCTTGGTGCTGGCCAGCGGCGAGCCGCAGGGAAACGGCGATTTGCACAGCGTGTAGTAGTCGGCGTTGCCGACATTGGCCTCGAGGAACGGCTTCTGGTCGAGCGCGTAGAGCACCGCCTCGCGGATCTTCGGATTGTCGAACGGCTTATGCAGGACGTTGAACCGCAGCTCGTACTGGCGGCCAGCCTTGTTCACCACCATGACCTTGACGTTCTTGTCCGCCTTCAGGAGCGGCAGCAGGTCGGGCGGCACGATCTCGACCATGTCGATCTCGCCGTTGAGCAACGCATTCACCTGGGTCTGCTGGTCAGGAATGGTGATCCATTCGACCCGGTCGACCTTGACGACCTTGCCGCCGGCCAGGCCGTTGGCGGGCTCGCTGCGCGGCTTGTATTTCGGATTCTTGACGAACACCGCCTTCTCGCCGGCCTTCCATTCGTCCTTCTTGAAGATGAACGGTCCCGAGCCGGTGTAGTCGGTGATCTGGGTGTTGGGATCGGTGTCGGCGACGCGCTTGGGCATCATGAACGGGATGTTGGCCGACGGCTTGCCGAGCGAATCGAGCACCAGCCCGTACGGTTCCTTGAGGACCATCTTTATGGTCTTCGCGTCAGGCGCGCTGAGCTCGCTCACCACCCCCATCAGCTTCTGGCCCATCGAATCCTTGGCGGCCCAGCGGCGGATCGAGGCGACGCAATCCTCGCCGGTGACCGGCTTTCCGTCGTGCCATTCCAGCCCGTCGCGCAGGGTGAAGGTCCAGGTCAGCTTGTCCGGCGAGACCGTCCACTTGTCGACCATCTGCGGCTGCGGCTGCAGCTTCTCGTCGACCGAGAACAGCGTGTCGTAGACCATGTTGCCGTAGTGCGCGCTGATCAGCGCCGTGGTCCAGATCGGGTCGACGATCTTCAGATCGGAATGCAGCGAGACCCGAAGCACCGTCTCGGCACTTGCCGGGGCGGCGAGAGCCAGGGCGGCAACGACGGTGCACACGAGACGACGCATGGAACTCTCCCGGTTGGAACCGGAAGACGATAGCATACTGTCGGCCCGGGCTACTCCCGTGCGGCCCCTTCCGCGGTCCTGCCGGCTGGCCTAACCCTTGAGGCCGACGATGGCCTCGATCTCGACCATCATCCCGGGAACGGCCAGGGCCGACACCTCGATCAGGGTCGACGCGGGCCTGGCCTTTCCGAAGTATTTCTGCCGAACCGGATTGATGATCGTGCGGTGAGAGATGTCGGTCAGGAAGACCGTGACCTTGAGCACGTCCGCGAAATCCGCGCCGGCACGATCCAGCACCTTCTTCATGTTGCCCAGCACGCACTCCGTCTGCGCGACCGGATCGTCCTTGCCCACGAGATTGCCGGCGCCATCCAGCGGGGCGACTCCCGAGACGAGCAGCAAGTTGCCGAACTTCACGGCATCGGTGTAGTGGCTCAGGGGTTCGCTCAACTCCGGCAGGCGGATCTCTTCCTTCGATATCGCCGTCACATCCATCTCCCTCGTGCGTGTAGTGCCCTGGCCGTTCAGAAAGCCGGTGAGGTCGTCGTGGAACTTCCGCGGATGTTCCAGGAACGGGAAATGCCCACACCTCTCGTAAATCTCCAGTCGGGCCCGCGGAAATCGCGCAACGCCGGCGATCTGCCGGTCGACGGGAGTCCGGATATCGTCGCGGCCTGCCACCATGAGAACCGGAATCCCGATGCGGTCGAGGCGGTGCGAGACCTGGCCCGCGGGATCGAAGATGGTGTCGATGGTCTGGCCGATCGTATCGACGTAGGCACGGGCGCGCTCGGGGCTGGCATATGACGTGAGCTGGACCAGCAAGAGTTCCTCGCTGACGCCGGTGTCGTCGAACACGATGTTGCGAAGGCGCGTCCTCAGCCCGTCCAGGGTCGGGTCGCGCATGGCGGTCAACGCATTGGCCGACGACGCCTTGAGGGTCGACTGCTGTTGCTCCGGCGTGTTGAAGCACGACGAGCTGGCGGCAAGCACGAGCTTGCGGACTGCGTCGGGCCGCTCGAAGTAGGTCAGGGCTGCGACCAGCCCGCCCAGCGAGCTTCCGACGACGCAGCATTCCCGCACATCCAGCAGATCGAGCAGACCGGCAACGTGCCTGGCCATCGCCAGCGGCGGCGGAAGGCCGTCGAACCCCTTGTAGCCCGTGAAACCGTGACCCAGCAGATCGGGGGCGATGACCTGGAAGTCGGCCGCCAGAGCGGCAATATTGCGGTGAAAGCAGTCGCCGGACATGCCGACGCCATGGAGCAGGACGACCGGCGGCCCTTGTCCGGCAATCAGAACCCGGGTTTCGATGCCGTTCACGTCGACGAACTTCGCGCGCATTCCGTCCTCGATCAGGGCTGCAGGTGGCTCAGGCCCTGGCTGAGCCTCGCCCATCTCATTCGGGTCGGCTTGAACGTCCCCATCGCCGTCACCGCCGCGGTGCGCAGCGATTCGAAGGCCAGCGGCCAGGCATGGGCGATATCGTCATACTTGTTGGAGAACGACTGGATGTCCTCGGTCAGCTTGCGCTGCGTGGCCTCCCACTCCTGCAACGACGACGGCACGTCGCCGCGCTTCTGGAGAATCGCGGCGAGGGCGCCGGCATTGGCGATCGCGCATCCCGCGCCCTGTCCGAGATTGGGCGGCTGGCCATGAACGGCGTCGCCGAGAATGGCGACGACGCCGCTTCGCCAGCTGCTGACCCTGACCTTGGTATGCTGCCGGCGGGTCGTCAGCATCGGGTCGATGCGGTCGATCAGCTCGCGGAACTCGGGGAAATGATTGCCCCATACTCTGCGGTCGAACTCCGCCGAGGCCGCGGCGGCATCATCGTCGCGGCACGATGCACAGACATAGGTCGCATCGTCGCCGGACTGCGTGATCAGCACGCGCCGGTGACCGCGCCAGAACTCGATGACCTTGGCGGCGGGATCGCTTTCGAGTCTCGGCACCAGCACGCGCCACGAACCGTTGCCCGTCGCCTTGACCGAGACCGTCAGACCGAGCGATTCGCGCACGGCGGAACCGACGCCGTCGGCTCCGACCACGAGGTCTGCCCTGTCGATGTCGTCGGCCTCCAGCCGGACGACACCGTCGGGGGCGACGCCACGTACGGTCCTGCCGGTAACGACCCTGACGCCGTAGCGGGTGGCCGAGTTGACCAGGGTGTTGTGCAGGTCGGCGCGCTTGACGACGATGACGCTTGCGTCGGGCAAGTGGCGATCGACGAACTTGCGCGCATGGCTGTCCCAAAGCTCGCCGCGCCTGATCCAGGTGCCCTTGGAAACCAGCTCGTCACGGCAGCCCAGCGCGCCGAGCACCTCGAGGCCGTTCCTCTTGACGAAGATGCCGGCGCCGACTTCGCGGAGTTCCGCCCCTCGCTCGTAGAGCGTGACTGCCGTCCCCGCCTTCGCAAGGGCGGCGGCGATGGCCACGCCTCCTATGCCGCCACCGACTACGATCGCCGATCTGATCATGGGCAAACCTTACGTGACGATGACGATCTGGGATTGATGCCAGAAGATCAGCTTCCGCTCGACGAACTCGACCGCATAGAAAAGCGCGACGCTGACGAGCGAGATGATGATCAGCGCCGCGAACAGCATGTCGGTTCGCTGTGCGCCGCTCGCGCTCTGGATGAGGTAGCCCAGCCCGCTGTCGCCGCTCAGGAACTCGCCGAGGATGGCGCCGATCACCGCGAAGGTGATGGCGAGCTTCAGGCCCCCGAACATCGCCGGAAGCGCGGACGGAAGGCGGATTTTCCAGAAGATGCGCAGCCCGGACGCGCCGGTCGACCGTGCAAGGGACATCACGTCCGGCTCGATTCCCTTGAAGCCCGTGGTCGCGCTGATGAGCATCGGGAAGAAAGCGATCAATGCGGCCATGAGAATCTTGGGGAACTCGCCGAACCCGAACCACACGAGCAACAGCGGCGCGATGGCGACCTTCGGCAACGCCTGCGAGATGACGATGACGGGATTGACGAAGCGCTCGAAGAGCCGGGAATAGGAGATGAACAGGGCGAGCGGCACCGCCAGCAGGACCGCGAGCGCGAAACCTCCCAGCAGCTCCCGCAGGGTCACCAGCGTATTCGCAGCGAACATCTGCGGGTGCTTCGACAGGACGGCCCATACGCTTTCCGGGGAGGGGATCAGGTATTTCGGAACGCCAAGGACGGTCGTCGCGAGTTGCCACGCCAGCCCGATGCCCAGGAACACGATCAGGGAGGGTAGCCAGTTTCCGGCCAGAGCGCGCATGATTCCCGATACTCTCCGAATGCTATCGGCGGGGCTGGAGCGCCGTCAGGCTTGCGCGAACGCGCTGCGCGATGGCGCCGAACTCCGGCGTATCGCGCACCTCGATCCGGCGCGGCCGAGGCAGGTCGACGGCGATGTCGGCCAGGATCGTCGCCGGCCGTGGAGACATCACGATGATGCGATCGCTGAGGTGAACCGCTTCGGCGATGCTGTGGGTGATGAACACGACAGTCTTGCCCGTCTCGTCGCAGACCTTCGACAGGTCCACCGAGATCTCGTCCCGGGTGAGCGCATCGAGTGCACCGAACGGCTCGTCCATGAGGAGCACCGGCGGGTCGTGGATGAGGGCGCGGCAGATCGCAACGCGCTGCCGCATGCCGCCGGACAGCTCGCGAGGATACTTGTTGGCGAAGTCGCGGAGGCTGACCTTCGCGAGCAGGTCGAGCGCGCGGCTCACATAGTGCTTCCTGGCGAGCCCCCGCAACTCGATCTGGAGCAGGACGTTGTCGAGCGCCGTGCGCCATTCCATCAGGAGATCCTTCTGGAAGACGATGCCCGCCCTCTCGTAGGGCCCGTTCACGGCAGTGGAGCCGATGGTGACAGATCCCGCCGAGGGACGCGTCAGGCCGGCGACGATGCCGAGCAGGGTCGACTTCCCGCAGCCGCTCGGTCCCACGATGGAGACGAACTCGCCGCCGCGCAGGGCCAGGGAGACCTCGTCGATCGCCTTGACGGTCCCGCCCCTCGTCTCGAAGGTCTTGGAAACGCGCTCGATGATGATCGCATTTCCCGGATCGATCCGGTCACGGGCGCCAGCCGCCGTCTGAACTGCGTTCATCAACATGCCGATCTGCTCCTTCCCCGGGCTTCGTGGGCGCGGCTGCGCGGCATCAACGAGAGCAGGGGAAGAACTGGTTGGTGTAGAACTTCGAGTGATCGTCGATCGGGCCTTCCAGGCCGCCGAACTCCTTCAGCGTCTTGAGGCCCTTGTCCCAGTCGCTGCGGGAGTGCCAGCCCAGCGGGCAGGACTTGCTGTCCTCCGAGAACAGGATGGTGCTGGTCAGCTTCCACTGCTCGAGCGTCTTGTCGAGCTCGAGAACGGGATTGAGCTCGAGCGTTGCAGCGGCCGCGTCTTCCGGCTTCTTCACGGCGTCGGCGATCGCGGCATAGGTCGCGCGCAGGAACGATTCGACGAGCTTCGGATCCTCCTTGAGCTTCTTGCGGCTGGTGGTCAGGCAGTAATCCGGCAGAACGAAGCCGACGGACGACCAGAGGATGTAGTCGGACGGACGCTGCGCCTGGATGATCGGGTTGGCATACGGCACATGGGAAACGACGACGTCGGCCTGGCCGCGCGCATAGGTGGGGACCTTCTGGGCGGGATCGACGTTGAGGCGCTTCATCATGTCGCCGGGAAGGCCGACGCTTTCCAGAACCGACGGAAAGAGCTGGGTGTCGAACGACGCCGGGCTGACGACGATGCTCTTGCCCGCGAGGTCCTTCAACGATTTCACGTTCGCGCTCTTCGGGAAGAAGAAGCCGAAGCCGTTCTGGCCGGTATAGGTCGCGATCGACACGACGTCGCGGCCCTTGCTCACGCCCACGGCCAGCCCCCAGCACGAGACGAAGCCGAAATCCAGATCGCCGCGCAGGACGCCGTCCATGGTCGCGTTCGAGCCCTGCCCCGGCAGGATCTCGACCGTCAGGCCTTCCTTGGCGTAGTAGCCGCGCTGCTGGGCGAAGTAGAACGGTGCGTAAAGACCGCTGTGCACCCATTCGGTGCGAAGCTTGATCGGCTTGAGCGGCGGCTTTGCCTGCGCGACGGCTTCCGCCGAAGCGATAACGGTGGCGAGCGTCGCACAGGTCGCCAGCGCCCTCGCGATTGTTCTCAGCATTCTTCCCCCCGTCTCGAAATCCATTCGCGCGACCGACTAGGCTCGCGCGTGAAACCGCACACCGAAGCCATCCCGATCACGCGTCAGGAAGCTCATCCGGCCGTCCTGCGCCTGCTCTTCCTCGATGGGAAAGGCGTTGCCGCGCAAGCATGCCTTCGCGTCGATCAACGGCCGCTCTCCCGCCAGCTCGATCCCCATGTCGAGGAAGGTGCCGGCGGATGCGCCTGGAACATGCACGAGCCGCAGCGCCACCTCGCCTGTCTCTCCGGCGAGAGAGACCTGCCGGCCATCCGAACCGGGCAGCGGCTTCAGCCCGACGATTTCGGTATAGAAGGCGAGCATGTCATCGAGCTGCGCGGTCCCGAGGGTCGCGCATGTCACCCGCCGCGCATGGATGGGCGCGGTCGGATGAATGTCCGCCTCGAACTCCTGCTGATAGTGCGGCGTCGGATCGGCGGCCTCGAGTTGCGGCCGCCAGCCGCCGGTAACCGTCTTCCCGACGCTGCTTTTCCAGAAGCCCCGCCAATCGTCGACGACGTCGGCATAGAACTCCAGCATGTTGCCGTCCGGGTCGGGCATGTAGACGCTGTGCGCCAGGCCATGATCGACCGTGCGGGACACCTTGATTCCGCGGCTCTTCAACACCTCGTACGCCGCGACGAGCTGCCGCTCGCTGGCCATCTCGAATCCGAGGTGGTTCAGGCTGGCGACGCTGCCCCGCTGAACGGCCGCGATGAGCACGTTGCCGTCCCTGTCGACCCGGTCGGTGCGCGAGGCCTCGATCAGGCCGAGATCGTGATGGGTATTGCCGTTGCTCATGAAGGCAGCGGTGATCGCCGGCTCCTCGAAAATCTCCACGAAGCCGCAGACCTCCGAATAGAACCGCCGCGCCTCCCCGAGGTCCGAGACGAAGAGGTTCACGTGCCCCAGCCGACGGGGCCGCAGGACGGCATTACGGGCGGCGGGATGGTCTGGAACGTTCACGGCTTCGATCCCCGCTGGGCTAGGCGGCCAACGCGCGCTTGTTGCGACGCGTAAGGCTGGCGCGATATTCGTAGTGCTGCTTGAGGAACTTCAGGACGCGGTCACGGGTCTCCATGACGTGCGCCCGGAAGCTCCGCTCGATCGTTGCAGGGTCCTTCGACAGGAAGGCCGCCACGAGCTCCGAATGCTCGTAGGCCGGCAGCTCGGGAGTGCCGTAAACGTCGATGTACATGCGGATGTACGGCTGGATCAGCGCCCGTGCCCTGTCGATCTCGAGCAGCAGACGCTTTCGCCCGCTCATGTTCGAAATGAAATTGTGGAATGCGTCGTGGGCCTTGAGCCATTCCCGCGGGCTTGCCCTGACGCTGTCCATGGCAAGGCGAAGGCCATCGATCTTCGCGACGGCCGAGGCGTTCAGGCCGAGGGCCGCGGACTGAGCCGTCAGAGCCTCGAGATGCGCCCGGATCTCGAAGAGGTCGTCGACGTCCGCCGTCGCCAGCTCGGTGACGATCGCCCCTCTGTTCGGGCGAATGGTCACCAGGCCCTCGACCTCCAGGCCGCGCAATGCCTCGCGAACGGGCATCCGGCTGACCTTGAGCTGATCGGCGATTTCCTGCGGCTTCAGCCAGGTGCCGCCCGGATAGTCACCATCCAGAATTCTCTGCCGCACGAAGTTCAGCGCGAGCTGCTGGGCCTGACTGTTGGGCTGGCGGGACAAGACTATGACCTCTCCATGCCGGCAACGTATTTGATCCAATCTGGCCAGTCAATTGGATATAATTTTTACTGAAATTGGCTCATGCCGAATCGCGGCCCGAGCAAGTGCAGGCCCGGGAAATGCCCGAGCTTCCGCAGATCAGCGGCATCGGCCTCCAAGAATCGCGGCGCACGGAGAGCGGGCGGTCAGCCTTCGGCCGTACCGAGCAGCGCCTTCCAGTCAACGAGCTTCACGCGCGGGCGCCCCAGCGTTGCGCCGGCGGCGGCTTCGACCTTGTCGATGCGGCGCCAGCCTTCGACATCGACCGAGGGTGGCAGCAGGTCGGGGCCGGTCTTGGGATCGCGCTGCGCGAGCCAGCCGATCACCTGCTGGGCCACCGCATGGCTGTCGGCCCGGTTGGTCGGGATGGTGCCGCTCGGGCCACGCTTCGCCCAGCCGACGGGGAAGATGCCCTCGCCCGCGGGGAACGCGACGCCGTCGTAGCCGACACAGGTGACCATCAGGTCGAATGCGCCCGGCTCGATCGCCGTGGTCGGCCTGTCGAAGAGGAAATGGATCGTGATCGGCTTGCTGCTGGGCACGTTGGCGGCGAACCCTCGCAGGATCTCGAGGTTCTTCGTCTTGCGCAGCCGCTCCGGCGTCGGGTCGCCCGCCGGTGCCTCGACCGCAAGCGCACCTGCATCGGCAACCGCGACGGCGCGCGACAGGCGGCCCATCTCGGCCAGCTCGTTGTTCGTGAACGAGGCCTGCTCGGGCCCGCGCCGGCCGATCACGAAGATGTCGGTCAACGGCGCCGCCGCGATCATAGCGCCGGCTTCCGGCACGATGTCGCTCTTGGCCATCTCGTCGGCCGTCTTGGCCAGCACCCGCGCCACGTCGAGCGCGACGTTGCCGTTGCCGATCACGGCGACCGTCTTCACCGCCGAAAGATCCGGCCCCTCGCGGAAATCGGGATGGCCGTTCAGCCAGGCGACGAAGCGCCACGAGCCCCAGACGAACGGCAGGTCTTCGCCCGGCACGCCGAGCTTGCGGTCGATCGTCATGCCTGTGGCGACGATCACCACGTCGTAGCCAGCCCGCAGCGCTTCCCACGAAAGATCGCGGCCGATCTCGACATTGCCGGCGAAGCGCACGCCGGGCTGGGCGAGCAGCCGCTCGAACTGGCGCGCGACGGCCTTGGTGCCCTGATGGTCCGGCGCCACGCCCGAGCGCACCAGGCCGAACGGCGTCGGCAGGCGATCGATCAGGTCGATGCGCAGGTCCGGCCGGGCGCGCAGCAGGCCATCGGCCGCATAGAAACCCGACGGCCCCGCCCCGACGATGGCAACCCGATGGGTCATGCGGCCGTCGATTAGCATATGATGGCGGCATGGCTAAGTACCCCAGGCTCACCCAGCTCGGCCGCGCGGTCGCGGCGCCCTCTTCCCCCGACGCGGCGGTGATCGAGACCGTGCCCAACCCGCGCCCGCGCGACCTCTATCTCGTGCGCTTCGCCGCGCCGGAATTCACCAGCCTGTGCCCGATGACCGGCCAGCCCGATTTCGCGCACCTGGTGATCGACTACGCCCCGCGCGCGAAGCTCGTCGAGAGCAAGTCGCTGAAGCTCTTCCTCGGCAGCTTCCGCAATCATGGCGCCTTCCACGAGGACTGCACGCTGACGGTCGGCCAGCGGCTGACCAAGGTGCTGGCGCCGCGCTGGCTGCGCATCGGCGGCTACTGGTATCCGCGCGGCGGCATGCCGATCGACGTCTTCTGGCAAACCGGCGTGCCGCCCAAGGGGCTGTGGCTGCCCGACCAGGGCGTGCCGCCATATCGCGGACGGTAATGGCCCGCACGCCGCCCGTCCCCAAGCGCCCACCGCGGTCCGCGACGCCCGCGCAATTGCGCGACGCCATCCGCGACGAGGCATTGCGCCTGGGCTTCGATGCCGTCGGCTTCGCTCCCGCGTCGCTCGCACCCGAGGCGCGGCGCGAAAGGCTGGAGCAGCTCTCCGCGTTCGTCGCGCAGGGATGCCACGGCGACATGGGCTGGCTCGGCCAGCGCAGCGAGGAGCGTGTCGATCCGGCGACCTTGTGGCCCGAGGCGCGCACTGTCGTCTCGGTCGCCCTGAACTATGGGCCGCAGACCGATCCACGCGCCGCGCTGGCACATCGCGAGCGCGGCGCGATCTCCGTCTACGCCCAGGGCCGCGACTATCACGAGGTGATCAAGACCCGCCTCAAGGCGCTCGGCCGTTTCGTCTGGGACAATTACCGGCACGACATCAAGGTGTTCGTCGACACCGCGCCCGTGATGGAGAAGCCCGCCGCGCAGGCCGCCGGCCACGGCTGGCAGGGCAAGCACACCAACCTCGTGTCGCGGCGGTTCGGCTCGTGGCTGTTCCTCGGCGAGCTGCTGCTCTCCGCCGAGCTGCCGTTCGACGCCGCCGAGGCGGATCACTGTGGCCAGTGCCGCGCCTGCCTCGATGCCTGCCCGACCGATGCCTTCCCCGCGCCCTACCGGCTCGATGCGCGGCGCTGCATCTCCTATCTCACGATCGAGCATGCGGGGCCGGTCGATCCCGCGTTGCGGCCGCTGCTCGGCAATCGCATCTACGGCTGCGACGATTGCCTGGCCGCCTGCCCGTGGAACAAGTTCGCGCGGCAGTCGCGTGAGGCCGCCTTCGTGCCGCGTGCCGACCTCACCGCGCCACTGCTCGCCGAGCTCGCGGCGCTCGACGACGCGGCGTTCCGCTCGCGCTTCGCCGGTACTGCGATCAAGCGCATCGGCCGCGACCGCTTCGTCCGCAACGTCGCCTATGCCCTCGGCAACAGCGCCGCGCCGTCGACGGCCTTGCCCGCGCTCGAGCCTTTGCTGAGGGACGGGTCTGCGCTGGTCAGGGACGCGGCGCACTGGGCACGGGAGCGGCTGGCAGCGCCTGAAGAGAAGTCGATCTAGGTCGACCCTCAGCGCCCCTGTGGCGAGACTCGGAGCTCCAACCCCATCGCCCGGACGATCTTGAGCACGGCGCCGAAGGAGGGATTGCCGTCCTTGCCCAAGGCCTTGTAGAGCCCGGCGCGCGTCATGCTGGTCTTCTCCGCCAGTTGGGCGATGCCGCGCGCGCGAGCGATCGTGCCGAGCGCAGCAGTGATGAAAGCGGGATCGTCGCCCGCTTCCTGCAAGCAGGCGTCGAGGAACCCCGCCATGTCCTTCTCGGACTTGAGATAGTCGGCGGCATCGAACTTCGTCAGCTCGATCCTGGTCTTGCGCTTGGCCATCCGTCACTCCTCCAGTTGTTCCGCGATCCTGATCGCTCTCGCGATGTCTCCGGCCTGCGTCCTCTTCGTTCCGCCGGCCAGGATGATGACCAGCAGACTGCCGCGGCGCGTGAAATACAGCCGGTAGCCCGGGCCGTGATCAACGCGCATTTCCGAAACGCCAGAGCCGACCGCCTTTCAATCACCGAGGTTGCCGCCAGCCGCTCGCTGCAGTCTCGCAAGTATCCGATCGCGGGCCTTGCGGTCGGTCAACTGCGACAGCCAATTGCGGAAGAGGCTGGTTTGGACGATCTCGACCACGAGAAAGTCTGTAAACCAGAATTGACAGAAAGTAAACTGTGGTTGACTGAGCGGACGCCGCTATAAGCCTCAAGAGAGATCGCCATGTCGAATGTTGAGGAGCTTGCGGCCGGCGCGAGTAAATGAGAGCGTTGCGCCCCTCCGTCCCTTCGGGGCACCTCCCCGCGCTGCGTGCAGGGCGGAAAGCGAAAGGGGAGTTAGCAATGAAGAACCGGCACAAGAGCCTTCTCGCAGCCCTCGCCATCGGCGCCGGCCTGCTCGCGAGCGCCGCGTCCGCGCAGGTCGACGTCAAGGCGATCGTCGCCAGCCCCGACCGCAGCGCCGCCGACCGCACCAACGACCAGCGCCGCCATCCCGAGGAGATGCTCGCCTTCATCGGCCTGAAGCCAGGCTGGATCGCGCTCGATATCAGCGCCGGCGGCGGCTACACGACGGAGCTTCTGTCCCGCTCGATCGGCCCGACCGGCAAGGTCTACGGCCAGAGCCGGCCGCGGCCCGCCACGCCCGCGCCGACGCCGGCGGCTCCCGAAGGCAACGCCAATCCCTCCGCCGCACCTGTCGCCGCCCCGCCTCCGCCGGCCGGCGCGCCGCGTCCCTCGCCCGTGGCGCTCGCCGAGCGCGAGGCCAAGCTCAAGGCCGCCAACGTCGCTGCCGCGCCGATCGTGGCCGTGGTGCAACCGTTCGAGGAGCCCGTCCCCGCCGAGCTGGCCGACGGCAAGCTCGATCTCGTGACCCTGATGTTCAACTACCACGACCTCGGCTTCCTGAAGGTCGATCGCGCGGCAATGAACAAGGCGGTATTCAAGGCCCTGAAGCCCGGAGGGCTCTACGTCCTCGCCGACCATTCCGGCCGTGCCGGGACGGGCATCTCCGAATCGGACACGCTGCACCGGATCGAGGAAGCCTTCCTCCGCCAGGAAGTCGAGGCCGCGGGCTTCAAGCTGGTCTCCGAGGGCAACTTCCTGCGCAATCCCAACGATCCGCGCGACAAGAACACACCCGACCCGCCGATGCCCAAGGACGAGTTCGTCCTGAAGTTCGCCAAGCCGTAGACCTGAGAGTCTGAATCATGGGGTTGATTGCAGTACACTACCCTCACCCTGAGGAACGGAGCGCAGCGAAGTGTCTCGAAGGGTGGCAACACGCACAACGCTTCTGCACCTCATGATCGCGCCAGCTCCGTCCTCCGCATTGCCATCCTTCGAGACGCTTCGCTGCGCTACGCTCCTCAGGATGAGGGAGGAAGCTTGGCGCGCAGTGGACTGTCTCGTCGCGCCTCCGTCTGTTCATCGCCGGTCACGGAAGAACTCCCTCAATATCTCCCCCGCCTCGCGCTCGCCGATGCCGGGATAGAGCTCGGGCCGGTGATGGCAGGTCGGCTGGCTGAAGATCCGCGGGCCGTGCTCGACGCCGCCGCCCTTGGGATCGGAGGCGCCGTAGTAGACGCGGCGGAGGCGGGCGAAGGCGATCGCCTGGGCGCACATCGGGCAAGGCTCGAGCGTGACATGGAGATCGCAACCGACGAGACGCGGCGCGCCGAGCCGCGCGGCCGCGGCACGGATCGCCAGCATCTCGGCATGGGCGGTCGGATCGCGGTCGGCCTCGGTGCGGTTGCCGGCCTCGGCCAGCACGGCGCCGTCGGGGCCGACGATGACCGCGCCGATCGGCACCTCGCCCCGCTCTGCGGCTAGGCGGGCCTGCCGCAGCGCGCGATCCATCGGAGAGAGCCTTGTCGGGGCGGTCATTCCGGGGAAAATAGCCGCAATCGGGCAAGCCTCAAACGAGGCGGGAGGAGAGTCATGCGTTTCAGCTTCTCGGAGGAGCAGGAGGAATTCCGCGCGACCGTGCGGCGCGCCCTGGAGGCGCGCTCGCCGGCCAAGGAGGTGCGCCGGCTGATGGCGACCGAAGCGGGCTTCGAGCGTGACGCCTGGCAGAAGCTGAACCAGGAGCTCGGCCTCACCGCGATCCATATCCCCGAGGCCTATGGCGGCGGCGGCTTCGGCTATTCCGAGCTCGGCATCGTGCTGGAGGAGATGGGTCGTGGCCTGCTCTGCGCGCCGTTCTTCTCCACGACGCTGGCCGCCACCGCCATTCTCGAAGCCGGCACGGAGGAGCAGAAGAAGGCGCTGCTGCCCGGCCTGGCCGACGGCACGGTGACCGCCACGCTGGCCTTCGCCGAGGAGAGCGGCAGCAACGATGCCGCCGCCATCGCCCTCACCGCCTCGCCGTCGGGCGCGACCTGGCGGCTCGACGGCAGCAAGAGCTTCGTGCTCGACGGCCACACCGCCGACCTGCTGGTCGTGGTCGCGCGGCGGCCGGGCTCGCGCGGCACCGACGGCCTCTCCTTCTTCACCGTCGACGGCAACGCTCCCGGCCTCGTGCGGCGCAAGCTCAAGACCATGGACGAGACGCGAAAGCTCGCACACGTCACCTTCAAATCGGTCGAGGCGCGGCTGCTCGGCACCGAAGGCGCCGGCGCCGAGACTTTTGCCAGGACCATGCAGCGCGCGTTGATCTGCCTGGCCAACGAGATGGTCGGCGCCGCCGAGCGGCTGCGCGAGGACGCGCTCGAATACGTCAAGATGCGCATGCAGTTCGGCCGCTCGATCGCCTCCTTCCAGACGACCAAGAACAAGGCGGCCGACATGCTGGTCGATGTCGAGCTGGCGAAATCCGCCGCCTACTACGCCGCCGCCGCGCTCGACGAGGGCGACGAAGACATCGCGGCCCTCGCGTCGCTCGCCAAGGCGTCGGCCGCCGAGGCCTGCGTGCAGACCGCCATCCATGCCGTGCAGATGCACGGCGGCATCGGCTTCACCTGGGACAACGACACCCACCTCTGGTTCAAGCGCGCCAAGTCGAGCGAGATCCTGTTCGGCGATGCCAACGAGC
>CAMFJT010000088.1 GCA_945957125.1 uncultured Rhodospirillales bacterium | reverse complement strand
TCCGTCGTGCTGATCGGCGGCTGCGACAAGACCCTGCCCGCCCAGCTCATGGCCGCCGCGAGCGTCGACCGCCCTGCCGTCGTGCTGCCGGTCGGGCCGATGCTGGTCGGTCATTTCAAGGGAGAGGTGCTGGGCGCCTGCACCGATTGCCGCCGCCTGTGGGGCCAGTATCGCGCCGGCACCTTCTCCGAAGCCGACATCGAGAAGGTGAGCGAGCGGCTGGCGCCGACCAAGGGCACCTGCATGGTGATGGGGACCGCCAGCACGATGGGCTGCATCGTGGAGACGCTGGGCATGGGCCTGCCGACGTCGGGCTCGATTCCCGCCACCCATTCCGACCGCCTGCGGGTCGCCGAGGCGACCGGCAAGCTCGCCGCCGAGATGGCGGTGAAGCAGGGACCGAAGCCGAGCGAGATCATGACCAGGGCGGCGTTCAGGAACGCGCTCACCGTGCTGCAGGCGATCGGCGGCTCGACCAACGCGCTGGTCCATCTCACCGCCGTGGCGCGGCGCCTCGGCATCAAGATCGAGCTCGAGGAATTCGACGAGATCGGCCGCAAGGTGCCGGTGCTGGTCGACCTCAAGCCGTCGGGCGACCATTACATGGAGCACTTCCACTGGGCCGGCGGCAATTCGCGGCTGATGAAGGAGATCCGCGGCCATCTCGACGAGAAGTGCCTGACCGTCTCGGGCAGGAGCCTGAAGCAGGTGATCGACGCCGCCGAGATCGTGCCCAACCAGACCGTGATCCGCACGCCGAAGAACCCGATCAAGCCGACCGGCGGCATGGCCGTGCTGCGCGGCAACCTCGCGCCGCGCGGCGCGGTCATCAAGCACGCCGCGGCGACGCCGGCGCTGCTCACCCACACCGGCCGCGCCGTGGTGTTCGATTCGCTCGAGGACCTCGCCGCGCGCGGCGACGATCCGAATCTCGACGTCAAGGCCGACGACATCTTGGTGCTACGCAATGCCGGACCGAAGGGAGCGCCGGGCATGCCCGAAGCGGGCTCCTTCCCGATCCCGATGAAGCTCGCGCGCGCCGGCGTGAAGGACATGATCCGCATCTCCGACGCGCGCATGAGCGGCACGGCCTTCGGCACGATCGTGCTGCACATCGCTCCGGAGGCCGCGGTCGGCGGGCCACTCGCCCTGGTGCGGACCGGCGATCGCATCACGCTCGACGTACCCAGGCGCCGCATCGAGCTGCTCGTGCCGGCCAAAGAGCTGGCGGCACGCAAGAAGGCGTGGAAGGCGCCGCCGGCGCATCCCGGCAGCGACCGCGGCTATACGGGCCTGTTCCACAAGACGGTGCTGCAGGCCGACGAGGGCGTGGACTTCGACTTCCTCGGGCCGGCGAAGGACTGAGCCCCTACTGCTTGGGCGCTTTGGCTGGCTTGCGGCTGGCCAAGGCGAGTTCCTTGTACTTGCGCGCCACGCCGAGCATGAGCGCCTTGGCCTCGGGGCTGATCATGCTCATCGCTTCCATGCGCGCCTGCTCGGCCTTGCGCGTCCAGGTGCTGACGGATGCTGTCGTCGTGCTCATGACGGCTCCCTGCGATAGAGCCGAGACCGGGAACGCAGCCCGGGATCGGCCACCCAGCAGCGACATTCGATGCAAGAGCGGCATGCTCCCGCAGCAGTCGGCTGCCATCTGCGGACAAGCAGACGCAGGTTCGCTAGCAGAGAGTGTGCGGGAAAGTATCGTGAAACTTCAGTTTCGGCCCTTCGCGATGAAACCCGCGAAACAACTTTACCAGCAAGTATGTCTCGGCGCGGGAAGATGCCTCAAATCCGCCTCGTCCGGTGGCCTGGCCGATCAGCCAGTTATTCGCGGCATCGCCCGTCAGCGCGTCATCGAACCTGGAGCCGGACAGGCCCTCGATCGCAGCATACGTATCGCCCGTATTCGACGCTGGGATGGCAAGGGAGGCCACCACAGCGGCAGCGGACGTGTGGTACGAGGCGTCGTCGAAGCCGCCCTGGCCATCGAGCTTGTCGGCGCCGGCCCCGCTTCTCAGCGTGTTGTCGCCCCGCATTGCCGGTCAGGGCATCGTCGAACCCGGACCCTTCGAGGTTCTCGACGGCGATGTAGGTATCGCCTGCCGCTTCGCCGGTATTGGTCGCGGGGTCCAGCAGTGATGCCGTCGTCGCCATCGCCGCCAGCCAGCGTGTTTTTGCCGGTATTGCTGGAAAGGACGTCGTTGAAGTTCGATCCGGTCAGGCCTTCTATGGAACTGTGGCTGTCCCCGGCTGCCTCGCCCGCATTCGTAGCGGGCTGCGCCAGCGACGCGATCACGCCGGCGGTAGCGTGAACGTATGATGCCATGTCGAGACCCGTGCTGCCTTCGAGGATATCGCTGCCGAGTCCCCCGATCAGCACATCGTCATCCTGCAGCCCCCGCAATCTGTCGTTGCCCGCCGTGTCGACAAGCGTGTCCTTGCCGGAGTAACGCTACCCATCGCACATGCTCCCGCGGACGGCCTATTCGATCATGAGGAATCGCGACAAGCCTGACACGCAACAAGCCTGACATGGGCAGCTTCGGTGATCACTCGACTGCGCTCGGCTCGCACGACGACGACGGGTGACGCACGCCTTGTCGGTAGACAGGAGGCTTCGCTACACGATCACGATGCGCTTCGCGTCGAGAGCGCGGTAGGCCGACGCGCGGCAGCTCAGGATGATGACCTGCATCCGGCGGGCCGCGTCAGCCAGGATCTCGAGCACGGTCTCGAAGCGGTCGTCGTCGGCGAAGACAAGGGCATCGTCGAGAATCAGCGAGGCGGGCTTGCCCTTCTCGATCAGCAGGTCGGCGAAGGCGATCCGGGTCAGCACCGCGAGCTGCTCCTGGGTTCCCTTGCTGAGCACGTCGGCCGATTCCTCGAGGCCGCCCCGGACCAGGGCGCGCGGCGCATACTCGTCGCCAAGCGCCAGGCTCGCATTCGGCAACAGGCGCGAGATGTAGGGCGCGACGCGACGCGTGATCGGCGCGAGATAGCGGCGCGACGCGGCGAGCTGCGCGTCGCCGATGACCTGCTTCAGCAGGCGCAGCACCTCGGCCTCCTCGCGCAGACGCTCATGAGCGGCCCGTGCAGCGTCGGCGGCTTCCGTTGCCGCCGCCGCACGACTCGCCGGTCCCGCGCCGCCCAAGGTGCGGGCACGCTCCTCCAGCCGGGCGATCTCCTGCACCAGGCCGAGGCGCTCCTCGCGCATACGCTCTCGCTTGAGCACGAGGCCGGCGCGGCGGCGCGTGAGCGCGGCTTCATCGAGCCCGGAAGCCGCGCGGCGCGCCTCGTCCCGCGCAAGAACCGCCCGCGCCTCCACCGTACGCGCCTCCGACGATTGCCCCGCCAGCCCTTCGTCGTCCAGCGCAGCCACCTCCGCCGCCAGCTCGCCCGCGAACCGCTCATGATCCACGTTTGCGCGCGCCGCCTCACCCGCCTGGCGCACCTCCGCCAGCTCGGCGGTCCGAAGAGCCTCGACGGCGGCCTCGCGGCGGCCTTGCGCCGAGCGCTCCGATTCGCGGGCGGCCTCCCAGCGCGCCTCGGCATCCTCGCCGGATGTCTCGCCGGCGGGCGCCAGTGCGCCCGGATCGGGCCGGTCCTCGCCGCCGAGCGCGCCCCGCAAGGCGTTCAACCCGGTGGCCGCGCCGAGCGCGGGATCCGCGGGACATGCGGCAGCGAGACGCGCCGCGAGCGCCTGCCCGGCCTGCTCGAGGCGATTGCGCAGGCGTGCCGCCGCGCGGGCCTCGTCCATGCTCGCCTGCCCGACCTGCGCGAGGAAGCCCGCAAGATCCTGTTCCGCCGCCCGCCACGCCGCGAGCGCCGCCTTCCCGCCGGCCGGCGGCTCGACGGTCACGGTGCCGACCCCGGCGATGTCGAGCACCTGCCGCTCGGTCGCCGGCACCCGGGTGTCGCCTTCGATCGCCACGCCGTTCAACAGCGTTGCCGGTGCGCCCGGCCGCAACTCGACCTGCAACGTCGCAGCCGCGGCGGTGGCGGCCGCGCGGCGCTCGACGACGGCGCGTTCGAGACTCTGCAGCCGCTCCAGCGCCGCCTCGGTCATGGCCGTCGTAGCCAGGGAACGCTGCACGGCATCGAGCTCGGCGGCGATCGCCGCGGCCGCATCGAGACGCGCAAAAGCTGCGGCCAGGATGCGGCGGCGATCGCCCTCCGCCTTCGCCACCCGCGCGGCGCGACGGCGTTCTTCCGCCTCGCGCAGCGCGTCGCGCGCGGCTTCCAGAAGAGACGCCGCGTGGCCTTCCTCCGCACGCGCCGTCTCCAGGGCCCGTGCCTGATCGGCCGAATTCGCCAGCGTGGCGTCGCGCCTCTGCGCGGCCGCCGCCAGCGTCACGCGCAGCCCGGCCCTCCTGGCGGCGCGCTCTTCCAGCCGCTCACGAACCGCGACGGCTTCGCGCAAATGCGACTGCGCGGCGGCCAGCGCCTGGCTTGCCATGCGCGCCCGTTCGACATCCGCCTCGAGCGTAGCGATCTGCCGGGCCTCCTCGGGATCGGCGAGATCGCGCAGCAGGCGCCGATCCTCGGCCCGCCTGGCTTCGAGGCGCGTGAGCACGTCCTCGAACTGCACGAGCTCGCGTTGCGCTTCGGCAGCCACCGCGTCGGCCTGCTCGGCGGCCTGCTGGGCCGCCCTCAGCCGGCGGGTCGGCTGGTCGGTGCGGGGCGTCAGCAGCTCGGCAAGGCTCTTCTCCACGGCCTGCATGACAGCCGCCGCGCGGCGGCCGCCCGTCACCGCGCCGACCTCGCCGGCCAGCACGGCGTCCAGCGTCCGCCGCGCCGCCTCGCCCGGCGCGTCCAGCACGAACGACTGGCCCTGCTCGACCCAGAGAAGTCCCAGCGCTCCGCGGGTGTCCGCGTCGGCACCGCGATTGGTTGCCCGCGTGAAACCGAGCAGCTCCTGCAGCCTCTCCTCCGCCTCGTCGCCGGTCGCGCGCAGCCGCGGACCTTCGAGGACGACCTCGGCCTTCTGCAGGAAGCGCTTGCGCACGCTCCATGTCTCGCCGCCCGTCTCGAACGTCAGCCTGACCGTGGGCGCGACTTCCTCGCCGTGCGGGCGGAACGACTGAATGCGTTCGCTCTTCGAACCATGGCGCTCGAACAGCGCCGCGCGCAGGGCATCGAGCACGGTCGACTTTCCCGCCTCGTTGCCTTCGCAGACGAGGTTCAGCCCGTCGTCGAAGCCGGTCAGGCGGACGAGCCGCCGGAACTTGCGGAAATTCTCGATCTCGAGCTCGCGCACCCGCATCACGCGCCTCCGCGCTGCGCGCGCCGATGCTCGATGTAGAGACGCTCCAGCGCCGCCGCGGCACGCCGTCCCTCGATACCGCCTTCGGCAGCCATCGCCTGCAGCCGTTCGGTCGCCTCGCGCAACACGCCGTTCATGTCGATATCGGACAGGTCGCCCTCGGTCGGACGGGGCGAGAGATCGGCGACATCGAGATCGAGCCAGCGGATCTCGTGCGCAAGGCCATTCTCCAGCCGGTCGCGGACGGCGACGGTGTCGGCCAGCGACAGCCGCCCCGAGAGCTTCAGGCGCGCCACGAGGTAGCGTCGCTCCACGTCGGGTGCCAGACCGGCGAGCAATCCCTCCAGCTCGCTGCCCGCCGTCAGGGTCCAGTCGCCCATGGCCCAGCCGTAGCGGCCGATCGGCAGCTCCGCGACGGTCGGCGCATCACGAGGCCCGCGCAGCTCCACGCTCAGCGCGACACCGGTAGACTTGCGCCCGAAGTCGTCGGGTTCGGGCGTGCCGCTGTAGTGAGTGAACGGATCGACCGCGAGCCGGCCGTGCCAGTCGCCGAGCGCAAGATAGGAAAGACCCGAACGCTTCGCGCGATCCGGTGGGAGGAGATTGGTCGCCGCATCGCGGCCGCCGAAATCGGTGATCGAGCCATGCGCCAAACCTACCCTCAGGGTACCGGGCGGCGTCTCGGCGCGCTCGAACCACGCAGTGGGATCCTCCAATGTCCGCTTGTACTGCAGCGGCGCCGGCAGGAGCCAGACGCCCGCCGCCAGTTCTACCGGCGTGGGCTCCAGGCAGGCCGTGACGTTGCCGGGCGCCTCTGCCGCGAGCCGGCTCCACAACCCGTCGGCGCGGGCCGGATCGTGATTGCCGGGCAGAAGCAGCCAGCGCACGTCCGCAGCGGCCTTCATGCGGGTCAGCGCCTGGCGATAGACGCGGTCGCCCGGCTCGGAGTTGTCGAACACGTCTCCCGCCACCAGCACGACGGGCGCGCCCTCGCGGCGCGCGGCGGCGGCCAGGCCGTCGATCGCGTCGAGCCGCGCCTCCTGCAATGCCGAGCGCGCCTCTTCGGGCAAGCGCCCGAACGGCTTTCCGAGCTGCCAGTCTGACGTGTGTATGAAACGCATGGTGCCCACTGCCGAGCGCTCTATGCGCTCTGCCGCGCAAGAGCAAGGACGCGCGTCAGGAGGAACGTCCGATGCAGGCCGAGACGCCCATGAGCGCCGGCTAAGTCAGGTCCGTGACGGCGAAGGCGTTGAGGCTGTTGCGGCCGGAGAGGAAGACGGCTTCCTCCGCCGTGCCCGGCGTGGAGTCGGTGTTCCAGAACAGCCAGCCGTTCGTCGTGGCGGCGACGAAGACGGCCTTCACGCCGCCGCTCATCTGGGCCTCGGCGGCAACCTTCAGGGCCGCGAAGTTGTTCGAAGCGACCGCGATCTCGGCATAGGCTGACGCCGCGGGCGTGCCGTTGAAGATGCTGAGATCGATCCGGTCGATGCCGGTGTCGAAATCCTGCACCGTGTCGTAGCCGACGGACGTGGCCAGGCTGTCGCCCAGCGCGAAACGAAAGATGTCGGCCCCCGCACCGCCCGTCATCCGATCCCGGTCGAGCCCGCCGATCAGCGTGTCCGCACCGTCGCCGCCGACCAGAATGTCGGCGCCGGCCTTGCCGTTGAGGATGTTCGCTCCGGTGTTGCCGGTGATCGTGTTCGCCCCCTCGTCGCCGGTGAGGTTGCCGCCGACCACGCCCGAGCGGGTGGCGAGCTGTTCGATCCCGCTGCCCGCCGCGAGCGTGAAGCTGCCGCTCGACAGGACCTTGTCGGTCCCGACGGTGCCGGAATCGTGGATGATGTCGGTCACGTCGGCGAAGTAGACGTCGCCGTCCTCGCCGCCGTCCATGACGTCGGCGCCGCCGTTGCCGGTCAGCACGTCGGCACCCGCCCCGCCCGTCAGATGGTTGACGGCGTTGTTGCCCTTGATGTTGTTGGCAAGGTCGTTGCCCGCGCCGTCGATCGCCGCGGTGCCGGTCAGGACCAGGTTCTCGACGAAGGAGCCGAGCGTGTAGCCGATCGATGCCGTCACGGTGTCGAGGCCGCCATCGTCGACGCCGAAGGTCGAATCCTCGCGCACCACGTCGCCGGCATTGTCGACATAGTAGCTGTCGTCCCCGGCGCCGCCGAACGTCGTGTCGATGCCCGTCCCGCCGTCCAGCGTGTCATTGCCGCTGCCGCCGACCATGTAGTCGTCGCCCGCCAGGCCGTACAGCTTGCTGCCCAGGCTGCCGTCGCCGTACATCGTGTTGGCGAGGCCGTTGCCGCGACCGGTCAATCCCGCGCCGAACAACTGCAACAGCTCCACGTTCGCCGCCAGCGTAAAGCTCACGTCGGCCAGGACCGAATCGAATCCCTCGCCGGCGAGTTCCATCACCTTGTCGCTCTTGCTGTCGACCAGATAGGTGTCGTCGCCGGTTCCGCCCGTCATCTTGTCGACGCCGGGTCCGCCGGCCAGCAGGTCGTCGCCGGCACCGCCGTCGAGCGTATCGTTGCCGTTCAGGCCGAACAGCCTGTCATTGCCGTCGAGGCCGGCGATCACGTCCTTCACCGACGAGCCGCGAATCGTGTCGTCGCCGGTGAAACCGCTTTGCGTGAGGGTCTGGGTCGAGGCATCCCACGACCAGGACGACACGGCAGCGTTGGAGCCAGACGCACTGGCGGTGACGACCTGGCCAGTGCCCGCCGCGCCGTAGATGAACGCCGCCGCCTGCTGGTCGAGGGTCTTGAGATGATCCGGAACGCCCGGCGCCCCGACCTGGGCCATGATCGTGAGTGCGGGATCGTCGGATGCCAGCACCTGGTCGTGGGTCACGATGGGATTGGCGGCGTAGTTGGTGACGACCTCGGTCGGGTGCTTGAGCCCGATCGCATGGCCGATCTCGTGCAGCAGCGTGCCGTAGGCGACCGAGCCGCCCGAGGCGAACTGGCTGTTCATGAACACGTCGCCCGAGCCGTCGATGTCGCTCTGGAAGCTCGGGTAGGTGAAGTAGTTCCAATCGCCGAAGGGATAGAAGCCGATACCGCCGGCGCCGGCATAGGACGGCCCGCTGGTCGTGTTGAAATCGACGAGCTGGAAATTGATGTCGCCCTGGCCGGGCGCGACCTCGACGAAGATCAGGCCGGAGGCGGCCGCCCATTCGCCGAGCGCGGTGCGCGCCTGCGCCTTCTCGGTGCTGTTGAATGCCTGGAAGCTCGAGACGGTCGCGGCGGTGAAACCACCGATGTCCGCCAGGTAGCCCGCCGCCGTCGTCGGGAAGGAATAGGTGACGATCACGGGCTTGCCCGTGACCTCGATGCCATTCCAGTAGTCGCCCCCCAGTAGCGCGGTATAGTCGGTAACCACAGGCATGCTCGACACTCCATGGCAGGGGCGCAACGGCTCTGGATTCTAGCATTCCGCCGCGGCCGGGAAAACGGTCTCGCCGCCGACGGGCAAGGTCGATCGCTCGGCAGTTGGAGCGGCACGCCGGGCGGGCTAGAAAGCGGCTTCCGCAGGAAGGGTCCCGAATTGAGCTGTCCCGAGCGGCCCTGCGCGCCGCGGTGCCGAGCATGAGCGATACGAAGCTGCCCCGCCTCTCCGTCATCGTCACGTGCTTCAACTGTCCGGACTATGTCGGTGACGCCATTCGCTCTGTGGCGCGGCAGAGCTTCCGCGACTTCGACTGCGTGATCGTCGACGATGCCTCGACCGATAATTCCGCTGCCGTCGTGCAGGAAACGATCGATGCCTTGGCCGATCCGCGTTTCCGGCTGATCCGGCTCGACAAGAATGTCGGCCAGACCGGCGCGACGCGGCGCGGGCTGGCCGCTACCCGCGCGCCGTTCGTCTGCTTCCTCGACTCCGACGACCTATGGAACGAGGACTTCCTCGAACGCCATCTCGCCGCCCATCTCAACGAAGCCTATGCAGTCGGCTTCACGGCCTGCAATGCGCGGCTGATCGACGGACAGGGCGCGCTGATCGCGGGCGGCGTCTACTGGTTCGGCAAGGATCGCGCCGTGGCCGATCGCGGCGCCCTCGCCCCGATCGATCCCGCGCGCGTGCCGCAGCTCGATGCGGCGTCCGGTTCGGCGCGGTGGGCAAGCCAGGAGCCCTATCGGCTCTACACCAAGCGTCTCGTCCACTGGGTGTGGGTCAGCACCTCTTCGATGATGTTCAGGCGCTCGCTGATCGACCTCGTGTTCCCGGCCGACGACGAGATTTTCCGCCTTCACATGGACTTCTACATCGTCGTCATGGCCCAGATGGTCGCAGGCTGCCTGCTGATCGACGCACCGCTCTATTCCTATCGCCTGCACGGCCGCAACGGCGCGGCCGACAATCCCGTGCTCGGCGGGCGGCTGCACCTGTCGGCGCGGAACTGGGGCGACACCCACGCCCGCATGCTCGACCGCATGCTCGCCGCGATGATCGCCGAGCGCGAACGGTTCGTCGTGGCGCTCGGCGACAGGCAGTACCGCCGGATGCTGCTCAGAATGCAGGCAGCGCGCGCCAATCCTGTCATCGCATGGACTTTTGTCCTCCGAAGCTGGTTGGTGTAGACAGCCTGCCCGGAGATCGTGCGGCGCGGGAGACAGCGGCAGTTGCATCAGTTCGGAAGACTTTTGCGCACCCTCGCCGCTTATGCAGGCGTGGGCGTCGCCTGCATTGCCGCGACCTCGGCCGGTTGGGCGCAAGCGCCGGCATCGACGGCTAGTGCCAAGAGCGATCTCGATCGGCAATACGACGAGTCCTTCCAGGAGATGCTGCGGCAGCCTGCGAATCTCGACGCGTTGTTCCGGTTCGCCTCGGTTGCCAGCCAGACCGGCGATCTCGAAGGGGCGATCTCGGCTCTGGAGCGCATGCTGCTGATCGATCCCAACCTGCCGCGCGTGCGTCTCGAGCTCGGCGTGCTGTACTATCGGCTGGGCTCCTACGAGGTGGCGCGCACCTATCTCGAGGGCGCCCTGCAGTCGCCGGGCCTGCCCGACGACGTGCGTAGCCGCGCCGAGCAGTTCATGGCGCAGGTCCAGAAGCAGCAGAGCCCCTCGCACTTCAGCGGCGAGGTGTTTTTCGGCTGGCGCTATCAGTCCAACGCCAACCTCGGCCCGGCGACCTCGAACGTGCGCTTGTTCGGCCAGGCCGCCAACCTCAACCAGCAGGCGGTCGGCGCTGCCGACTGGGGCGTCGTCAGCACGGCGCAGCTTCGCCATGTCTACGATCTCGGCACGCAGGACAAGACGACGATCGAGACAATCTTCACCGGTTACGTGAACCGCCAGTTCCAGCTCTCGGCTGCGAACGTCTCGCTGATCGACCTGACGACCGGGCCGCGCTTCCAGGTGTTCAACGGCATCTTCGAGGACGTGAGCCTCCGGACGTTCGGGGCGTTCGGCGCGATCTGGGTCAACGACACGCCCTACTACACGAGCTTCGGCGGCGGCGTCGAAGCCAACGCCCTGCTGTCCGACAGGATGCGCAGCATCTCGACTTTCGTCTGGCGCAAGCACAACAACAACGACACCAGCTACCTGCCGACCAACAGCCTGTTCCGGGGCACCGAGTACACCGGCACCACCATCCTGCAGTACCAGCTTACGCCGATCGTGACGCTGTTCGGCAGCGGGACCGCGCAGCGCTTCCAGACCGAGCAGGCGCCGTGGCAGAGCTACATGCTCTGGGGCATCGGCGGCGGCATGAGCTTCCGCTTCCCCGACCCGGTGCTCAAGACCGGCCTGCCCTGGATCATCAGCCTGACCGCAGGCGAGCAGTGGTGGCACTATGACGCGCCGGACGCGGTCGTCGACCCGAACGTCTATCGCAACCAGGTGGATTTCATCGGCACGGTCACCTTGGCGATTCCGTTCGACGATCGCACCACGTTCAGCCTTACCGGTGGGCGCTTCGCACGCTCCGCCTCGATTCCCAACTATGCTTTCACCAACAACAGCGTGATGTTCGGCGTAAGCTGGCGCTTCTGACACCACCCAGGAGACGACGATGGACAAGTGCTTCCTTCTCGGCCGGTCTCTTTCCCGCGCCGCCCTGCTCGGCGCGACCGCCCTCGCCCTGGCCGCCGGCCCGGCGATCGCGCGGGTCGGCGTGACGTCGGCGACGGACGGCGATCCGCTCGGCAAGCCGCCGGCGGAGAACGAGCGCGTGCTGCGGATCGGCCTCGACGTGCAGGCCAACGAGGCGATCCGAACCGGCGCCACCGATCGGGCGCATCTGGTCTTCCTCGACGGCACGTCGGTCACCGTGGGCCCCAACGCGAGGCTGACGATCGACCGGTTCGTCTACGACCCCGACGCCAAGAAGGGCGACCTCGCGATCACCGCCACGCAGGGCGTGTTCCGCCTGGTCGGCGGCAAGATCAGCAAGAGCAACGCCATCACCGTAACGACGCCGTCGACCACGATCGGCATCCGCGGCGGCATCTCGATCTTCAGGGTGACGGCGGCCGACACGGTGGCGGCTTTCGTATTCGGCACCAGCCTGACCGCCACTGCCGCGGGCCTGACCCAGACCATCACTCGACCGGGCTTCCAGATCCAGATCAATGCCGGCGGTGCGCCGGGCGCGCCGACCGCGATCCCGAAGGGCAGCTTGTCGGCAGACATCGCCGCCCTCGAAGGCAAGTCGCAGGGCGGCGGCAGCAGCGGCAACGCGGATCGGCGCGCGAAGTCGTCCGGATTCTCGGCTCATAATTCCGGCCAGACGGCTGCCGTCCCGCCGACCAACGGCCCGCCGCCGCAGAACAATCCCTCCATCACCAATGCCACGACGAACGCCGTCAGCGGCGCAAACACCCAGGTTCAGGTCGACACCGCCAAACCACCGGCTCCGAGCCCCATCCCTCCTGCCCCACCCACACAGCCCATCAACGGCTTCGCCGCCGGCCTCATCAAGACCTACGATGGCGAAGGGGTCACGAGGTCCGTGCCCGTGCTGGGAGGCCCCGGCAGCGTCGCCGGCGCGGCGGACGCCGCGACGGGCCAGGTGTCGGGCAGCATCACGATTAGCCAGGCCGACGGTTCGGTCACGACCCTCCAGCTCGGCGGCACGCCGAGCACCAGCGTGTTCATCAACAACCGTCGCTACGGCATGACCACGACGGATGACCCCAACCGCCCATCGACGGTTCAGGTAGATGGCGCAACCTACACCGTGCAGGACCAATCCTATCTCTTGAGCTCCGGCCTGCTTCACAAGCGTCACCACTTCGGATCGTGCGAGTGCAAGTATCTGACCTGGGGCAAGTGGGGGACGGTGATCGACTATGCCGGCAGCTATCGCGACGGCCAGAGCGATGTCGTCCGTCGGGCCCCCTATATCGCGGGCGTCCTGACACCCCAGATCGAGATGCCGCAGATCGGCAGCGCCACCTACAACGGCTCGATGAAGGGCAACGTCTGGAACAACGGCAGCGCTTACGGCGCGACCGGCACCTACAGCAGCACCTGGAGCTTCGCCAGCCGCGCCGGCAACTTCAACGCGACGTTCGACGGGACGAGCTATACCGGCTCGGCGAGCGCCGCGGCGGGCTCGGGCGGCACGAGCTTCACCGGCACCTTCTCCGGCGGCGGGATGTCGGGCAACCTGTCGGGAGCCTTCTTCGCCGCGCCGAACGATGCCGCCAAATACCAGGGTGGCGCCTTCACGATCGGAACGAACGCCACTCCCTACAAGGCCGCCGGCGTCTTCGCCGGCCAGCGATAGGGATCAGCGCGACGCCGACGCCTTACCGGTCGTTCCGTCGTCCGTCGATATAGCGGACAATGAAGTCGGCGATGGCGGCGATGTCGTCGCGGGGGAACCAGGGCAGGGCATCCGAAGGCGGGCGCTCGTCGGAGGCGATGGCAACGATGTTGTGTGCAGCCATGTCCATCGGCCGCACGTGATCGGCCCGCGCCTCGATCTTGGGATGGGGATCGCCTTTGAAGCCCTCGATCAGCACGAGGTCGGCCGGCGCGAGCCGCGCCAGCACCTCGGCCAATGTCGGTTCGGATTGCTCGCGCATGATGGCGTAACGCTGGCCACCGACCAGCGCCACTTCGCTTGCACCGGCGGCGCGATGGCGCCAGGAGTCGGTGCCGGGCTGGTCGATGTCGACGGCGTGATGGGCATGCTTGATCGTCGCGATGCGCCAACCGCGGCGCACGAGCTCGGCGACCAGCCGTTCGACGAGCGTGGTCTTGCCGGCGTTCTTCCAACCGGTGACCCCGAAGATGGCCTGTCCGCTCATGGCGCGATCCGCTCGGCGTGGGCATAGACGGTGAGCCGATCCTCGCGGACGAACGCAACCAGTCCCAGGCCGGCCTGCTCGGCCGTCTCGATTGCGAGCGAGGTCGGCGCCGAGACCGCCGCGATCACCGCCGCGTCCAGGGCCGCCGCCTTCTGCACCATCTCGTAGGAGCAGCGGCTCGTCACGACGACGAACCCGTCCTGGCCCGCGACGCCGAGCCTGACGAGCGCGCCGGCCAGCTTGTCGAGGGCGTTGTGCCGACCGATATCCTCGCGCACCGCGAGCAAGGTGCCGTCGAGCGTCGCCCACGCAGCGGCGTGGGTCGCGCCGTTGTCGCGATTGATACGCTGCCCGGGCGGCAACGCCGCCATGGCGCGCACGATAGCGGCCCGCGATACGGATGCGACCGAGCGGGTCGCGGGAACAGGGCGCAGCGCCGCGTCGAGGCTGTCGACGCCGCACAGGCCGCAGCCGGTACGCCCCGCCAGCGTGCGCCGCCGCTCGCGCAACGCCGCCATGCGGCGGCCGGCGATGCGCAGCCGAACCTCGATGCCGCGGCCCGCCGGCACGGCCTCGATCTCGAAGATCTCCGCCGGTTCCTCGACGATTCGCTCCGTCAGGGTGAAGCCGCGGGCGAGATCCTCGACATCGCACGGCGTGGCCATCATCACGGCATGGCTGATGCCGTTGTACACCAGCGCCACCGCAACCTCCTCGGCGACGATCTCCTCGCGGGCCTCGGGCCCGGACGGGGTGAGCCTGAGCGCGTTCCGGCGAACCGAGCCGCGCTGCTCCGGGGCACCGCCGGTCACGCTACTTGCCGGGTTTCGCCGACACGGCGGTCACGCCTGCGGCGACGCTCAGGGCGACGCCGTATCGGGCCGCCGCCGCGCAGCGCCGGACGGCCTGCGGCCGGGCCGCGACGAAAGGCGGAATTTCCGCGAGGGTAGCCGCACCATGGCGGCCCGGTAGAGAACGCCACATGGGTGAGCTCTTCATCCTCGTGTCGGGGGAGGCGGACTTTATCCATTGGAAACCAAAGGGCAACCTGCGATACTGACATCGTATTGGCGCCCTCGACGATTTGACCATTCTACTTTCGTAATCCGTTTGTGATTTTGGCTACATAGAAGGAGTTGGTTGGCCTGCCACCAATCAGCTAGGTCTTCACACTCAAGTCATTGGAACTTTGGCCCATGCCAGTCGAAGTCGACCAAAAGCCTGCTGTTGACCAGGGCCTTGCCGCCTTCGTCATGCTCGTGCGCTTTTTGGGAATGGCGGCCGATCCGGAGCAGATCCGCCATCGCGTCGGCCGGCTGTCGATGGACGTGCCGGAAATGCTCCGATGCGCCAAGGATCTGGGCCTGCGCGCGCGCGCCTATCATTCGACCTGGAAGCGCCTCGCCAGCACGCCCTTGCCGGCGATCGGCCGCCTCAAGGATGGCAGCTTCCTCCTTCTCGGCAAGATCGGCGAGGACAAGATCCTCGTCCAGCCGCCGGTCGGGGGCCGACCGGCACAGATGACCCGGGCGGAATTCGAGGCGGTCTGGGACGGACAGGTCGTGCTGCTGACCCGCCGCGCCGCGCTGACGGACCTGGCCCGCCGCTTCGACATCACCTGGTTTCTCGGCGCCATCCACAAATACCGCCACATGCTCGGCGAGGTGCTGCTCGCCTCGTTCTTCCTGCAGGTCTTCGCCCTCGTCTCGCCGCTGTTCTTCCAGATCGTGATCGACAAGGTGCTCGTGCATCGCAGCATGAGCACGCTGGAGGTCCTGCTGATCGGGCTGGTGACCATCGCCGTCTTCGAGGCGGTGCTGGGCATCCTGCGCACCTACCTCTTCGCGCACACCACCAACCGCATCGACGTCGAGCTGGGCGCCCGCCTCTTCCGCCATCTGCTCGCGCTGCCGATCGCCTACTTCCAGTCGCGCCGGGTCGGCGATTCCGTCGCGCGCGTGCGCGAGCTGGAGAACATCCGCAACTTCCTGACCAGCTCGGCCCTGACCATCGTCATCGACCTGCTGTTCACGACGGTCTTCCTGGCGGTGATGTTCATCTACTCGCCATTCCTGACCTGGATCGTGCTGGCCTCGTTCCCGTTCTACATCGGCATCTCCGCGGCGGCGACCCCGCTGTTCCGCCGGCGCCTCGACGAGAAGTTCAAGCGCGGCGCCGAGAACCAGGCTTTCCTGGTCGAGAGCGTGGCGGGCGTCGAGACGCTCAAGGCCATGGCGGTCGAGCCGCAGATGCAGCGCCGCTGGGAAGAGCAGCTCGCGGGGTACGTCGCCTCCAGCTTCCGCGTTCTGAGCCTCGGCAACACGACCAGCCAGAGCGTCCAGCTCATCAGCAAGCTGGTGACGGCGGCGATCCTGTATTTCGGCGCCAAGGCGGTGATCGACGGCAATCTCACCATCGGCGAGCTGGTGGCGTTCAACATCTTTGCCGGACGGGTCAGCCAGCCGGTCCTGCGGCTGGCGCAGATCTGGCAGGATTTCCACCAGGCGCGGCTGTCGGTGGCGCGGCTGGGCGACATCCTCAACACCACGCCGGAGCCCACATTCAACTCCGGCCGCACCGGCCTGCCCCAGATCCGCGGCGACGTCGCCTTCGAGCACGTGCTGTTCCGCTATCGCATCGACGGACCCGAGATCCTCCACGACGTAAACCTCCGGATAGCCGCGGGCCAGACAGTCGGCATCGTCGGCCCGTCCGGCTCGGGCAAGAGCACGATCGCCAAGATCGTGCAGCGCCTCTACGTGCCCGAAAGCGGGCGCGTGCTGGTCGACGGCGTGGACATCGCCGCCGCCGATCCGACCTGGCTGCGGCGCCAGATCGGCGTGGTGCTGCAGGAGAACGTGCTGTTCAACACCTCGGTGCGCGAGAACATCGCGCTCGCCGATCCGTCGATGCCGATCGAGCGTGTCATGGCGGCGGCGACGCTGGCGGGCGCGCACGACTTCATCCTCGAGCTGCCGGAAGGCTACGACACCGTCGTCCACGAGCGCGGCAGCAGCCTGTCGGGCGGCCAGCGCCAGCGCATTGCCATCGCCCGCGCCTTGGTCACCAATCCACGCATCCTGATCTTCGACGAGGCGACCAGTGCGCTCGACTACGAAAGCGAGCGCGTGATCCAGAAGAACATGCGGCAGATCTGCAAGGGACGCACGGTGATCATCATCGCCCATCGGCTCTCGACGGTGCGGCACGCCGATCGGATCGTCACGGTGGAGCGCGGCCGAATCGTCGAGGACGGCACGCACGATACGCTGGTCGGCACGGGCGGCCGCTACGCGAGCCTCTGGCGCATGCAGGCGGGCATCCATGAAGTCGGCTAGCTCCGCCGTGCCGACGCCGGCACAGGCCTCGACCTCGGCCCCCGCCCAGGCCCCGGTTCCGGTCCAGGCCCCACCGGCATCGAATCAGGCGCCGAACCAGGCGGGCGGCCAGCCGCCCAGGAAGCCGCCCAAGCGCGGCGCCGACGAGCTGGCGTTCCTGCCGGCGGCCCTCGAGATCGTCGAGACACCGCCGTCGCCCATCGGGCGATCAATCGGCGCGACCATCATCCTGCTGTTCGTGCTCGCGCTCGCGTGGGCTTGCCTGGGCGAGATCGACATCGTGGCATCGGCACCGGGCAAGATCGTGCCCTCCGGCCGGATCAAGGTCATCCAGCCGCTCGAGATCGCGGTCGTCCGCGCCATTCGTGTGCAGGACGGCCAGGCCGTGAAGGCCGGCGACGTCCTCATCGAGCTCGACCCGACGATCAACGCGGCAGAGGCCTCCCGTCTCAAGAGCGAGCTGATCGCCGCGCAGATCAACGTGGCCCGTCTGCAGGCCGCGCTGCTCGAGAGCGACACGTTTCAGCCGCCGGCGGGCGCGACCCAGGAGATGATCACCACCCAGCGCAACCTCCTGCTGAACCAGGTCGGCGAGTATCGCGCCAAGGTGGGAGCGTTGGCCCGACAGGCCGAGCAGAAGGAGGCCGAGGCGGCAACGTCGGCGGCGCTGGTGAGCAAGCTCGAGGCGATCATTCCGGTGCTGCGGCAGCGCTTCGATATCCGCCGCACGCTGGCCAACGCCGAGATCGGATCCAAGCTGCAGTATCTCGAGATGCTGCAGGCCCTGACCGAGCAGGAGCAGGAACTCGGCGTCCAGAAGAGCCGGCTGCGCGAGGCGCAGGCGGCGGTCAACGCGCTGGTCGAGACCCAGAAGCAGGTGAAGGCCGAGTATCGCAAGACCGTTCTCGACGAGCTGAGCAAGAACGAGCCCAAGGCGACCAGCCTCGAGCAGGAGCTGATCAAGGCCGAGCAGAAGACCAGGCTTCAGGCCCTGACGGCTCCTGTCGACGGCGTCGTCCAGCAGCTCGCGATCCACACGCCCGGCGGCGTCGTGACGCCGGCACAGGCGCTGCTCGTCGTCGTGCCGACCGACAGCCGTCTCGAGGTCGAAGCGATGATCTCCAACCGCGACATCGGCTTCGTCGAGCCGGGGCAGCCGGCCGAGATCAAGGTCGACACGTTCAGCTTCACGAAGTACGGGCTGATCCCCGGGCACGTGGTCAGCGTCTCGCAGGACGCCATCTCGCGCAACAAGCCGGAGAAGCCGGGCGAGAAGCCACAAGGGACCGAGATCACCAGCAGCGAGCCGAGCGGCCAGGAGCTGATCTATTCGGCGCGCGTGTCGCTGGACCGCATGCAGATCCAGGTCGAGAACAAGATGGTCAACCTGGCACCCGGCATGGCGGTGACGGTGGAGATCAAGACAGGATCGCGCACCGTGCTGAGCTACCTGCTATCGCCGATCATGCGATTCCGGCAGGAGAGCCTGCGCGAGAGGTAGGCGCGCCGTCCGATGTGAATTCGGCGGCGCACGAGCGCGGATCCGCGGCCGCTAAACCACGACGAAGCTGCTCGCCGTCAACGCCGGGATGCCTGTGACCTTGGCGAAAACGCTCGCGCCGCCGGGGTCGGCCCCGTTGCTGTCGTAGGTGAGCGAGCCGTTCGCCGTGCTGTAGATGATCTGCGCGCCGAGACCGACCGCCTTGTTCAGGGTGAAGGCCGACGCGCTCAACTGCCCCAACGCCAGGCCGCTGAAGAGGCCGCCATCGAGGTGGATGCTATCGATGCCGACCTCGAAGTCCGCCACCGTGTCGACGTTCGCCACGCTCCTGAACTCGCTGTCGAACAGGAAGATGTCCGCTCCGCCATCGCCTTCCAGCCGGTCGTTGCCCGTGCCGCCGGAAAGCGTATCGGCCCCGTCGCGACCGTACAGCTTGTCCTGCCCCGCTCCGCCCATCAGCACATCGTTGCCGGTGGCGCCGAACACCGTGTTGTCGAACTCGTTGCCGCCCAGCGTCAGGCCGGTCGATCCCGCATTGGCCCGCAGGCTCTCGATCTCCTCGCCCGATGCCAGGCTATAGCCGACGCTGGCATAGACCGTGTCGGTGCCTCCGCCCACCGCCTCGTGCACCCGGTCTCCGGCATTGTCGACATAGAACAGGTCGTTGCCTGCCCCGCCCGTCATCGTATCCGCTCCGGCCCCGCCGTCGAGCCGGTCGTCACCGATCCCGCCGTCGAGCACGTCGGCGCCGTCATTGCCGGTGAGCGTGTCGTTACCGTCGTTGCCGTTGAGCGTATCGGCGCCTTCCGCTCCGACCAGCCGGTTGTCGAGCTGGTTACCGCCCAGCGTCAGGCCTGTCGCGCCGGCATTGGCCCGCAGGATCTCGATCTCCTCGTCCGAGCTTACGGTATAGGAAACCTTGGTATAGATCGTGTCGGTCCCCGCGCCCGCCGCCTCGTGCACGACGTCGCCGGCATTGTCGACGAAGTAGATGTCGTCGCCGGCACCGCCGACCAGCGTGTCGGCTCCACCGTTGCCGTTCAGCCGATCGTTGCCATCCCCGCCGTTGAGCGTATCGGCACCGGCGTTGCCGACCAGGTAGTTGTCCAGCTCGTTGCCCGTGAGCACCCGCCCGGTCGAGCCGACCAGGCGCATATACTCGACCGCCTGGCCGGGAGCCAAGGTATAGCTCACGGTAGTGTAGACAGTGTCGGTCCCCCCGCCGATCGCCTCGAGCACCTTGTCTCGGGCATCGTCGACGTAATAGGTGTCGTTGCCCGTCCCACCGCTCATCACATCGGCGCCGGCCAGACCGTCGAGGATGTCGTTGCCGCCATATCCGTTCAGAATGTCGTTGAAGTCGGTCGGAAAGGGCTGGCCCACCACCGTCGACGACGCCGTGATCCTGTCGTCGCCGTCGGTCCCCTCGATCGTCACGCCCATCAAGCCGACGCCCTGCTCGATATCGACCTCGGCATTGCCCAGCACGTAGCGGTCGTACGTGCCGCTGGCATCGGAGAACGATCCTGTCCTCGTCCAGCTCGGACCGCGCAGGACGACCGCGTCGCCCGCATCGCCTTCGACGGCGAGCACATGCTTGCCGCCCGTCGTGGCGCCGACGCCGCCCAGGATCGCGAACGGGTCGACAACGAGCGTGTTGCCGCCTGTGCCAGTGAGGTCGATGCGCTCGATGCCCTCGAGCTTCGCGGCCGTCGGCACGTTCGTAAGATCGAGCGACAGGCCCGCTCCATCCAGCGCCAGCGTGTCGGTGCCGGTGCCGCCGTCGGCCAGGCGGAACGTGAGATCGGCCACGACAAGCCGGTCGTCGCCTGCCCCGGCGTGGAACACGTCCTGCCCACCGCCCCCCGTCAGCACGTCGCCGCTGTTGCCGCCGATCAGGATCTCCGCCGCCGTCGTGCCCACGGTCGTAACCGGTGCGTCGGCCGGCCCGAATGCGCCGCCGTACACGACATAGCCCGCCCCGGTGCTGACGCCGCCGGCCGGATCGGCGTAGGGCGCACCGACGACCAGGTCGTCGAACCCGTCGCCATTCACGTCGCCCGCCGATGCCACCGACCAGCCGCTCCGGTCGTCTACCGTCGCGCCGTCGATCCGCAAGCCGCTGTTTCCGTCGAGGCTCGACAGGTCGAGGGTGGCGGCAAAGCCTGACGCCCTGCCGAAAACCACGTAGCTCGCGCCCGAAGCGTCGCCGTTCGGAGCGGCATAGGGGGCGCCGACGATCAGGTCGTCGTAGCCGTCGCCGTTCACGTCTCCCGCCGACGACACCGACCAGCCGCTGTGGTCGTAGGCCGCACCGCCGCCGATCTTGAAGCCGGTCGTGCCGTCGAGCGTGGACAGATCGAGGTTGGCGGCAAAGCCCGACACCTTGCCGAACACGACGTAGCTCACGCCGGACTGGCCAAAGGCGGTGTTGGCCGACGGAGCACTGACGATCAAGTCCGCGAACCCGTCGCCGTTCAGGTCGCCGGCCGAGGCGACCGACCAGCCGGTGAAGTCGGTCACGTCCGCGCCGCTCAGCTTGAAGCCGGTCGTGCCGTCAAGCGTGGACAGATCGAGGTTTGAGGCAAAGCCCGACGCCTTGCCGAACACGACATAGCTCGCGCCGGAATAAACGCCGTGCGGCTGGGCGAACCGGGCGCCCACGATCAGGTCAGCGTAGCCGTCGCCGTTGATATCTCCCGCCGACGCGACCGAACTACCGGCCTGATCGCCTGCCTCCGAACCGCTCAGCCTGAAGCCGGTCGTGCCGTCGAGCGTGGACAGATCGAGGTTGGCAGCAAAGCCCGACGCCTTGCCGAACACCACGTAGCTCGCGCCGCTCGAGCCGGCGTAGTTGGCGCCAACGATCAGATCATCGAAGCCGTCGCCGTTGACGTCTCCCGCCGAGGCCACCGAGATGCCGCTGTCGTCATATGCGGCCGTCCCGCTCAGCCTGAAGCCGCGAGCGCCGTCGAGGCTCGACAGGTCCAGCGTGGAGGCGAAACCCGACGCCTTGCCGAACACCACGTAGCTCGCGCCCGAGCCAGAAGCGTTCGGATCGGCACTCCGCGCGCCGACGATCAGATCGTCGAAGCCATCGCCGTTGACGTCCCCCGCCGACGCCACCGAGACGCCGCTCTCGTCACCCGCCGCCGCACCGCTCAGCTTGAAGCCAGTGAAGCCATCGAGGCTCGACAGGTTCAGCGCCGCGGCGAAGCCCGAAGCCCTGCCGAACACCACGTAGCTCGCGCCCGAGCCGGAACCGTTCGGAGCGGCGCCTATCGCTCCGACGATCACGTCCGCGAAGCCGTCGCCGTTGATGTCCCCTACCGATGCGACTGACCAGCCAGCGCGATCGCTAGCCGACTCGCCGCGCAGGCTGAAACCGGTGGTGCCGTCGAGGCTCGACAGCGCGATTGTTACAGGAGGCGCCATCTTTCCCCGCTTACTCGCTTACTCGATCACCACGTGTCGCGTGGCCTCTGCGCCTCGCGTGTACGATGCATTACCATACCGCCCGCGATTTGCCGCAGTCACGATAAAATCGCAGACGCGCAGGCGAGATTTCGCGGCGACGTCGTCGGGCTCTCCGTCGATCGAGATCTCCCGCCGGATCTCGTCGGTCATGAAGCCGATCGCGGCCGGATGGCGCACGCCGGAGACCACCGCCACGTCGAACAGCTCCCGCACCAAACACCGCGTCGTTGGCGCCGACGCCGAGCCCCATGGAGCGCGGAAAGCTGCGCTCGAACACCGACAGCCGGCCCTCGCCGCGCAACCCGATGAAGAAGACCTTGCCCGCCTGATTGGCCGTGACGGCGATGCTGAAGCCGGAACGCGCCAGCCATCCGGGGAAATGGCGCGAGATGGTCAACGCGAACTTCTCGGCCTGCGCCGCCAATTCGGCGGCTGCAGTCGTCATCAAAGCCGCTCGATCCAGTGCGAACGGGGATAGGTCCTACGCAACCGTGAAGCTGCTCGCCGTCAACGCCGGCAGGCCCGTCACCCTGGCGAAGACGC
>CAMFJT010000087.1 GCA_945957125.1 uncultured Rhodospirillales bacterium | reverse complement strand
CCTTGAGCTGCGGGATCGAGGCGGAGATGTTGGGCAGCTTGATGATGTTGGCTTCGGGCTTCATCGCGAGCTTGCCGAGCTCGGCGAGCTCGTCGTTGATCCGTTGCTCGGGCTTCAGCTTCTCGGGGAAGTTGGCGATGATGCGGCCGGTCAGCGAGATGTCCTTGAGCTTCATCTTCACGCCGGCGGTGCCGACGAAGGCCTCGACGATCGGCAGCAGGGAGAACGTGGCGAGCCCGGGCGCTTCATCGACTTTCGTCCAGACGATTTCGAGATCTGACATGCTTGCACCTCCGTGCGCCGCTTCGGGTCCGGCCGGCTTGATCCGTTGCTGACGATGGCCCGTCTTGTTGCACCGCCGCCGGGGAAACGCAATCGTGGCGCAGAGACGCTCAGAGCCGATCGAGCTCCTTCTGCGCCATGTCGGCGCGCGGCATCGTCGCGAGGGTCGGCAGGAGCTGGTCGAGCGTGTCGATGAAGGCCACGACATCGAGGTGCGCGCGTTCTGCGAAACCGCCTTCGACGCAGGAGCGCAGCAGGGCGGCGAGGGGCTGCCAGTAGCCGCCGAGGTCGACGATCACGATCGGCTTGGCGTGCAGGCCGAGCGTGCGCCAGGAAAGCACCTCGAAGAACTCCTCCAGCGTGCCGAGGCCGCCGGGCAGCACCACGATCGCGTCGGACCGGTCGAACATCTCGAGCTTGCGCTCATGCATGCTCTCCACGACCACCGTCTCGGTCAGATCGGGATGGCCCGCCTCGCGCTCGAGCAGGAAGCGGGGGATCACCCCGACCGCCTTGCCGCCGGCGGCGAGGGTCGCGTTGGCCAGCACGCCCATCAGCCCGACGCCGCCGCCGCCATAGACCAGGGTCATCTTCTCGCGCGCCAACAGCGCGCCCAGGTCCGAAGCCAGCTCGCGGCTGCCGGGCGCAATGCCGAACCGGGCGCCGCAGAAGACGCAGATCGAGGAGGGGAGGGGAGCAGAGGTGGCTTCGGGCACGGGGTACACACTGATTCCAAAGGCTGTTAAAGGTCGTCCGACGCCTTTCCGCAGCGAAAGGCCATGATATCATTTCGCCGAGGTGGGGCGCGACGCCAATAGCGGTGGGTCGTCGCAGCGGTGGGAGAGCCATGTCACGTACGGTTCTGGTGCTGGTGGCGGTCGGTGCGGCGGTGATCGCCGCGGCCGTCGGCGTCGCCTGGCGCGGCAAGAAGGCGGACCAGGCGGCAATTGCCGCCCTGCCCGCGGGGAGCGCCGCGCCGGCGGCGGCAACGCCTGCCGCGACCGCTCCTCCAGCGCCAGCCCCAGGGACTCCTTCGACTGCGGCCGCAGCTACCGCACCGCCTCCCGCGCCAGCACCAGCACCAGCACCAGGTACGGCTCCGCCGGCAGCGGCGGCTGCTGCCCCGGCGGCGGTCGCGGTGCCGAGCTTCGACGTGGCGCGCATCGGTGCGGACGGTCGGGCCGTGATTGCCGGTCGCGCCGCCCCCAACGCAAAGGTCGTGATCCTCGACGGCGGCAAGGAAATCGCGCGCGGCCAGGCCGACGCACGGGGGGAATGGGTGGTGCTGCTGCAGGATCCGCCGCTCACGTCCGGCCAGCACGAGCTGCGTGCCGTTCATCACATCGAGGGGCGCGCCCCGGTCACCTCCGAGCAGGTCATCGTCGCCGTCGTGCCCGCTGCCGCGCCTCCGCCGACGACGGCAGCCAAGGGGGCTGCCTCGCCGGAAGTGAGCAAGGAAGAAACCATGGTCCTGCTCGTGCCTCCTTCCGGCGCGGCGACACTGATGCAATCGCCCTCGCCTGCGGGCGTGCCGAAGGCGGCCGATCTCCAGGTCTCGACCATGGATTACGACCAGCACGGGCAGACCACGATCACCGGCCAGGCGACGCCGGGGGCCACGGTGCGCGCCTATCTCGACGACAAGGCGGTGGCGGAAGGCAAGGCCGGCCCCGACGGCCGCTGGAAGATGGCGCCGGCGGAGCCGGTCGGGGAGGGCAAGCACGTTCTGAGGCTCGACCGGCTCGCCCAGGACGGCAAGCCGAGCGCCCGCCTCGAATTGCCCTTTGCCCGCCTCTCCGTTGCCGCAGCGCCGGGCGACAACATGCGGCGGCTGCACGTGGTGCGGGGTGACAATCTGTGGAACATAGCGCGCGCGCACTATGGCGAGGGCTGGCGCCACACCATGATCTTCGACGCCAATAAAGAGCAGATCCTCAATCCCAACCTGATCTATCCCGGACAGGTGTTCACCATTCCCGCCAAGGGCAACTGATGCTGGCGAATTTCCTCGTCCCTATCCTCCAGGACGGCTGGCGCTTCATCGCGATCTTCGCGGGCGTGACCTTTCTCGCCGCGCTGAGCGGGGCGGCGTGGCTGTTCTGGCCGCTGTTCGTGCTGACCCTGTGGTCGATCTATTTCTTCCGCGATCCGCCGCGCGGGGTGCCGCAGGACGACGGCCTGCTGATCGCGCCGGCCGACGGGCTGGTCCAGATGGTGGTCCAGGCAGCGCCGCCGGCCGAGCTCGGGCTGGGCGATGAGCCGCTCACCCGGGTGTCGATCTTCCTCAGCGTGTTCGACGTCCACATCAACCGCACGCCGTGCGCGGGAACGGTCGAGGTGGTGGCCTATCGGCCGGGCAAGTTCCTGAACGCCGCCGCGGACAAGGCGAGCGACGAGAACGAGCGTATGGCGATCGCCCTGCGCCGCGACGACGGCGTGACGATCGGCTTCGTGCAGATTGCCGGCTGGGTGGCGCGTCGCATCGTCTGCTACGTCAAGCCGGGCCAGGCCCTCGTGGCGGGCGAGCGTTTCGGCCATATCCGTTTCGGCAGCCGAACCGACCTCTATCTGCCGGCCGGCGCGCGCCTGCTGGTGGCGCCGGGCCAGCGCATGATCGGCGGCGAGACGGTCATGGCCGAGCTCAATGCGGCGGATGGAACCGCTCGCCGGGCAGTGGAGTTCTGAGGTCCGGCCCTGCCGCGCTGCCCTTGACATCGCGCGGGGGCGGCACAGCTTCCTGAAGCGGTTTCACGAAGAGGACATCCGTCATGGACGATGACTTCCGCAAGCGGCGGGGGCTGCGGGGCTTCTCGATCAATCGCCTGATCCCCAACGTGATCACCCTGGCGGCGTTGTGTTCGGGACTGACGGCGATCCGCTTCGCCCTCCAGGGCCAATACCGCCTCGCCGTGGTCGCGATCATCGTGGCGGCGATCTTCGATGCGCTGGACGGGCGGGTCGCGCGCCGCCTGGGGGTCACCAGCCAGTTCGGCGCGGAACTCGATTCTCTGTCGGATTTCCTGTGCTTCGGGGTCGCGCCGGCCCTTGTCCTCTATCTCGCGTCGCTCAAGGACGGCGGCGCACTCGGCTGGGTCGTCACGCTGATGTTCCCGATCTGCTCGGCCTTGCGCCTTGCCCGCTTCAACACCGCATTGCTGTCCGACACGCCGCCGCCGGCCTGGACCGGCTCCTTCTTCACCGGCGTCCCTGCGCCGGCCGGCGCGCTTTTGTCCCTGATCCCCCTGGTCCTGAGCTTCGAGGCAGAAGCGGCCTGGCCCCGTCATCCGCTGGTGGCCGGCCTTGCCCTGGTGTTGGTCGGCGGCTTGATGGTGAGCCGCATACCGACCTTCTCCTTCAAGAAGGGCCGGATCCCGCGCCATCTGGTGCTGCCGTCGCTGCTGGTGGCGGCGCTCACCATGGGCGTGATCGCCAGCTCACCCTGGATCGGCCTGTCGCTGCTGGGGCTGATCTACCTCGCGCTCGTCCCCTTCAGCTGGCTTGCCTATCGCCGGCAGGCGGCGCGCGACCGGCAGCCGCCGACCAGCGACGTGGTCCCGCTGCGCAGCGTATCGACGGAGCATTGACCTTAGTTTCGACATTAAGTACGTTTCCTAACGGCAGGAAAAACAATGAAAGTCGGGCTTAGCCGGCGAAACGTATTTGTGGAGATACCAATGCTGTCGATCTTTCGTCGCCTCGCCAGGGACGTGAGCGGGGCCAGCGCTATCGAATACACCCTGATCGTGTCGCTCATCGCGGTGGCTGCCATCGCCTCGATGCGCAGTGTCGGTTCGAAGGTGAACAACGTGCTGGCAAACGCAGGCGGCTCCTTGACCTGAGTTTCGCTGGGGGCGCGCCACTTTCGTGGCGCGCCTTTTTACTTTGGCGCTTGTCCGTGTCAGCCCGTGCCGCGCTCCGGATGGCGACGTGGATTGGTTATCGTATTTGTTATCAATGAGATAAGGAATACACCCAAGATCTTGATGGAAGTAAAATCGAAGTCCGTCGAGATCTTGCTGCCGCCCAAATGCCCTTCACCCTGCTTCAATCGGTCTGCGCCGTCCTTCTCGCTGTCGTGCTGATGGGCGCGGCGCTCCAAGACTTTCGCACCCTTCATATCGCCAACGGCTTTCCGCTGGCCGTCGTCGTCCTTTTCGCGATCCTCGCGTCGATCGAACTGGAAGCGGGGCGGACCTCGGTCCTCGCGGTCGGCTTGGCCGTGGGGTGTGCGGTGCTGGTCTTCGCGGCGGGCGCCGCTGCGTTCGCTGCCGGCGCGCTCGGGGGGGGCGACGTCAAGCTGATGGCCTCCGTCGCCCTGTTTGCAGGTCCGGCGCGGCTGATGGATTTCATGGCGATCACGGCCGTGACGGGCGGTGTGCTGGGCATCGCCGTCCTGGCGGGCGCGCCGATCGGCGCCGCGATAGCCGACCGGCGGGTCCGTGTCCCTTACGGACCCGCCATTGCGGCAGGAGGCTTGTGGCTCGCCGCAACGCCCGGGATGGGCTGAGTCCGCTCTCGATCAGGCAAGTTCCCGATCAGGCAAGCGAGGAGTAGCCGCCGTCCACGGCGATCGCCGCACCGGTCACGAAGTCGGAGGCGGGCGCGGCGAGGAATACGGCGATGCCGGCGAAGTCGTCGGGAACGCCCCAGCGCGCCGCAGGCGTGCGCTTCAGCACCGAGTCGTGCAGCCCCGTCACCTGCTCGCGCGCGCGTCGCGTCAGCGCTGTGTCGATCCAGCCGGGCAGGATCGCATTGACCTGAATGCCATCCTTCGCCCAGGCCGTCGCCAGCGCCTTGGTCATCTGGACCATGCCGCCCTTGCTTGCAGCGTAGGCGGTCGCGAAGGGGGCGCCGAAGATCGACATCATCGAGCCGATGTTGATGATCTTGCCGGCGCCGCCCTGCTTCATTGCGGGATAGGCGGCCTGGCTGCACAGGAAGGCGCTGGTCAGGTTGCTGTCGAGCACCGTGTGCCATTCGGCGAGCGAGTAGTCTTCCGGCTGCTTGCGGATGCTCATGCCGGCATTGTTCACCAGGATGTCGAGCCGACCGTGCGCCTTCACCGTCTCGGCCATCAAGGCCCGACAGGATGCCTCCTGCAGGACGTCGACGGGAATCGCGCTGGCCTTCCCGCCTGCCGCCTGGATCTCGCCGACGGCGGCGCTGTTCTTGGCGGCATCCCGGCCGGCGACCACGATCGTGGCGCCCGCCGCGGCCATGCCCTTCGCCATGCCGAGTCCTATGCCCCCATTGCCTCCGGTGACGACGGCTACCCGTCCGGAAAGATCGAAAAGCTGCATGCGCGTTCCCCTGCGATTTCCGGCCTGTATAGCGGAGGGTCAGGGAACCTCAAGGCACGGCGGCCGTTGATTTCCCGAATTCGCCGCCGGCCGGCCGGGCTGACCGACAGGCGGTGAAACGGGAATGGCGGCGACCGCAAGGCGCCGCCATTCTTCTTTTTGGTCGCCGCTGGACGGAAAAAGAAAAGCCGGAAGGGGGGACCTTCCGGCGTGTTTTTATTCCTCCTCGGGCGGCGTCTGCTTTTTCCGCGCGTCGCTCTCGATGAGGTTGACGAGATCCTCCGGTAACGGCTCGGCGGCGATCTCGTCGTACATGGCGTGCAATTGCTTATGCAGCCACATGTCGAAGGGCCGTTCCGCGGGCGCCTTCACCTTCTTTTTCTCCCGGGCCGAAGAGTCGGCCCGGTCTTGCTGAGGCTGGTCGTCATTCGCCATGGCACGCTGCGCGCGGAACGAGGAGAACTCCACGGAATCCTGTCCGAGGCATTGGACTCTCCCCATGAGAATGCCCATCTTTTCTTCATCCGTCCATGAGGATCGATTGGAGCGGCTCAACGGACGTGCACGGATGTCGCCGCGTCGGCAGCGTTCAACCGCCGATCCTCGCGGACGGGACGCTCCGTACCCTTCGTGTCGCCCTCGAGCAGCAACCGCTCCAGCGTATCGCGAGCCCGCGAGATGCGGCTCTTGACGGTACCGACCGACACGCCGGTGTGGGCGGCGATGACCTCATAGGACTGCCCCTCCAGCACGGCGAGAAGCAGGGCTTCCCGCTGGGTCGAGGCCAACTTGCCGAAGGCGGACATGAACTCGCGCATAACAAGACGGCTTTCCTGGTGAGGCTGGTGGGACAGCGTCTCGGCGATGGCGGTGTCGACCGGAACGGTCGGGCGGGTGCGGCGGAGACCGGAAATGAATTCGTTGCGCTGGATGCGGAAGACCCAGGCCGACAGGTTGGTGCCGGGCTCAAAGCTTTCGCGGCCCGTCAGCGCCTTGATGACGGTGTCGTGCACCAGATCCTCGGCGGCATCGCGGTCGCGGGTCAGAGACAGCGCATAGACGCGCAGGCGCGGCAGGATGGCCTTCAGCTGCTCGTGGAAATCCTCGATCGGGTTGCGATCGGTCTTGGTCGTCGTCTTCTCGGCGGCGATGGCCATGTGTGTCTCCGGCAGCAAGAGGAAAGCAGGTGTCCTGCCTCACCAATGCCGACGGCGGCAGAAGGTTACAGCGCGCGAACCACTTTTTTCGATTTTTACCGGAGTTGCTCGGACAGCAGCTTACGAGCCCTGGAAACGCGGGCTTTCAGGGTGCCGATCGAGCAGTCGCAAAGCTTGGCGGCCTCTTCGTAGGAGAAGCCGCCGGCGCCGACCAGAATGAGCGCCTCGCGCGACTGCGGGCTGAGCTTCCACAGGGCGGACGAAAGCTCCTTCAGCTCCAGCGTGGCATCGGGATTGTCGACCGCCGCCACGGCAACGGATTCCACGTCCTCGATCGCCGCGGGCCGCCGCCGCTGGGCGCGCAGGTCCGAATAAAAACGATTGCGCATGATGGTGAACAGCCATCCCTTGAGGTTGGTGCCGGCTTCGAACTGCGACTGCTTGTCGAGCGCGGAAAGGACGGTGTTCTGCACGAGATCGTCGGCGGCCTCGCGCTCGCGGCACATGAAGCGCGCAAAGGCTCGAAGATCCGGCAGCAACGCGACGACATCGTCCTTCAACATCGAAACGAATGCTCCGGAAACGCGGGCGGAAAGGTGGTGACGTTACGCTGGATGTGGGCATTCGCTGCATGCGCACAAAGGAAATTCGACGGGCAACCGACCTCGGCAGCGTGCGTTGACCGGCTGTTGGCGCGTTTCGCGCCGTGGTGAAAGGACCTGCCATGAATTGGGATCGTGTCGAAGGCAACTGGAAGCAGTTCACCGGCAAGGTGAAGGAGCAGTGGGGCAGGCTCACGGACGACGACATCACAGTGATCGGCGGCAAGCAGGAGCAGCTCATCGGTCGTATCCAGGAACGCTATGGCGTGGCCAAGGACGAGGCGGAGAAGCAGGTCAAGAGCTGGGCCGGCGGGCTCTAGAGTCCTTGGGAACCCAAGCGAGGCGTCGACGTTAGCACGGGGACTTGAGAAGGAGTAAGCAGATGGGACGCGCTGCTGTCTTGTGGCTTCTCGGGGTTCCGATCCCCGTTCTTCTGCTGATGTGGGCGCTGGGTTGGCTGCACTAGGTTTCGAACACAGGAGACGATCGATGACGTTCAGGAATATCGCGCCGCTGGCGGCGCTGGCAGGTTTGGCGCTTCTCACCGCGGCGTGCGGCAACAATCCGACCGATCGTGCCCTGACGGGCGGCGCCATCGGTGCGGGCACCGGCGCGGTCGTAGGCTCGACGGTCGGTGCGCCGATCGCGGGCGCGGTGGTCGGCGGCGCTGCCGGCGCGGTCGTCGGCGCGGCGACGACGCCGGAGCGGCGCTACTAGAGCTGAGCGTCGTAGAGGCCTTTCGGCTCCCGGCCCCCGTGGCCGGGAGTTCGATTCAGAGGCTGCCGTGGTGTAGGGTCGAGCGAGCGTCGAGACGATACGAAGAGGGGGCAATAGTGCCAAGCGGACCGGCAACCAAGAAACTTTCCGAGGCAATCACCAAGACGCTGCCGTTCCTGCGTCGCTATGCGCGGGCCGTGACCGGTTCGCAGCAGCGCGGCGACGAGTGGGTCCGGCTCTGCGCCGAGGTCGCCGTCGCCCAGCCCGATCTGATCGAGGGCGCGGAGGATACCAAGCTCGGCGTCTTCACCCTGTTCCATCGGCTGCAGCAGCCGTTCGGCAGCCTCGATCAGCCGCCGGAAAGCGCTGGCGTGAGCGGCCGTCTCAAGGAATCGTTGACGGAGATGGCGCCGCTGCAGCGCCAGGTCCTGCTGCTGACGGTTCTCGAGGGCTTCACCGTCCCCGATGCCGCGCAAATCCTCGGGATCGAGGTCGACAAGGCGGAGCGCAGCCTGATGGAAGCGCGCCGCGAGCTGCAGCGCGTGGCCGCCGTGCGTGTGCTGGTGATCGAGGACGAGGCAGTCATCGCGCTCGACGTCGCCGATATCGTGCGCAACGCCGGCCACGAGGTGGTGGGCATCGCCGCGACGGAGAAAGCCGCCGTCGACCTCGCCAAGAAGCATTCGCCGCATCTCGTGCTGGCCGACATCCAGCTTCGCGGTTCTGACAGCGGCATCTCCGCGGTGAAGGAAATCATGCAGGCCATGACCGTGCCGGTGATCTTCGTGACCGGCTATCCCGAGCGGTTGCTGACCGGCACGCAACTCGAGCCGGCCTTCGTGATCTCCAAGCCGTTCGATCCGGATCTGCTGCGGGCAGCCATCGCCCAGGCGCTGGATACGGTCTCGATCTAGCGGCCAAGGCGTTCTCGTCATCATGGCGCGCTGGTCGCTGCGTACCAGGCTGGTCGCGGTCACGGCGCTGGCACTCCTGCCGGTCGCGGCGGTCTCCGGCTGGCGGGCATTCGACGATGCCCGTCAGGCCGAGGCGCGGCGCGCCGAGGCGGCCGCCGTCGTGTCCGGCCTCGCGGAGAGCCGGTACCGCGAGCTGATGGAGGGCTCGCGCCGGCTCCTCATCGCAGCGTGCGCCGATGACGCCGTGCAGCGCACGCTCGAGCCGGACCCCGCCCCGGCCGACGTGCAGCGCTGCGACTCCTACCTCTCGCAAGTCATCCAGAAGTTCTCCTCCGACTATTCCGCCGCGCTGGTGCTCGACGAGCGCGGGGTCGCGCGTTGCGGCAGCGTGCCGGGCGCGCGTGGCATGAACTTCTCCGATCGCGAGGTCTTCCGGCTGGTGAAGGAGACCCGCGCGCCGGCCGTGGGAGCCAACGTCGCCAGCCGGCTGATGCAGCAGACGGTGATCCCGATCGGCGTACCCGCCCTGCGCGGGGGCCAGTTCGTCGGCATGTGCACAATGGGCCTGTCGTTGCGCAGCCTGGCCGAGCAGCTCGGCTCGCCCCAATCGGCCGGCTCGGCGGGCGTCGCGCTGGTCGATCGCGCCGGCGGGCTGTTGGGCGGCGACACGCGGGCGACGTCGGCCTTGCCGGTCGCATCGCGAGTCGCGGCGATGATCGGCTCGCGGCAGGCGTCCTTCGTCGAACACGGCCAGAGCGGCGCCGCATACCACTTCCACGTTCGCCCCCTGGGCGGCGAAACGCTCTACGTCGTGTCCGCCATCCCGGCGGACCGCGGCTTCATGGCGCTGCTCCTCGACTGGGGCGAATTCCTGCTCATCCTGCTGGCGATGCTCGTGGTCATGACTGCGATCTGGCTGGGCGCCGATCGCTGGTGCGTGCGGCCGCTGCGCTATATCCAGGATTTTGCCGGCCGGGTGGCGCGCGGCGAGAGCGTGACCCTCGCTCCGGTCGAGCCGTGGACGCCGGAAATGGCTTCGGTCGCCGCCCGGGTCGGCGAAATGGCGGCCGCGATCGCCAGCCGCGAGCAGGAGCTGAAGGCGGGGCTCGAGCAACGCGACCACATGCTGCGCGAGATCCATCATCGCGTGAAGAACAACCTGCAGATGATCTCCAGCCTGCTCAACCTGCAGGCCGGCGAAATCCGTTCGCCGCGCATCCGGCGCTTCTTCGGCGATGCGCAGAACCGGGTGCTCACCCTCTCGATCCTCCATCGCCACCTGTATGAGCGCTCGAGCTGGTCGCTGGTCGACTTCCAGCAGTTCATCAGCGACCTTGTGCGTCAGATTTCCGTCGCGCGCCCCGGCATCGAACGGCCGACGCCGCGCTACCAGATCCGCGCGCCGATCATGGCCGTCGGGCCGGACATCGCCATTCCGGTCGGGCTGATCGTCACCGAGGCGGTCGGGCGTGCGCTCAACCACGATTTCAGCGGCGTCGCGGTCCCCGAGATCCGCATCGAGGCGGTGGAGAAGGAAGGCGGCGAGGCCGAATTGGTGATCGAGGACAACGGCGAGGAGGAAGCCCGCCCGGCCGCAGGCCCGCGTCCGCGCGGCAGCTTCGGTCTGACGCTGATGAGCGGCCTGGCCATGCAGTTGGGCGGCGAGGCCAGCATCTCGCCGCGCGAGGGCGGCGGCACGCGGGTGGTCGTGAACTTCCCGTTGCCGCGCGACGAGGCCGGCGAGGCCTAGGATGCGGACCGCCCGCTCGATCGGCCTGGTCGTCGGATTGACGATCGCCGTGCTCGTCGCGACCGGCGCGCTTCTGACGTTCGTGCACTACAACTCTGCGGCCAAGCAGCAGCGCATCGTCTCGACCAACTACGAGACGATCTCGCTGATGCGCCAGGCGCTGATCGTGTTGCAGGATGCCGAGATCGGCCAGCGCGCCTACCTGCTCACCGGCGACATCGCCAACCTCGAGCCCTACGAGCGCGCCCTGCTGCGCTTCGATCCGATCGTGCGCCAGCTCGAAGCCGCCGCGGCCGACGATTCCGGCGCGTTGCGGCAGGTCGCCGAGTTTCGCTCGGCGACCACCGAGAAGCTGGGCGAGCTCAACGCAACGATTGTCGCCTATCAGCTCTACGGTCGCGAAGCCACGCTGCCGCGCAACGCGGGCCGGCCCACGACCGACCATATCCGGCAGGTCGCCGACGCCTTCATCGAGGGCCAGACCCTGTTGTTGTCCAGCCGCCTCGCCGCGCTACGCTCGGAACGCGAGCAGGCCGACCTGGCCGGCCTGCTGGTGCTGGGCGGCGCCTTCGTCTGCCTCGTCGCCGGCATGTTCCTGATCGTGCGCGGCAGCTCGCGGCTGGAGAAGGCACAGGCCGAACTCTCCGCCCGCACCCGGCTGCTTCAGGCGACGCTGGAGACCTTGCACGATCCGATCTTCGTGCTCGACGCTGCCGGCCACGTGGTCGCCTGGAACGAGGCCTTTGCCGTGCTCGCGGCCTGGACGCCCGCGCGCGAGGCACCGCCGACGCGCGACCAGCTCCTGTCCGAACGCTTTCCCGCCACCCGCGCGTTGCTGCGGCCGCTGCATCTCGGCGAGCCGCAGAAGGAGCGGCAGCTCACGGCGCGGGTCTCGCACGAGGGTCGCGAATACGAGGTCTCGCGCGGCGAGATGGCCGATGGCGGCGCCGTGGTGCGCTGCGTCGACGTGACCGAGAAGCTGCGCGACGATGCGGCCCTGCGGCAGGGCCAGAAGATGGAAGCGGTCGGCCAGCTCACCGGCGGCATGGCGCACGATTTCAACAACATCCTGCAGGTCATCCAGGCCAACATCGACCTGATCCGGACCGGCGTGGGGGACAGCCCCGAGACGCTCGCGCGCCTGCACAGCGCTTCCGCCGCCGCCGACCGCGGCGCGCGCCTGACCCAGCAGCTCCTCGCCTTCGCCCGCCGCCAGCCGCTCGCGCCGCAACCGACCAGCATCGCGCGGCTGGCCAGCGACATGGGCGAGCTGCTGCGCCATGCGCTGGGCGAGCGCGTGGTGCTCGACTTCGCCATCGCGCAGGATGCATGGAATGCCAGGATCGACCCCGGCCAGCTCGAGAACGCCATCCTGAACCTGGCGCTCAATGCGCGCGATGCGATGCCCGACGGCGGCACGGTGCGCATCGAGGTATCGAACGCCACCCTCGACCGGCGCTACGCCGCGCTGCATCCGGAAGTGACGCCGGGCCCTTATGTGCTGGTGGCGGTCGCCGACACCGGCACCGGCATGCCGGCGGACGTCGTCGCGCACGCCTTCGATCCGTTCTTCACCACCAAGCTCGAAGGCCGCGGGACGGGCCTCGGCCTGAGCATGGTGTACGGCTTCGTGCGCCAGTCCAACGGCCACATCCGTATCGACAGCGCCATCGGCCAGGGCACCAGCGTCAAGCTCTACCTGCCGCGTACGCTCGATCCGGTCCCCGACTTGGGCGCGGATTCCGCCCTGCCGGCCGCGGGCAGCGAACGCATCCTGGTCGTGGAGGACAATGAGGAGGTCCGCCGCGCGGTGGTCGACATGCTGGAGGGCTGGGGCTATCGCGTCGTCGCGGTGGAAAATCCCGACCTTGCGGCCAGCCTGCTCGAGAAGGAGGCGGTGTTCGATCTGCTGTTCACCGACGTCGTCATGCCCGGCGCGATATCGGCCGCGCAGTTGACCGAGATCGCGCGGCAGCGCCAGCCGGGAATCGGCGTCCTGCTGACGTCCGGCTATGCCCGCGATCTGCTGCCGCGCCAGGACGGGCCGGAATTCCCGATGATCGTGAAACCCTATCGAAGCGAGGAGCTTGCGGCGCGGATTAGGGCGGTGCTGGTGGCTCGGCATGGGCCGACCGTCGCGCGCACGACCGAGCGGGCGCCGGCCGTGCCGCCGGTGCCCTCGAAGGATCATCCGCGGCGCGTCCTGTTCGTCGAGGACGAGGTGGTCCTGCGCATGTCGACCGTCGACATGCTGGAACGTCTCGGCTGCCTGGTCGCCGCGGTCGGCAGTGGCGAGCAGGCCCTCGAGATCCTCGGGCAGGGGCGCGATTTCGACCTTCTGCTCACCGATCTCGGTCTTCCGGGAATGACCGGAGAGCAGCTTGCGGAGGAGGTCCGCGAGCGGTTTCCCAACCTCCCTGTGATCATCGCGAGCGGCTATGGCAAGAGCAATCCCGATCCGGGCGGCCTGCGCTTCATCGGCAAGCCCTATTCGTCGATCGACCTTCAGCAGGCCCTTGACGAGGTCGCTCGCAAGACCCACGCCCCATAGGCGCCTCATTCCTGCAACCGATTGTCCCTATCCGGCGTTCTTCCCGTAGCAATTCACACAGGGGCGCCACAATGATCGGTTTCCGCGGAATCGCTTCTTCCTCCCATCCGGTTTCCGGAGCCGAGGGCAACCCCGCCCAAACCCATCAGGACGACCGCGGCCCGTTCGATGGAGAGTTGCTCGATCTTTACGTTGCGTTGCTGATCGTCGTGCCGGCGGGGTGTTTCCTGCGAGCGCTTCTGTCGTAGCCAGGCAACCTTCGATCGCGGGGTTCGTTTAACGAACATCCGAAACGCACGCCCTGCGGGGCGAAAAACGGAGGACTTCATGCGTTCAATCGCCATTCTCGCCGCCTGCGCCGTCGTCTCGCTGACGGCTGCGCCGCTGGTGGCCCAGGCCCAGTCGACGACCACGACGACGACGATCAAGAGCGACGCCAACACGATGTGGGAAAAGATCAAGGGCAGCTGGACCCAGACCAAGGGTGCGGTGAAGGAGCAGTGGGGCAAGCTCACCGACGACGACCTGATGGAGATCCAGGGGCGTCGCGACCAGCTCGTCGGCAAGATCCAGGTCCGCTACGGCATCAGCCATGAACAGGCGGAGGCGCAGGTCAGCGGCTGGGAGCACAAGTACAAGTCGATGTAGACCGATCGGGTGGACGATCGCCGATTTCGCGGAAGGGCCGGTTCGAGGGAACCGGCCCTTTTCGTTTCAGCGCGAACGACGCTACGGTGGCGCTTTCCCAGGAGGAGTGCGTATGGATCGATTGGGGCGGCGAACGACGTTGGCGGGCGGTGCTGCACTGGCAGCGGCGTCCCTCATCCGGCCGCGCGAGGCGCGGGCCGCCAAGGGCCTGACCGTGGTGCTGGAGTCGGAGGTGACGATCCTCGATCCGCACTTCATCACGGCGACCATCACGCGCACCTTCGGGCTGCATGTCTTCGACATGCTGTTCGCCATGAACGAGAAGGGCGAGCTCAAGCCGCAGATGGTCGACAGCTTCCAGACCAGCGCCGACAAGCTGACCTGGACCTTCGTGCTGCGTGACGGCCTCAAGTTCCACGACGGCAGCCCGGTCACCGCCGCCGACTGCGTCGCGTCGCTCAAGCGCTGGTCGGTCCGCGATGCGCTCGGCAAGATGCTGATGGCCGATACCGCGTCGCTGGAGGCGAAGGACCAGCGCACCTTCGAGCTCGTCCTCAAGCAGCCCTTCCCCCTGATGCTGGAGGTGCTGGGCAAGCCCAACGCGCCGCTGCCCGTCATCATGCCGGCGCGGATCGCCGCGACGCCCGCCGACCAGCGGATTCCAGAGCCGATCGGCTCGGGCCCGTTCCGCTTCGTCAAGGACCAGTGGCGGCCGGGCAATACGATGCTGCTCGAGCGCAACCCAGACTACCGGCCGCGCAACGAGCCGCCCGATTTCCTGGCGGGCGGCAAGAACGTCAAGATCGACCAGCTCACGCTGCGGGTCATGCCCGACCAGTCGACCGGCGCGAACGCGCTGTTGGCCGGCGAGATCGATTACATGCAGTACCTGCCGTTCGACATGCTGCCGATCCTCGAGAAGGACCGCAGCGTGAAGCTGATGGGGCTGGGCGGTATCCATCAGTTCCAGGGCAACTTCCGCCTCAACCACGCCTTCCCGCCGTTCGACAATCCCGCCGTTCGCAAGGTGCTGTGGAAGCTGGTCGATCAGGACGCCACGCTGACGGCGATCGGCGTGCCGGAGCAGTACCGCGCGAAGTCATGTCCCTCGTTCTGGATGTGCGGCACGCCGCTCACCACGGATGCCGGTGCCAAGGGCAACGCGTTCGACATGGCGGCTGCCAAGGCCGAGCTCAAGGCGTCGGGCTACAAGGGGGAGCCTGTGATCATCCTCGAGGTTGCCGGCTCGATCAGCCAGACGGCTTCGCGCGTCTTCGTGCAGAACATGCGGGATGCCGGCTTCACGGTCGAGCAGCAGCCGCGCGACTGGCCGACGGTGCTGGCGCGGCGCGCCAAGAAGGACGGCTGGTCGATGTTTCCCGTTTACTCCAACGGCACGGACATGTTCTCGCCTTTGACGCACTTCTACGTCGCGGCGACCTGCAACGATTTCCCCGGATGGTCGTGCGACGAGCGTATTCCGGCACTGCTTCGGCAATTCACCCGCGCCACCACGCTGGAGGAGCGCCGGCGCATCGCGGCCGACATCCAGGTTGCCGCCTACGACCTGACGCCGGCAGTCATGTGGGGCCAGTTCACCATTCCGGCCGGATATCGCGCCGACCTGAAGGGATTGATCCAGTCGTCCTACCCGATGTTCTGGGAAGTCGACCGCTAAGGGAGTCCCCGCATGACCGTCACGCACAACGAAGCGCTCAGCCGCTACGAGATGAAAACCGAGAGTGGCCTTGCCCTCGCGGTCTATCGGCAGCAGGGCGACAGCCGCGTCTTCAGCCACACGGAGGTGCCGCCGGCCGACGAAGGGAAGGGCTACGCGTCGTCCCTGGTCAAGGCGGCGCTCGACGACACGCGCCGGCACGGCTTCAGGATCGTGCCCGCATGCAGCTTCGTCGTGGCCTACGTGCGCCGTCATCCCGAGTATCGGGACTGAAAAGCGGAGGCTGGTCTGTTCCCTCCCGGCGCGCGCGGCGAGGAAAGGGCGCGCGGGGAGGAAGGCTTTCTCAGTGCGGCCGTGCGGCCCCAGCGCTGCCTTTCCACAGAACGCGCTTGGCGCCTGCAAGGCAGACCTGTCCGCGGCGCAGCAGGGACATCAACGCGCGCCGCGTCTGCGTGTCGGTGAAGCCGCGGTCCTCGAGACGCAGCTCGAGATCCTTTATCGGAACTTCGGGGCCATCGCTGCGGGTGAGAATGGCAATCTCGTCGAGCAACGCTCCTTCGGCGTCCGACAGCCTGTGACCGGGTGGGCTCATGCCAACGCTACTCGCTGAATTGAAGGTGAAGCGGGCCGCTTAGGTGCGGATGAACAAGGCCCACGCCAGGCCGAGGGCAATGACGGCGCCGATGAACGACGATGCCAGCACGAGGAAGACCCGGCCGCTCACGATTCCGCTGCGGGCTTCGGTGGGTGTCAGTTCGCGTTGCATTTGAGAGCCTCCATTGGTGGTTCAAGGGGGCCTTTACAGGGGAAACGCCGTACCGGTTCCGGCTCTAGCCGGGACCGGCCTCTGCCTCGTTGCCGGCGTCCGTCATCTGTCGGCGCAGGCCTAACGATCACCACCGAGGTCCAGTTGCACCGCAACCGCAAGGCGCCGGGCGGCGTTATCGCGCCGCCAAATGACCCTCTCTGTGGAGAACCAGCCATGCTGTACTGGGCATTGATGTTCCTCGTCGTCGCGCTCGTCGCGGCCGTCTTCGGCTTCGGCGGAATCGCCTCGACGGCCACCGGCATCGCGCAGGTGCTGTTCGTGGTCGCGATCGTGCTGTTCCTGGTGAGCCTGCTCACCGGCTACATGCGGCGCAATTCCTGAGCGCGTAGACGCCGCTCACGAATCGAAATGTAACCTTAACCTCTCCCGCGCGGCGTTACCCGCCGCGCGGTCCCAGCAGTTGACGATCGCGACCCGAAAGCCGCCCGGCGGCATGGCGTGCCGTTCGGGATCCAGCTCTTCGTGAAACGTGATCTGAAGGCTGGATATTCCCGGCATGGCCGCAATCTCGGCCTGCAGGGATGACGGCGGATGGCGGTAGCGCCGGCCGTGCGGCGAGAAGAGCACGACGCTGTAGCCCGTGCGCTGCCGGCTCTCGTCGAACGACCAGACCTTCTCGGAATAGAGCCGAACCAGCGCCTCGACCCAACGGTCGCCGCCATAGAGATCGGGCCACTGGTCGGCGAAGCGAAGATGACCCTCGATGATTCGCGCGCCGATCGTTTCGAGATTGACCATTCCCGTGTAGCCACCGAGGTGCTTGCGGCACCAGGCGCCGGCCCAGTCCTCTATCGCGGGCTCGGATCGGGCGCCGATCTCCCAGTAGTCGAACGTGCCCTCGGGACCGGTGATGCCGCGCGCATGGCGCCACCATTTCGGTTCACCGTCGATCACCGCAAGATCGCTGCTGACATGATCACCTTCCAGAAGGGTCGACCAGAAATGGCCGGGGCGATAGGCGGCGCCGTAGTCCGCCTCCGAGAGCAGCCGCCGGCTGCCCACGCCCATCCCCTTCAGGTTGTAGATCGGCTTGGAGAACACCGGATAGTGCGACGGCGGCACGCCATGCGGCGCCGCTTCCAGTCCCTGGCTGACGGCGATGGCGAGCTTGTCGTAGATCCAGCGATGGGCCGGATTCCACAACCACGCGTCGCTGTCTTCAGTCGGGATGAAGATCTCGGCGGGGCAAGGGATGCGCGCGAAGTATTGCATGCGCCAGGGATCGATTTCGCAAACTGGCACTTGTGTCACTCCCGTTTGGGGCGGACGCTAACACACTTCTGGCAACCGGTTCTCGTCGGCCGGCGTTAGCAGCGGTGCGGAGGTGTCGTGTCGAAACCGATAGTGCGTGACGTTGCGACGGACACCCGGCATCTGTGCCAGCGTTTCCTCGCGATTCGTCGCCTCTCCGAGGCGCTTGCCGAGCCGCTCTCCGCCGAAGACCAGACCGTGCAGTCGATGCGCGATGCCAGTCCGACCAAATGGCACCTCGCGCACACGACGTGGTTCTTCGAGACCTTCGTGCTGCGGCCGCATGCGCCCGGCTATCGTCCGTTCGATCCCGCATACGAATACCTGTTCAATTCATATTACGAGGCGGTTGGCCCGCGTCATCCGCGGCCGCAGCGTGGCATGATCACGCGGCCGGGCGTGGAGCGCATCCGCGCCTACCGCACCTACGTCTCGCAGGCCATGGCGGCGCTGATCGGCTCGGGACGCGGCGATTGGACGGAACTCGTCGAGCTTGGCCTTCATCACGAGCAGCAACATCAGGAGCTGATCCTGATGGACGTCAAGCACCTGCTGTCGATGAATCCGCTGTTCCCGGCCTACGCGCCGGAGAGGGGCGCTCCGGCCGATGACGCGACGGCGTTGCGCTGGGTCGATTTCGAAGGCGGGCTGGTCGAGATCGGCCACGCCGCCGACGGGTTCGCCTTCGACAACGAAGGCCCGCGCCATCGCGCCTGGGTCGACCCTTTCGCGCTCGCGACGCGGTTGTCGACCTGCGGCGAGTACGCGGCGTTCATCGCCGATGGCGGCTATCGCCGGCCCGAGCTCTGGCTGTCGGCGGGCTGGGATTGCGTGAAGCAGCGCGACTGGCAGGCACCGCTCTACTGGCATCGCGACGGCGATCGCTGGAACTTGTTTACCCTGTCCGGCCTGCGTCCGATGCGCGGCAGCGAGCCGGTGTGCCATGTCAGCTTCTACGAAGCGGCCGCCTTCGCAAAATGGGCCGGCAAGCGCTTGCCGCGCGAGGCGGAATGGGAGCTGGCCTCCATCGACGCGGCGGGCTCCGGCAACATGCTGGAGGATGGGCGATACCATCCCATCGCCGCGCCGCGTGGCGATGGATTGGCGCAGATGATCGGCGACGTCTGGGAATGGACCGCCAGCCCCTACGTCGCCTATCCCGGCTATCGCGAGCCGCCAGGCGCGGTCGGCGAATATAACGGCAAGTTCATGGCCAATCAGATGGTGCTGCGAGGCGGTTGCGCTGCCACGCCGCGTGACCATATCCGCACGACCTACCGCAACTTCTTTCCGCCCGATGCGCGCTGGATGTTCGGCGGCATTCGCCTCGCAGAGGATCTCCGATGAACGGCTCCGTGCTTCCTCTCGACTATGCCGAAACCGCCGACCGCGACGAGTTCCGTCGCGCCGTGATCGCGGGGCTTTCCGCCAGGCCCCGCGCCATTCCTGCGAAGTTCCTCTACGACGCGCGCGGCTCGGCGCTGTTCGACGAGATCTGCGAGCTGCCGGAATACTATCTGACCCGTACCGAGACGATGATCCTGAGCCAGCGTGCCGGCGAGATCGGCCGCCGCGCCGGGCCGGGCTGCGCGCTGGTCGAGTTCGGCAGCGGGTCGAGCGTGAAGTCGCGCCTGCTGATCGAGGCGCTGCCCGATCTGGCGCTGTATGCCCCGATCGACATCTCGCGCGCGCATCTCGACGCCACGGCCGCGCGGCTGCGGCGCGACTATCCCTGGTTGCAGGTCCTGCCGGTTTGCGCCGACTTCATGGGACCGGTTCCGCCGATCGTGCACGACGGACGATTGCTCGGCTTCTTCCCCGGCTCGACCATCGGCAATCTCGAGCCGCCCGAGGCCACCGCCTTCCTGCGTCATGCCCGGCGACTGCTCGGCAACGACGGCGCTCTCGTGCTCGGCGTCGATCTCCGCAAGGATCCGCAACGGCTGCACGATGCCTATAACGATAAGGCAGGCGTGACCGCGGCGTTCACGCTGAACCTGCTGCGCCGAATGAACCGTGAGTTGCATGCGACGTTCGACCTGTCGGGCTTCGCGCACGAGGCGTCGTACAATCCGGTCGACGGCCGGATCGAGATCTACTTCCGCAGCTTGCGTGACCAGTCGGTGACGGTGGCCGGCCAGCGGTTCGACTTCGCGGCTGGCGAGCGGGTGCACACCGAATACTCCTACAAGTACGATACTTCCGGCATCGCAGCGCTTGCGAAAAGCGGCGGCTTCCGCATAGCCGAAACCTGGACGGATCCGGACCGCCTGTTCGCCGTGACCTATCTGGAGGCGGCCTAGGGCGGAACGGCTCGGCGCGGAAGAGTATCCCCAAGAGCAGGCAGCCCGCCCTCGAAGCTAATCGAGGGCGGGCGGGTTGACCAGGTGGGGAGGGAGACGCCGCGGAGCGGGGGGCAGGGGCGGCGCCGTTTTGACCCGGTCAGCGATACAACGGATTGTCCCGGCAGTTGGTTGCAAGCAATCTCGAGAAATTTCGACGGAAGCATTTGCTTCGAGATTTCAATGAGTTACGTCGGATGCCACCATTTCCCGCCGAGCACCACGCCTGCCGAAAGCAGGCGCTTGTCGCCGACCATGTGCTCGCCGATCGAATCGGCGTAGTCGAAATTGCCGCTCACCTGCTCGATCACCGTAGCCTCGCCGAGGCCGCCGACCTTCAGGGTGCCGAGGTCGGGGCGCTTGATGGCGGCGGCGGCATTGGCCGTGGCGAGCTTCAGCACCGTCGGCAGGTCGACGCCGAGGCAGAGGAACTTGGACATCGTGGTCAGCAGGTCGAAGGCCGGTCCCTCGATCGAGATGACGTGGACGTCCGAGGAGATCACATCGGGCAGGAAGCCGGCGGCCAGCATGGCGCGCGTCGTGCCGAAGCCGAACGAGCCGCCGCCGTGGCCGATGTCGAAGATCACGCCGCGCGCGCGGGCGGCGAGGATCTCGTCGCGCACCTTGCCGTCGGCGCGCACCGGCGCATTGGGGAAGGGCCGGAAGCAGTGGGTCAGGATGTCCCCGGGACGCAGGCGGCCCATCACGTCGTGGCGCGACGGCGGCGGCGCATCGAGGTGGGCCATGATCGGCAGGCCGCACTCCTCGGCGACATCGAGCGCGATATCCATCGGCATGATGCCGGAATCCCCGCTCGCCGACTTGCCGACCCGGACCTTGATGCCGAGCACGAGGTCCGCGTGCTCGCGCGCCACGCGGACCGCCTCGCGCGGGTCGATCAGGCGCATGTCTGCGTTCTCGCCCACCATCACGGTCTTGGAGAAGGCGAAGATGCCGGGGAAGGAGATGTTGAGATAGGGCAGGATACGCACCGGCGACGGCTCGATCACGTGCCGGCGAAAGCCGTGGAAGTTGCCGGGGCCGGCGCTGCCGGCGTCGATGAAGGTGGTGACGCCGCCGGTGCGCGCCAGCAGCTCGGCCTCGACGCCCAGCGACGTGCCGCCCCAGTAGACGTGGGTGTGCAGGTCGATCAGGCCGGGCGAGACGATCTTGCCGCTCACGTCGCGCATGTCCGTCCCCGACAGCCCGTCGCCGATCGCCGCGACCTTGCCGTCGGCGAAGGCGATGTCGGTCACCCGGTCGAGCCCTTGCGACGGATCGATCACCCGCCCGTTCTTCAGCACCAGGTCGTTCATCGTCCTTTTCCTTTCACCACGGTCTCGAGCCCCAGCCAGTCGGCCATCAGGCGCAGCTCCTCGTCGAGCGCCGCGGCAACCTGCCTGCGGTCGACATCCTTCTCGAAATGGATGGCATGCGCCAGCAGGCGGCCGCCGGCGCGATCGGCCTTGAGATCGACCCGGCCGACCAGGCGATCGCCGAGCAGGAACGGCAGCACGTAATAGCCGTAGGTGCGCTTGGCGAGCGGCGTGTAGATCTCGATGCGATAGAAGAAGTCGAAGATTCGGTGCGTGCGGTCGCGCTCCCAGACCAGCGGATCGAACGGCGCGAGCAGGGCACGCGCCTCGATGCGGCGCGGCTGGCGCGCGGCGGGATCGAGATAGGCCGGCCGGTCCCAGCCCTCGACCGAGACCGGCAAGAGCTCGCCCGCCTCGACCAGCTCGGCCAGGCGGGCCTTGGTGTCGGCGACGCCGAGCCGGAAATAGTCGCGCAGGTCGAATTCCGTGCCGACGCCCAGCGCGCGCGCGGAGAGCCGCAACAGCTCGCGCTGCGCGTCCTCGGCGGACGGAGTCGGGACGGCCTGGATCGCCGCCGGCAGCACGCGTTCGGCCAGGTCGTAGACGCGCTCGAAGGTGCCGCGTCGCGTGGCGGTCGTCAGCACGCCGGCAAAGAACAGCCATTCGAGCGCCAGCTTGCCGTCGCTCCAGCCCCACCATGCACCGCGGCCGGGCCCCGCGTTGCTGAGCTCCGAGGCGGCGAGGGGGCCGCGATCCTCGATCTCGCGCCGCACCTCGTCGATATAGGCCTTCTGCTCGCGGCGGAAGAGATGCAGCTTGCCCTTGCCGTCGCCCGTGTTGGCCGCCGCGCGCTCCATGCGCCAGCGCAACAGCGGCTGGGTGGCGAGCGGCAGCAGCGAGGCCTCGTGCGCCCAGAACTCGAACAGGCGGCGCTCGCCGCGCCGTCCCCAGGCGGCGCGGTCGAGCAGGGCGCTGTCGTAGTTGCCGAGCCGCGAGAACAGCGGCAGGTAATGTGCCCGCGCGAGCACGTTGACCGAGTCGATCTGCAGCAGTCCGAGCCGCTCGATCGCGCGCTGCACATGCTGTCTCTTATACACATCTCCGAGCCCACGAGACTAAGGCGAATCG